>NZ_LR594659.1:4500000-4790000 GCF_901827155.1 Variovorax sp. PBL-H6
AATCGAAGGCGTCGTGGCCGACCGGCTGGATGTGCCGGGTGGAGACGCTGTTGACCTGCTGCTGCAGGATCACGCTCGGGAACAGCGTGGTCATTACCGCCGTCGGCCCGCCCCACCAGGGCTCGGGCACGATGTCGAGGAAGCGCGGGTCCTTCAGCTGCATGCTCTCCTTGAAGCTGGCGACCTGCGTGACCTGCGCCGCCTTGCCCGCGCTGCCGCGGGTCGAGATCATCGCGGCGTGACGGCCTCGCGCGTCCATCTTCAGCTCCGACTTGTTGTCGGCGCGCCAGAGCCCGAAGGTGACGAACCAGGTGTGCAGCAGGCCTGGGTGGTACGGGTCCTTGATGTTCTCCTGCATCAGCTTCCAGTTGCCGGGGATGCGCTGGCGGTTGTAGCCGAGGATCTTCAACTTGCGGCCGTTGAAGAGCCGATCGAAGTAGTGCAGGATCGCCGGCCCCATGAAATCCTCCAGGGACTCGACCTCATGGTCGAAGGACGCGAAGACCACACCGCCGCGCGTGGCCACCTTGAGCTTGTTGAGGCTGTTCTCCTGCGTCTTGAAGTCCGCCGGCATGCCGCCGTTGACCTTGCCGTCCTGCTTCACGCCGCGGCGAAAGGGCACGCCCTGCAGGTCGCCCTTCAACGTGTAGTTCCACTGGTGGTAGGGGCAGACGAACTCCTTGCGGTTGCCCTGCCGCTCGCGGCAAAAGCGCATGCCGCGATGCGCGCAGACGTTCTCCACCACGTTGATCCCGCCGTCGGCGTCGCGCACCATGATCACCGAGCGCTCGCCGATCGCGGTGCGCTTGAAGTCGCCCGCGTTCGGGATCTCCGCCTCCAGTCCGACGTAGCACCAGTGCTTGCTGTAGAAGAAGCGCTCCAGCTCCTTCTTGTGCTGTTCCTCGCCGGTGTAGGCCATGAAGGGAATTCGGCTGGTCTTCTCCGATTCCCAGCGCAGCTCGTGCGGAAAGACGATCGATGGGTTGGGGTTCATGAGGGGGTCTCCTTTCTTCTGGTCGCCGCTTCAGGCTGCCTGCGGATAAAAGGCGTCGGCATGGATCTTCTCGATGGGCAGCCCGCGCGCCTCGAGCAGAAGCGTGACGGCTTCCACCATCGGCGGCGAACCGCAGAGGTAGGCGCGCCATCCCTCGAAGCCGGCCGGCCAATCGGCAAGGATGGCGTCGGTGATCAGGCCCTGGCGCATGCCCGGGCGCATCGGCCCGGTGACGCCGACCACATGCACCTTCAGTGCCGGATGCAGCGCCTGCAGCTCGCGCAGTTCCTCCAGCCCGTACACGTCGGCGTCCGAACGCACGCCGAAGTAGAGGTGGATCGGGTTGGACATGCCGGCCTCGATCGCGCCGCGCACGATCGCCAGCACCGGCGCCAGCCCGGTGCCGCCGGCTGCGCAGAGGATGGGCCCCTCGTGCCGCGTGCGCAGGTAGGCCGCGCCCATCGGCCCGCTCACGCGCACCGCATCGCCGGGCTTGAGTTTTTCGAACACGTAATCGGTGACGCGCCCACCCGGTACGCGCCGCACGTGGAATTCGAGCTCCGCGTCGCCGCTCGTGCGCGCCATCGAATAGGGTCGCACATGCTCGGGCGCGAACTGCAGCTGCGCGTACTGCCCCGGCGAGAAGGACAGCGGCTTGGCAGGTTTCAGCCGCAGCCGTCGAATGTCGTGCGTGAGCACGTCGATGCCTGCGATCGTGGCCTTGACGATGCGTGCCGGGTGCACGACCACCTCGTCCGGCTCGGGGATCTCGATCGTGCAGCCCTCGGTCAGCGTGCTCTGGCAGGCCAGCACATAGTGCTCGCGCGGGCCCTCGGGCCGCATCGCGCCCGGCCCCGGCCCGCCATCGAGCAGCCGGCCTTCGACCAGCTTGCAGCGGCAAGTGCCGCAGCGCCCCGCCATGCAGCTGTACGACACCGGCACCTGGTGCTCGCGCAGCACCTCGAGCAGGTTCGCGCCGGGGCGAACGTCGAGGGTGCGGCCCAGAGGGCGGATGTGCAGGTCCATGGCGCCGATCATCGGCTCCGTCCTCCCATTGGCCAATAGAATCTCGTGAATCTATCGAATCACCACCGTGAATAAAGGTGCGCGCATGGAGCTCAAGGACATCGACCTGAACCTGCTCCTGGTCTTCGATCGCATGTTGGCCGAAAAGCGCGTCTCGGCGGTGGCCGAGACGCTGGGACTCTCGCAGCCGGCCATCAGCAATGCGCTGGCGCGGCTGCGCCGCGTGTTCGGCGACGAGTTGTTCCTGCGCACCGCGCGCGGCATGGAGCCCACGCCCTTCGCGCTGCAACTGGCGGAGCCGGTGGCCTATGCCATGAGCGCGCTCCACGGGGCCCTGAACCAGCACACCGTCTTCGACCCGGTCACCAGCACACGCGGCTTCACGCTCGCGATGACCGACATCGGCGAGATCTACTTCACGCCGCTGCTCATGGAGTTGCTCGCGAGCACTGCGCCGGGCGTGACCATCAGCACCGTGCGCAACACCGCCGTCAACCTGCGCGATGCGATGGAGGCCGGCCATGTGGACATCGCCATCGGACTGCTGCCGCAACTGAAGACCAGCATCTTCCAGCGGCGCCTGTTCCGCCAACGCTACGTGTGCCTCTTCAGCGCGGCGCATCCGCTGGCCGCCAAGGCGCGGCTGTCGCTCAAGGACTTCTCGGCCGCCGACCACCTGCTGGTGCAGGCCATAGGCACCGGCCACGGCCAGGTCGACGAGTTGATGGCCGCGCAGGGCATCGCGCGCCGCGTCCGTCTGACCGTGCCGCACTTCGTTGCCATCGGGCACATCCTGCGCGCCACGCCGATGATCGCCACCGTGCCCGAGCGCCTGGCCCGCAGCATCGCCGAGCCTTTCGGGCTGGTCTGGCGCGCGCACCCCGCCAAGCTGCCGGAGATCGCGATCAACTGCTTCTGGCACGCACGCTTCCACCGCGACCCGGGCAACCAGTGGCTGCGGGGCCTGCTCTTCGAGCACTTCGCGGACAGCTGAGATCGCCTGCCGCGGCGCCGCATGCGAAAAAGGCGGGCGGGTCAGTGCACGGCCGCTTACATGACCTTGTCCTCGGTGGCGGCTTCCGGCGCGAACTCCTGGACGACACGCCCTGCCGCGCGACGAGTATTCGATCGGACAAGGCCAGGATCTCCCCCCCCCATGGACGGCCCGCTGCAGCCCAGCAGCCCGCGGCTCCTCATTGACCAGCCGCTCGGCAGAGGGCCATTTGCTAAGCTGACGAGGTACAAGACAACTTGAACCCTTTCATGAAAATTGCCACCTGGAACGTCAATTCCCTCACCGCCCGGCTGCAGCATGTGCTGGATTGGCTGATCGCCAATCCTGTCGACGTGCTGTGCCTGCAGGAGCTCAAGATGAGCGACGACAAGTTCCCGCTGGACGTGCTGCAGTCGGCCGGCTATCACGCGGCGGTGTTCGGCCAGCGGACCTACAACGGTGTGGCGATCCTGAGCCTCGCTCCGCTGCGCGATGTCGCGAAGAACATCGGCGGCTTCGCTGACGACCATTCGCGCGTGATCAGTGCGACCCTCGACACGCCCTCCGGAGCGCTGCGCATCGTCAACGGCTACTTCGTCAACGGGCAGGCGCCCGGCACCGAAAAATTTGCCTACAAGATGGGGTGGTTGCGCGGGCTGCGCGACTGGCTGAGCGGAGAGCTGATGGCGCATCCGCGGCTTGCCTTGCTGGGCGACTTCAACATCGCGCCGGAGGACCGCGACAGCTTCGATCCCGTGGGCCTGGCCGGGACCATCCATCACACCACCGAGGAGCGCGATCACTTCAAGGCCCTGCTGCAGCTCGGACTGGTGGACAGCTTTCGCCTGTTCGAGCAGCCGGAGAAGAGCTATTCGTGGTGGGACTACCGCATGCTGGGCTACCAGAAGAACCGCGGGCTGCGCATCGACCACATCCTGGTGAGCGAGCCGCTGGCGGCGCGAGCGAAGGGCTGCGTCATCGACCGCGTGCCCCGCAAGTGGGACAAGCCCAGCGACCATGCACCCGTGACCCTGGAGCTCGAGGCATGAAAGCTTCCAATGCTGCAGTCAAGGCCGCGCTGCTCGCGGCCGCACTCGGCCTCTCCGCCTGTTCGATTTTCAAGCCGGACGCCGCAGGCCCCGCGGCTTCGCGCGACACCGACAAGCCCGCGGACGAAGCCGTGTCCACGCCCTCTGCCGAGGTGCCGACCGTGCGCCTCATCACCGCGCAGACGCCGGCCGTGCGCGCTTATCGCAAGGTAGGCGCCCGGCACATCTACAACGCCTATCCCAAGCGCATCTACAAGGGGAAGATCCCACCGCTGGTGTATGCCGTGGTGGTCACCGAGACCGACATCGACGCAACGGGCCGTGTGACGGGGGTGCACTTCAGCCGCACGCCGAGCCACGCACCGGAAGTCAGCGGCATGATCGCGCAGCTGATCCGCGACGCGTCGCCGCTGCCGAACCCGGGCAAGCTCGGCGCGCACACCTATGTCGACACCTGGTTGTGGGACAAGAGCGGGCAGTTTCAGCTCGACACGCTGACGCTGGGCCAGCGCAGTCGCTGAGCGCGAGCCGCGGCCACGGCTTTGCGCCAACCTGGGCCTATTCCAGGCCCAGGTCCTGGATCTTGCGGGTGATGGTGTTGCGCCCGATGCCGAGCTTCTGCGCCGCCTCGATGCGGCGGCCCCGCGTGTTGGCCAGCGCGGTGAGGATCAGGCGCGACTCGAAGCGACGCGACAGGGCGTCCCAGACGTCGTGGCGCCCAGCCGCCAGCAGGCTCTGGGCTTCCTGCTCCAGGCCGCTTTCCCAGCCAGCGACCTGGCCGACGGCGGCAGCCGGCGCGACCGGCACCGCGACTGCGGGAGGAACGGCCGAAGGAGCGGCCGCCTCGCGCTCGGCGATCGCCGCCGGTGCAGCGCTCACTGTGGAAGGCGGTGCCTCTACCGGCGCGCTGGCCATCACCTCGGGGGGCAGGTCCTTGGCCTCGATCAGCTGCGCAGGCGCCATCACGGTCAACCAATGGCAGATGTTCTCGAGCTGCCGGACGTTGCCGGGGAAAGCGAAGGTCGACAGCTGCGCCAGCGCCGCGTCCGAGATGCGCTTGGGCTCGACGCCGAGCTGCTTGGCGCTCTGCTGCAGGAAGTGGCGGGTGAGCGCGGGCACGTCCTCGCCGCGTTCGCGCAAGGCCGGCAGCCGCAGCCGGATGACGTTGAGGCGGTGAAACAGGTCTTCGCGGAAGCCGCCCTGCTTCACGCGCAGCTCCAGGTCCTGGTGCGTGGCCGCGATCACGCGCACGTTGGCCTTGACCGAGTTGTGGCCGCCCACGCGGTAGAAGTGTCCGTCGCTCAGCACGCGCAGCAGGCGCGTCTGCAGGTCGAAGGGCATGTCGCCGATTTCGTCGAGGAAGAGCGTGCCGCCGTCGGCCTGCTCGAAGCGCCCGCGTCGCATGGTTTGCGCGCCGGTGAAGGCGCCGCGCTCGTGGCCGAAGAGCTCGCTCTCGAGCAGGTCCTTGGGAATGGCCGCGGTGTTGATCGCGACGAAAGGCCCGCCGGCCCGGGGCGAATGCTTGTGCAGCGCACGTGCGACCAGCTCCTTGCCGCTGCCGGACTCGCCGGTGATCAGCACGGTCACGTTGCTTTGCGACAGCCGCCCGATCGCGCGAAAGACGTCCTGCATGGCGGGCGCCTGGCCCAGCATTTCAGGCGTCGCGGCCATGCGTTCCTCGGCCACCTCCTCGCGCTGGCTTTCGTCGACCGCTCGGCGGATCAGCTCCACCGCGCGCGGCAGGTCGAAGGGCTTGGGCAAATACTCGAAGGCGCCGCCCTGGAAGGCCGAGACGGCGCTGTCGAGGTCGGAGAAGGCCGTCATGATGATGACCGGCAGGCCGGGATGCTTGGCCTTGATCTTGTCGAGCAGGTCGAGGCCGGAGCCACCGGGCATGCGGATGTCGCTCACCAGCACCTGGGGGCCAAGCATCTCGTCGTCGGCCGCGGCTTCGAGCGCGGCGAGCACCTCACGGGTGTTGGTGAAGCTGCGGGTGGGCAGGTCTTCCCGCAGCAGCGCTTTCTCCAGCACGAAACGGATCGATTGGTCGTCATCCACTATCCAGATCGGCTTCATGCAGTTCCTTCTTCCCTGTTCTAAGGCAACGGTATCAATATCTTGAAATCAGTCCGGCCCGGAACACTGTCGCACTCGATCACCCCATGGTGTTGTTGCACGAAAGTTTGTGCCAGCGTCAAACCAAGGCCTGTTCCGCCTTCCCTGCCCGACACGAGCGGATAGAAGATGCGGTCCTTGATTGCGTCCGGCACACCCGGTCCATTGTCGATGACATGCAATTCCAGTGCCAGTCGATACCACTGCTTGTTGAATATCACTTGACGCGCGACGCGCGTCTTGAAGGTGATGCGCGCGTCGCCCGCTGCCCGCCTCTCGGCGAGCGCCTGCGCCGCGTTGTGGACGATGTTGAGGGTGGCCTGGATCAACTGCTCGCGGTCGCCACGGAACTCCGGGATCGACACGTCGAAGTCGCGCTCGATGTGCAGGTCGCGCGGGAACTCGGCCAGGATGACCGAGCGCACACGCTCGCACACTTCGTGGATGTTGACATCGCCCACCACGTGCGGGCGTCGGTGCGGAGCGAGCAGGCGATCGACAAGCGTCTGCAGGCGATCGGCCTCGTGAATGATGACTTGCGTGTACTCCACCAGGTCGCGCGACTCCACCTCCATCTGCAGCAGCTGCGCCGCGCCGCGAATGCCGCCCAGTGGGTTCTTGATCTCGTGCGCGAGGTTGCGGATCAGCTCCTTGTTGGCCTGCGCCTGGTCGAGCAGGCGCTCCTCGCGGTCTTGCCGCGCCTGTTGCTCGAGCGGTGACATCTCGATGATGAGCTCACCCGCGCGGTCGCCCTGCGCGAGCGTCACCTGCACGGGCATGAGCTCGTGGTTGACGCGGCGCAGAAAAGCTTCGTAGCGCAGCGTGGCGAAGTCGTTGCTGCGGGCGCCATCGATGGCAGTGCGCAGCACCTGGGGTTCGTGAAAACAGGCGCCGAACTGCGAGCCTTCGAGTGTGCGGCGCGAGGTGCCCAGCGCGTCCTCGAGGCCGGCGTTGGCGAAGAGCACCGAGCCATCGGTGCGCACCACCGCGATCAGGGTGGAGAGGAGGTCGAAAGCCTGGAGGCGCCTGGCGGCGGCAGCGGACTTTCCAAAGGCCATCAGCGGGTGGCCGGAAGTCGGCCGATTTCCCGGCGGATGCCTGCGATGTCGCTCTCGTTGCGTGCGATGTCGGCCTTCATCTCGGCCACGCGGTCGAGGTACTTCTGGTAGTTGCGGGACTCGCTGCCCTGCTTCTCGGGCTCGCCGTTGTTGTAGTCCCTGAGCAGTTGAGCCTGGCGCTCTTCGGCCTTCTTGAGCTCGGACTCCAGCACCGAGCGGGCTTCGCCGTCGCGCGCGCGCTGGTCCACGCTTTCGACGCGCGGAGTGCCGGCCGGTGCCCGCACTGCGCCGCCGCCGCTGGGGGCGGCAGCCGCGACTGGACGGCTACCCTGCACCACCGTCACGTTGCCGCCTTCCATCACCTTGCAGCCGCGCTGCTGGGCGACGGTCGCGTTGTTGGTGTATTCGTTGCCGCAGCGCCAGACACGTTCCTGCTGCGCCTGCACCTGCATGTGGATGCTGACCGCTGCCATGGCGGCCAGCAGGTAAACGGAAGAAGTCTTCATGATCATCGTATGGAAGTGGGCACCCGGATGGCATTTTCATGCAATTCGACAGCGCTGCCACGGAAGGGCGTGACCCCAGGAAAAAAGGACGGCAAGCCGTCCTTTATTTCACTGAAAGGCCCGCCGCTCGGGCGATGCCCTTACAAGGAGTAGTACATGTCGAACTCGACCGGGTGCGTGGCCATGCGAAAGCGCGTGACTTCCTGCATCTTGAGGTCGATATAGGCGTCGATGTAGGCGTCGGTGAACACGCCGCCCTTGGTCAGGAATGCACGGTCCTTGTCGAGATAGTCGAGCGCCTGGTCGAGGCTGTGGCACACGGTCGGGATCAGCGCGTCTTCTTCCGGCGGCAGGTGGTAGAGGTCCTTGCTGGCGGCCTCGCCCGGATGGATCTTGTTCTCCACGCCGTCCAGGCCGGCCATCAGCATGGCAGCAAAGCCCAGGTAGGGGTTCATCATCGGGTCGGGGAAGCGCGCCTCGACGCGGCGGCCCTTCGGGTTGGCCACGAAGGGGATGCGGATCGAGGCCGAGCGGTTCTTGGCCGAGTAGGCCAGCTTCACCGGGGCTTCGAAACCGGGCACCAGGCGCTTGTAGCTGTTGGTGCCGGGGTTGGTGATGGCGTTCAGCGCACGGGCATGCTTGATGATGCCGCCGATGTAGTGCAGCGCGAAATCGCTCAGGCCTGCATAGCCGTCGCCGGCGAACAGGTTCTTGCCGTCCTTCCAGACCGACTGATGCACGTGCATGCCGGAGCCGTTGTCGCCGACGATCGGCTTGGGCATGAAGGTGGCGGTCTTGCCGTAGGCGTGGGCCACGTTGTGGATCACGTACTTCTGCAGCTGGACCCAGTCGGCACGTTGTATGAGCGTGCTGAACTTGGTGCCGAGTTCCATCTGGCCGGCGTTCGCCACTTCGTGGTGATGCACTTCGACGGGGATGCCCAGCGACTCGAGCACCAGGCACATCTCGGAGCGCATGTCCTGGAAGCTGTCGACCGGCGGCACGGGGAAGTAGCCGCCCTTGACGGCAGGGCGGTGGCCCGTGTTGCCGTGCTCGAACTCCTTGCCGGTGTTCCACGAGGCCTCTTCGGACTCGATCTTGACGAAGCAGCCGGACATGTCGTTCTGCCAGCGCACGCCGTCGAAGACGAAGAACTCGGGCTCCGGGCCGAAGAAGGCGGTGTCGCCCAGGCCGGAGGCCTTCATGTAAGCCTCGGCGCGCTTGGCCAGCGAGCGCGGATCGCGCTCGTAGGGCTTGCCATCCGTAGGGTCGACCACGTCACAGGTGAGGATGAGGGTGGTCTCTTCGAAAAAGGGGTCGATGTTGGCCGTGTTCGGGTCGGGCATGAGCAGCATGTCCGAGGCCTCGATGCCCTTCCAACCGGCGATCGACGAGCCGTCGAAGGCGTGACCGTCGTTGAACTTGCCCTCGTCGAAGTGCGAGACCGGCACGGTCACGTGCTGCTCTTTGCCGCGGGTGTCGGTGAATCGAAAGTCGACGAACTTGACCTCGTTTTCCTTGACGAGTTTCAGTACATCGGCGACGGTCTTAGCCATCAGGCTTCTCCTAGGATTGGTAGTGGTTGGAAATCAGCAGGATCGAGAATGCAGTTTCTGTGCCATTGTCAGGGCCAGAAAGGGGCGCCCAGTCTCCAGCGGTGCACCCAAAAACAGGCAAGTTGTAACCAAGTTGGTGCCAATCGAACTAACGCACCAATTCAGGGCCAAGACGTGCATCAAAGCCGTGCAGGCCTTCTAGAAGTTGCGCATAAGCAGCATCGACGCGGGCGGCCTCGCCCTTGACGCCGAGTTCGATGTGACGGCCATGTTCGGCGTGGTCGACACTGGGCAGGCTGAAGACCTTGATGCCAGGATGCGTGCGCTCGACGGCTTCCATCAGCGGCGTGAGCGTAGCTTCCATGGCTCCGAAGACGATCACCGATTTCTCGACCGAGCGGCCTCGGGCGAACAGGTGGCCGTAGCGCTCGTCGAGGACCGACTCGATCATCGGCCAGGCCATGACGGGAAAGCCGGGCACGAAATGCACGTCGGCCACGCTGAAGCCGGGGATCTTGTTGTAGGGGTTGCGGATGATTCTGGCCCCGAGCGGGAACACGCCCATGTTGAGCCGGTGGATGTTGTCGGGACGATCGGGCTCGTAGACGGTGCCCTGCTCGCGTGCCGTGTCCTGCATGCGCTCCCGGATCAGGGCCTCGGCCTCGGGATGCAAGGCAAGCGGCACGCCCAGCGCCGCGGCCGCGCACTGGCGCGTGTGATCGTCGGGCGTGGCGCCAATGCCGCCGGTGGAGAACACGATGTCGCCGGATGCAAAGGCGCGGCCCAGCGCAGCAGTGATACGGGTCGGCTCGTCGCCGACGTATTCGGCCCAGGCCAGTTGCAGGCCGCGCGCGGCGAGCAGCTCGATCAGCTTGGGCATGTGCTTGTCGGCGCGCTTGCCCGAGAGGATCTCGTCGCCGACGACGAGCAGGCCGATGAAACCGGTCATGGGGCACCCCATTGGGTTGCGACCGCGCGGGCATCCGCCGCTTCGGCCGCCGTTGTGGGAAAGGCCGCCGCCGCACGCTTCGCCCGGAGCTGGGCCAGTGCGTCCAGGCAGTAGTGCGAGAACCAGAGCGCGGAGAACGCGAACACCAGCGTGTAGATCCAGATCGCGAGCGGCGCCAGCACGAGGAAGGCAGCGACGAAAAGCAGCCCGGACGCCCAGACGATGCTGGGCGCGGCGCCAAGATAGCCGCACAGCACGCCGATGCCGAGCAGCGGCAGCCGGTGGGCGCGCAGCAGCGTCGCACGTTCCTCGGAGCTCGCGTGCTCGGAGAGGGCGTCGAAGCTCATCACGCGGTACGTCAGCCAGCCCCAGATCAGCGGCGGCAGGATCAGCACCAGCGGCGGGATCAGCCAGAGCGGCATGGAGACCACCAGCGCGAGCAGTGCCAGCACCGTGAGGCCCAGCGATCGGAACACGCTTCCGAGAAAGGAAGCGCCTTTCTTCTGCTCCAGCGAAGGGAAGCGGCGCTCGGCCACCAGTCGCGTCAGCGCCGGGGCCATCAGGCCGGAGACGACCAGCAGTGCCACCACCACGATCAACGGCGTCGCGGCGATCACCACCACCATTGGCGCGACCACGGAGGTGACGTCGCTGGAAAAAAGCCGCCCGATCCAGCCCCAGAAGCTGGCCAGCAGCGGCCAGGCCTCGAGCGCCTCGCGCGTCCAGGCGACTGTGGCGTCCCAGTAGAAGTAACCGAGCAGCGCCGCCAGCAGCACCATGAGCCCGAGCGGGAGCAGCGACAGCACGATGACCCGCGGGTGCATGCAATAGGCGACCGATCGCCAGAAGGAGTCGAGGAGGAGACGCATCGGGGGCAGAGGATAACGCCAGCGCGTGAACGCGGGTTCAGTGACCCCGGTGGAATGAGCGCGCGCGGCTGCTCGGAAGGCACATGGCAGGTAGCCGAAAGCGAAGGTGCTCCGCTGAGCCCCTGCTCAGCCGCGGCCGACCAGCCGCTTCAGTCCCAGCCACTGCTGCGACCAGAAGCCGCAGCCGTACTCCCGCAGGCGGCCCTGCGCATCCGGCTCGACTTGGTCGCGCACGCCCGTCGGGTCGTAACGCTGCTCGAAATTGACGGTGCAAAAGAGCATGTCCCACCAAGGCAGCAGCACGCCGAAGTTGTGGCCGCCGAGCGTGCGCGGGCCTTTCGACTCGTGACCGATGCCGATACTGTGGTGCAGGCGATGAAAACGCGGGCTGATCCAGAGCCGCTCGCCGAGGGCACCGAAGCTCCAGCGCAGATTGGCATGCTGCAGGCTCTCGCTCAGCTGAGTGAAGGCAACAATGGCGATGAACTGCCCTGGCGCCACGCCGATCAGCTGGGCCACCACGACGATGATCGAGTCGTGGATGAGATCATCGAGAAGGTGGTTGCGGTTGTCGCTCCACATGGTCATCTGGCGCTGCGAGTGGTGCAGCGAATGCAGCGCCCACCACCAGTTGAAGCGGTGCTGTCCACGATGGATGAGGTACTCGACGAAGTCCAGCACCACCAGGTAGATCGCGAAAGCCACCCAGGGGATGTCGGTCAGCCCGGGCCAGAACTGGTCCAGGTGAGCGGAGCCCCAGCCGGCCGCCCGAACCGCGCCGAGCATCTGGTCGAACAGCGGATCGATCGCAAAGAACATGGCCAGGCGAAACAGGCCCAGCCGATGGATCAGCGTGTAGAGGATGTCGGTGCGGATGGCCGGCCGGTCGATGACCGGCTCGGCCGGGCGCCAGCGCTGCAGCGGGCCGATGAGCGCGAGCAGCACACCCATCTGGATCAGCCCCACCAGCAGCCAGCCCGTGGCATCGAAGGCGTCCTCGACCCAGCCGCCGAGACCCACGGCGTAGACCAGCGGCTGCACCGCAGCTTCGAAGAGCCACTGCTGTACGTTGGCGAAGATGTCGGTCAGCCAGTCCATCGGCACAGCGTCACGCCAGTCAGCGATGCGACGCGATCCAGGCACGATACGCCGGATGCTGGCGAAGCGTCTCGAAGCAGAAGCCCTTGGCCTTGAGCCCGACGATCAAGGGCTCCAGCACTGCCGGCGCCCACGGGTCCTTGCGCGACCAGATGCCCAGGTGCGCGACCAGGATGTCGCCGGGTTGAATGCGGTCGAGGGCCTGCTGCAGGAGCTTCTCGTTGCTGAACTTCTCGCTCGGCAGCTCGTCGCCCAGGAGGCCGGCCGGCGACCAGCCCACATGCTCATAACCGCAGGCCTTGGCCGCCGCCAGCAGTGTGGGCGAGGTCTTGCCGCCAGGGGCGCGGAACAGTGGCAGCGGTTGCTTGCCGGTGATGTG
Source organism: Variovorax sp. PBL-H6 (assembly GCF_901827155.1). Lineage (NCBI taxonomy): Bacteria > Pseudomonadati > Pseudomonadota > Betaproteobacteria > Burkholderiales > Comamonadaceae > Variovorax > Variovorax sp. PBL-H6. Next base: position 4,512,594 of record NZ_LR594659.1, read on the forward strand.
CCGCAGGCGATCGGACGCTTCGGCGATGTTGGCGCAGTACTGCTGCGCATCCCAGGTGAACTCCCGCCCGGCGAAGGCGCCGGAAGAGGGCTGGATGCGAAAGCGCGGGGCGGTACCCTTGATGTCACCGCGCCAGTAGGCGTGGTCGTAGGTGTGGGAGGCGAACTCGTGGCCCTCGGCCGCCCTCGCCTTCCACCATGGCGCCCATTGATTGTCCAGGCTGTCACCGCCCGTCTGGGTGCGCTCGGCAGCGGCGAAGAAGGTAACACGCACATCCTGGCGCTTGAGGACATCGGCCACGAGTGGGGCCACGCCCATGTGGCCGGTGTCGAAGCTCATGTAGACCGGCTTGGCACAACTGCCCTGCGCGAGCGCGCTGGCGGGAGCGAAGGCCGCTACAAGAAGGAAGGAAGCGGCCGCAGCCTTAGCGCTTTGCATGATCCAGGGTCCAGACCCCGTGCGGCGAGCGGCCGACGGGCACTTGCCTGACCACCTTGCGGCCCGCCAGGTCGATCACGCTGAGCTTCTTGGCCCAGCGCGAGGTCACGTAGAGCGTCTTGCCATCGGCCGAGACATCCATGCAGTCGGGTCCGCCAGGCACTGGATAGGTATCGCCGACCTGCAGTGTCTGCAGGTCGATGCGGCTGATGCTGTTGGCCACGCGGTTGCTCACGAAAACGCTGCGGCCGTCGCCGGCCGAGCGGAACGCATGGGCGCCCTTGCCGGTCAGGATCTTGCCGACGGGCTTGGGCTGCGGCCCCGCGACGTCGAAGACTTGCACGCCGTCGCTGCCCGTGAGCCCCACCAGCAGGGTCTTGCCGTCGTGGATACCGAAAATGTCGGCAGGCATGGGACCGGTGGGGGTTCGCCAGCGGATGGTCTGGGTGGCAAGGTCGACGGCGACCAGTTCGTCGCTGTCCTGCATCGACACGTACGCGGTGGTGCTCTTGCCGTCGATCCAGATGTGGCTGGGCGTCTTGCCCGAGGAGATGCGCTTGACCAGCTTGGGCTCCTTGCCGTCCCAGCGGTAGATGTCGACGTGGTTGAGCCGGTTGCCGGCCGTGACGAACCACTTCATGTCGGGCGAGAAGCGCAGGTGGTACGGATCGATGATGCCGTACACCACGCGCTGGACCTCCGCGGTGCGTGGATCGAGGAAGGTCAGCGAGTCGCCACCCGAGTTGGCGACGATCAGCGAGCTCTCGTCGGGGGAGAGGTAGAGATGGTGCGGCTCCTTGCCGGTCGGGATGCGCTGCTTCTCGCTCCAATTGGACGGATCGATCACGCTCACCGTGGCATCGAGCGAATTGAGCACGAAGACCGGCGGCGGCTCGGCGGCCACGGAAGGCAGCACCAGGCAGGCAAACAAAAAGGCCGCAAAGACGCGGCCTGGGACGGAGAACTTGAAGCGCAAGGGGGACGTTCCGGAAGCAGGCTTCGAATTTTAACGATCGATCCTGTTCAATGGCTGACCGGCGCGTGCATTTCGCAGAGCCTCGACCTCGTCCGTTTCGAGCCACCGCCATTGGCCAGGCGCCAGGTCTTGCGGCAATGCGAGTGGGCCGATGCGGGACCTGTGCAAGGTCTCGACCCGATTTCCCACGGCAGCGAGCATGCGCTTGACCTGGTGATACTTGCCCTCCGTCAGCGTCAGCCGAAGCTGCAGCGGGCCGGCGGCTTCGCAAGCCGCTGCCCGCACCGGCTTGGGATCGTCGTCGAGCACCACGCCGGCCAGCAGACGTTCGAGCTGTCCGGGATCGATCGGATGCTTCGTGCCCACCTCGTAGATCTTCGGCACATGGTGCTTGGGGGAGCCCATGCGGTGGATGAACTGGCCGTCATCGGTCAGCAGAAGCAGCCCGGTGGTGTCCTGGTCCAGGCGCCCGATGGCCTGCACGCCCTGCACCGCGCCCTTGTTGGGCCGCTGGCGCAGGGGCGCCGGGAGCAGCGTGTAGATGCTGGGATAGGTCGAGGGCTTCTGCGAGCATTCGGTGCCAGCCGGCTTGTGCAGCATCAGGTAGGCCTTCTCGTGGTATTCCCACGCGCTGCCCTGCACGATGAAACGCAGGCCCTGAACCTCGAACTCCGTGGCCGGGTCAGTGACCGCCGTCCCATCCACCTGCACGAAGCCTTGTTGGATCAGCCCGGCGCAAACGCGCCGGGTGCCGAAGCCCTGCGTATAAAGGATCTCCTCGATGCGCATCAGTAGCCGAGGGCGAGCCCGGTGTTGCGGCGCGGATCGTTGGCGCCGTAGAAGCGGTTCTTGCCTACCGGCTTGCCGCCCAATGCAGGGGCGCCAACGATGATCGCTGCCACGTGGTTGGCCGGCTGGGGCACTCCGAGGTTGTGTCCCATGTCGGTCAATATCTTGCGGGTGTCGGGACTGAGCGCGAACGTCTCGACATTGGTCACATCGGGCAGCCACTGCTGATGGAAGCGCGGCGCATCGACCGCCTCCTGCACGCTCATGCCGTAGTCCACCACGTTGAGGAGGGTGTGGAGGACCGCCGTGATGATGCGGCTGCCACCCGGCGTACCGACCACGAAGACGGGCTTGCCGTCCTTGGTCATGATGGTCGGGCTCATCGAGGAGAGTGGCCGCTTGCCCGGAGCGATGGCATTGGCTTCGCCCTGCACCAGACCGTAGAGGTTGGGCACGCCCACCTTGGAAGTGAAGTCGTCCATTTCGTTGTTGAGCAGCACGCCGGTGCCGGCCGCGGTGACCTTGGCGCCGAACCAGTCATTGAGCGTGTAGGTCACGGAGACTGCATTGCCCCACTGGTCGACGATCGAATAGTGAGTGGTGTTGCTGCCTTCATGCGGCGGCACGCCGGGCTTGAGATCCTTGGAGACGCCGGCCTTCTTGGGATCGATGACCGCGCGAATCTTCTCGGCATAGCCCTTGTCGAGCAGGCGGTCGAGGGGGTTCTTCACGAAATCGGGATCGCCCAAGTAGCTGTTGCGGTCCATGTAGGCGTGGCGCATGGCCTCGATTTGGTAGTGCACCGCCTCGGCCGAGCGGAAGCCTAGGTCCTTGAGCGGATAGCCCTCGAGGATGTTCAGCATCTCGCAGATCACCACCCCACCGGAACTCGGCGGGGGCGCCGAGATCACGCGGTAGCCCCGATAGTCGCATTCGACCGGCGCCAGCTCGCGCGTTGTGTACTGGTCGAGGTCGGCCTGGGTGATGATGCCCTTGCCCTGCTGGCTCGACTTGACGATGGCCGCACCGACGGAGCCCTTGTAGAAGCCCTCCGGCCCCTTCTGGCTGACGGCCTTGAGCGTTTTTGCCAGGTCCTTCTGCACCAGCTTCTGCCCGACCGCGAAGGGCTCGCCCTTGTTGAGGAAGATGGCGCCGCTTGCCGGGTCTTTCTTGAACTCGGCGCTGGCTGTCGCGAGCATGTCGATGTCACCTTGCTCCAGCGTGAAGCCACGTTCGGCCAGCGCGATCGCAGGCGCAATCAGCGCAGCGCGCTGCAGCGTGCCGTACTTCTGGCGCGCCAGCTCGAGGCCTGAAACGGTGCCCGGAACACCGACCGCAAGATGGCCAAGCGTGCTCAGCCCCTTGACCACATTGCCGTCCTTGTCGAGGTACATATTGGCGGTTGCCGCCAGCGGCGCCTTTTCGCGGAAGTCGAGGAAGGTCTTGCGGCCGTCAGCCAGTTGCACAGTCATGAAGCCGCCGCCGCCCAGGTTCCCGGCCGCCGGATAGACCACTGCGAGCGCGTAGCCCACCGCCACCGCCGAATCGATGGCGTTGCCCCCGCGCTTGAGCACATCCACGCCCACCCTGGTCGCCAAATGCTGGGCACTCACCACCATGCCGTTCTCGGCCGCCGCAGGCGCCTGTGAAGCGGCATGCAATTGAGCCGCTGCGGCAAGCGCCAGGGCCGCCAACACACCGCTACGCGCTGCCGTGGTCCATATGGGTTGTTTCACCGAGATCTCCTTTTGGCAAAGGAGTGCATCATGCCTCGATCAGCGCCTTTCGACGAAGGTCGCGCAAGGCCAGGGCGACCTGCCGCTGCGTGAATTCGCGCAGCGCCGCTTCTTCTGTCAACGGCTTCTCGTCCTTGATGAAACGCAGGCGTCCCGCACGGGCCTCGGCAGCCAGGTGCTGTGCCAGTGCGTCGTGCGAATGCTTGCCGTCGAGCAAGGGCAGCAAGCAACGCTCGAGCAAGGAGAGTCCCACCAGTTCGTGCCATTGGTTGCAGGCGACGGCCGTTGGTCCCGCACTCAACGCGAGACCTCGTGCATTGCGCGTTACGTCCGCCGCCCGCGGAAAGGCCGACACCGCGACGCTCGCCTGCGGCGGCGTGCGCCGGATGCGCACCGCGCCGAGGATCAGCAGTTCCTCGAGCATCGCCATGACCGGCGGCTCCACGGCAGCGCGGGGCTCGCCGGTGCGTGCCGAGACCGCGGCGATCAGCGCATCGATCGGCATGCTCGCCGGGTATCGTTCATCGAGCATCTGAGCCACGGCCTTGTGAACTGGTAGTCGCAGCGTGACCTTGAGGTTGCGTATCGCGCGGCAGACCTGCTCGCGCGCATCGAGCGTGAGCACCTCGCCGTCTTCGGCCGAGAAAACACCGGCGTACTCGAGTCCGCGGATGCGTGCGGCGTCGAGGCGATAGCGAATGTCCCCAGCACGCTCCTGCTTGACCAGAAGCGTCTGTCGAAAGGTCCTGTTGACCAGGAAATCCAGGTACTGCTCCATCATGATCTGGCTGCCGCCGCATTCGCGCAGGAGGGGATCGCGCACCTTCTCCCCGTAGTTCTGGACGAACATGGTGGAGGGCTCTGCGTCGGCCAGATAGCTGAGGCCGTGGGCGCCGGCGCGTGCAGCGAATTCCTTGAAGTAGCAAGGCGCGTTGTGCGGCTCGAGGAACTCGTGCAGGAGGTAGTACGCCCCCGAGTTGCGCACGATCGGCATGTTCTCTTCCAACGTCTTCTTGAGCACGCTGTCGGGCCGTGCCGACTGCTCCAGGAACTCGAGCATGCCGCGCGCGTAGGAAAGCTTTTCGTCGGGTTCGTCGCGCGGCGCGCCCCGCAGGATCATGGCATCGCGCACGATCTCGCGCGCCTTCCAGCCCGGGTACACGTTGTAGCTGATGTAGGCCACGCCTTCGGGCGCCAGGTTTTGCGAGCAGATGCGCAGGATCGCGTCTTGCACCGGCGCCGGCACCCAGCTGTAGACGCCATGGCAGATGATGTAGTCGAACTGGCCGAAACTAGCGTCGATGCCCGTGATGTCCAGGGCGCGGAGTTCGATGTTCTTCAGTTGCGCTCGGTCGATGGCTGCCTGACCCTGCTGTATCTGCACCGAGGACAGATCCACGCCCGTCATCGACGCCTCCGGATGGCGGGCGGCGATGGGGATCAGGTTTCCGCCGGCGGCGCAGCCCAGTTCGAGCACGCGCGCTTGCTTGATCGGCGGTGTGGGGAGGCCGAAAAGAAACGCGAGCGCCTCCAGGTGCTCGACCGTCGATTGCGGAAAGGGATGGGACTCGTATGGAACGACATCGTAGTAGTTCGAGGTCGTGGGCGTGGTCGATGATTCCATGTGTATCCTCCAGCGCGCCGGCCGCGGATGTCTCCGGTGCCTGCCGGAAGGCCGATCCCCTCCGGCTGCAGGCGCGAGCGAGGCGGACTATAGCCCGCGTGCGACACCGCGCGAGGAACGAGAAAGAAAGAACCAGAATTTGCAGTCGGCCCCGTTGCTAGTCGTTGCGAGTGGGCGCCGTGAGCAAATACACCGCGAGGTCAGCGAGACCGTGCGACAAGCCATACATGTGCTGGTACTGGAGTATTTGCCGCGCGACGAGTTGCAGGCGGGCGTTGAAGCCAGGATGGGGCTTCTGCTCCAGCAAGGGAGGCATGGCCGGGAGATGGTCACCGTATCGGAATGGCTGCATGATGGGTTGAACATCGCCGCGCTGAAACTCCAATGCCATGCTCATGCGAGGGTGCTCGGCAAACTCGCTGGTCGGGCCGCCCCAGTGCATGACGCACTGATTCCAGACCAGGTAATCGCCGGGCTTCGCTGGCAACGCGCGCGCCGCGAAGACGGGCATCGGCGGCTCGGGCATGCCCAAGGGGGTGCTGTAGCCGGGATCCATATGCTTCGGCACGATGTACATGCAGCTGTTGAGCGGGTTCGCGTCGGACAAGGGAATCCAGCAGGTGAGCGAGAGCGGTGAACCATCCGCGGCGAGTGAGCTGTGGCGATTGTCACGGTGTGGCTTCCAGCCGGTCTCCCCCTTTTTTGGATCGACGTGCCATGCCCAGAACGCCGGCAACGGCTTGAACTCGGCGCCCAGGAAGTGCGCGAGCACGGGTCGGAGACGCGCGTAGCAAGCCCACGGCTCGTCGTAGACCCACGCGAACACGGCCGGCAGCCCCGCAGCGACGCAGCGCTTCACAGCCTCGCCCACGCGTGGCGCCAGCTGCTCGATCACCTCATCGCAGTCGTCGAAGTAACCGTCATTCGACATCCGCTGCCCGAGCCGTTCATAGCTCTGCCGCGGCGCGGTGCCGGCATCCGACCGCATCCCTCCAACGCAAAGTTGTGGCGCGAGCGAGCGCCAGAAGCTGGCATCGCACAGGTCACTCCAGGTGACAGCCTGCACAGAAGATGAAGTGATTGTCATTGTGTGCCTCCCAGAAATGCGCGCCGGCCCGACAGAACCGCTCGGCGCGGCATCGTACTTGAAGGGTGCATGGAGACAATGACCGATGTCCGACCGCCTGGGGCAAACCGCGACATCGTGAACGCAAAGAGAACGTCTTTGCAAGTTGAATGGTGGAGCTGGGGGGATTTGAACCCCCGTCCGCAAGCCTTCTTCGCGCAGATCTACATGTTTAGCGATCTGTTTTGAGTCTCGCCACCGGTGTCGCGCAGTCGCACGCTACACCGGCCGCCAGTACCCTTGGATCTCGCCTTGATCCAAGGTACCCGGATCAAGGCCAGCCGACGTAGATTATCTTTGCAGCCGGGAGGCGCGGATTGCTCCGTGCCCCCTTGCCCAGCCCATCGGCGTGCTGTTGCAAAGCTCACCGGCAATTAAGCGGCGAGTGCGAAACGTTCGTCGTTTGCAGTTAGTTTGTTTGAATCTGTTTTACGAGCGCATTCAGCTCGACATGCCCCGCTGCGATTCCGAACCCACGTCGAAACCAGTGCAGCCCCAAGCAGGTATTTTAGGTCTTTTCCAGTAGTTGCAAGAGCTGCAGGGGCGATTCGATGGCCGCGTCGGCTTCCCAGCGCGTGAGGTCTGCGTCTGCACCCATGTAGCCGTAGGCTGCGGCTACGGTGCGCATGCCCGCGGCCCGCCCAGCTGCCATGTCGCGCTCATCGTCGCCCACGTAGATGCAGCGCTCAGGCGGCACGCCGAGTCGACGTGCCGCCTCCAAAAGGGGCTCGGGATGCGGCTTGGCATACGGGGTGGTGTCGCCGCTGACGATTGCACGCGCCGTGGCGAACAACGGCATCGCACGCGTGAGCGGCTCTGTAAAGCGGACCGACTTGTTGGTGACCACGCCCCACTGCAGGCCCTGTGCGCAAAGCGATGCCACTAACTCAGCCACGCCCTCGAATACCCGCGCGCGCATCATCCGAGCTTCATAGTTGAGGAAAAATTCCTCGCGCATGGGCGCGAAATCCGGCACGTCGGGCGTGATACCAAAGGCCACCCCCAGCATCCCTCGCGCGCCAGCGCCGGCCATCGGGCGATAGCGCTCCAGCGGCAGCGAGGCCAGCCCGCGGTCGGTGCGCATTTGATCGGCAGCGGCGCCCAGGTCGGGTGCACTGTCGATCAGCGTGCCGTCCAGGTCGAACAAGACGGCTCTGGTCCCGGCAGTAGAGATCATGAATGGGGCGCCGGGGGCTTGCGGGTCGCAAACATGTAGTTGACGCTGGTGTCGTCGCTGAGCCAATAGCGGCGCGTGAGCGGATTGTGCTGCAGACCGCGTGTCTCAAGCAGCTCGAGCCCCGCAGCGCGGCAGTGGGCAGCCAGCTCGCTCGGCCGGATCAGTTTCCGGTACTCGTGCGTGCCGCGCGGCAGCATGCCCAGCACGTATTCCGCGCCGACGATTGCCAATAAAAATGACTTGAGGTTGCGATGGATCGTCGAGAAGAAGACCCAGCCACCCGGCTTGACCAGCTCGGCGCAGGCCTTCACGACCGAGGACGGCTGAGGCACGTGCTCCAGCATCTCCATGCAAGTGACGACGTCGAAGTTCCCTGGCTGCTCGGCGGCCAGCGCCTCGGCGCTGATCTGGCGATACGTCACACCACGGGTTGCAGCTTCCAGCGCGTGCAGTTGAGCCACCTTGAGGGCCTTGTCTGCCAAGTCGATGCCAAGCACCTCGCCGCCGCGCCGCGCCATCGCATCGGAGAGGATTCCACCGCCGCAGCCCACGTCAAGCACCCGGCGCCCTGCTATGGGCGTGATACTTTCGATCCACTCGAGGCGGAGTGGATTAATTTCATGGAGCGGCCGGAATTCGCTTTCCAGATCCCACCAGCGGTGAGCCAGATCAGAAAATTTAGCGAGTTCCGCTGGATCGGCGTTCACTGTTTCGGTCATATGCGGATTATGAAACGACGCGAATTGCCTTAACCCAGGCTCGACGAATCCGCATCGCATTTGCCCATTAAAAAACCCCGCCGAGGCGGGGTTTCTTTTGAGGATTCTTGCGAATCAACGGTTCGCGCGGGTACCGACCACTTCGATTTCCACGCGGCGGTTCTTGGCGCGGCCTTCCTTGGTGCGGTTGTCGGCGACCGGCTGCTTCTCGCCCTTGCCTTCGGTGTAGACGCGGTTGCGTTCGATGCCCTTCGAGACCAGATAGGCCTTGACGGCTTCGGCGCGGCGGACCGAGAGGCGTTGGTTGTAGGCGTCAGTGCCGATCGAATCGGTGTGGCCGACAGCGATGATCACTTCGAGGTTCACGTCGCGGATCTTCGAGACCAAGTCATCCAGCTTCGCGCGGCCTTCGGGCTTGAGGACGGATTTGTCGAAGTCGAAGAAGGCGTCTGCAGCGAAGGTGACCTTCGAGGCTGCAACAGCCGGAGGAGCCGGCGGAGCAGCGGGTGCGGGCGCAGCAGGGATCACGGCAGCGGGCGGCGGCGGCGGCACCAAGGCGCCATCGCAGCCAGCGGCAGCAGTAGCAGGCGTCCAGTTTGCATCGCGCCAGCACAATTCGTTCGTGCCGTTCTTCCACACCAATTCGCCGGTACCGTTTTGCCAGTTGTCGATGACTGGGCCACCATTTGCGGCGGTGACACGGGTCTGCGCGCCGGCGGCAGTGGCGAGCGCAGCGACTGCAAACATCATCGCCACTTTATTCAGTTTCTTCATGGTTCTCCTCTTGGGGAAAAAGCCGCAGCCGCGCTGCGAATCAAGGACGCTTTAAGTGACCACCACCCAAAACGTTGAGGCGATTGTGCCATGGGATCTTTCGCAAACCGCCCGGCAGGCGCCCCTGAACCGTAGGACGGAGGCGGAATCCAGGCCTTGTGTTGCGGCGGTGCGACACCCTGCACGGCGTAAAATTTCCGGTTCCCTGCCGTCAGCCCGCTGCCCATGACCTCGTTCGCCAAAGAAACTTTACCCATCAGCCTCGAAGAGGAAATGCGCCGCAGCTATCTCGATTACGCCATGAGCGTGATTGTGGGGCGGGCCCTCCCCGATGCGCGCGACGGCCTCAAGCCGGTGCATCGGCGCGTCCTGTACGCGATGCACGAACTCAACAATGACTGGAACCGTCCTTATAAGAAGTCGGCACGTATCGTCGGCGATGTCATCGGCAAGTACCACCCGCACGGTGACCAGTCGGTCTACGACACCATCGTGCGGCTGGCCCAGGATTTCTCGATGCGCCACATGCTGGTCGATGGACAGGGCAATTTTGGATCGGTCGACGGTGACAACGCGGCGGCGATGCGCTACACGGAAATCCGGCTCGCGAAGATTGCGCATGAAATGCTGGCCGACATCGACAAGGAAACTGTCGATTTCGGTCCGAATTACGACGGCAGCGAGAAAGAGCCGCTGGTATTGCCAAGCAAGCTGCCAAACCTGCTGGTCAATGGTTCAGGCGGCATTGCTGTCGGGATGGCGACCAACATCCCACCTCATAACCTGAATGAAGTCGTCGACGGCTGCCTGCACCTTCTACGCCACCCGGACGCCAGCATCGACGACTTGATGGAGATCATCCCGGCGCCCGACTTCCCAACGGCCGGGATCATCTACGGTGTCAACGGCATCAAGGACGGCTACCGTACGGGCCGCGGCAAGGTGGTGATGCGCGCCAGGTGCCACTTCGAGGAGATCGACCGCGGCCAGCGGCAGGCGATCATCGTGGACGAGCTGCCCTACCAGGTCAACAAGAAGACGCTGCAGGAGCGCATGGCCGAGCTGGTCCACGAGAAAAAGATCGAGGGCATCAGCCACATCCAGGACGAGTCCGACAAGTCGGGCATGCGGCTGGTGATCGAGCTCAAGCGCGGCGAGGTGCCCGAGGTCGTGCTGAACAACCTCTACAAGCAGACTCAGCTCCAGGACACCTTCGGCATCAACATGGTTGCGCTGGTCGATGGCCAGCCGAAGCTGTGCAACCTGAAGAACCTGGTCGAGGTGTTCCTGCAGCACCGGCGCGAAGTCGTGACGCGCCGCACGGTCTTCAACCTGCGCAAGGCACGCGAGCGCGGCCACGTACTTGAAGGCCTGGCGGTTGCGCTGGCCAATATCGACGAGTTCATCGCCATCATCAGGAACGCGCCGACGCCGCCAGTCGCCAAGGCCGAGCTGATGACGCGCCGCTGGGACAGCAAGCTCGTGCGCGAGATGCTCACGCGCACGCGCGCCGACGGCGGTACCGTCAATGCCGACGACTATCGCCCGGACGGGCTGGAGCGCGACTTCGGGATGAGCTCGGACGGCCTCTACCGTCTTTCGGACACGCAGGCCCAGGAAATCCTGCAGATGCGTCTGCAGCGCCTTACCGGCTTGGAGCAGGACAAGATCGTGGCCGAGTACAAGGAAGTGATGGCCGAGATCGACGATCTGCTGGACATCCTGGCCAAGCCCGAGCGCGTCTCGACCATCATTGGCGACGAACTCGCCACACTCAAGCAGGAGTTCGGGCAGACCAAGCCGGGCGCACGCCGCAGCCAGGTCGAGCACAGCGCCTTCGACCTGTCCACCGAGGACCTGATCACGCCGACCGACATGGTCGTCACCCTCTCCCACGCCGGCTACATCAAGAGCCAGCCGCTTGGCGAGTACCGTGCGCAGAAGCGCGGCGGGCGCGGCAAGCAGGCGACAGCCACCAAGGAAGACGACTGGATCGACCAGTTGTTCATCGCCAACACGCACGACTACATCCTTTGCTTCTCGAACCGCGGCCGGCTCTATTGGCTCAAGGTGTGGGAGGCTCCGGCGGGTTCGCGCGGCTCTCGCGGGCGGCCGATCGTCAACATGTTCCCGCTGCAGGAAGGCGAGAAGATCAATGTCGTGCTGCCGCTCACGGGCGAGAAGCGCACCTTCCCGGCCAACCAGTACGTCTTCATGGCGACCTCCATGGGTACGGTCAAGAAGACAGCGCTCGACGAGTTCAGCAATCCACGCAAGGCAGGCATCATCGCGGTCGACCTGGACCCGGGCGACTACCTCATTGGCGCAGCGCTGACCGACGGCGCGCACGACGTGATGCTGTTCTCCGACGGTGGCAAGGCCGTGCGCTTCGACGAGAACGACGTGCGACCCATGGGCCGCAACGCGCGCGGCGTACGCGGCATGACGCTGGAGGACGGCCAGGGCGTGATCGCCATGCTGGTGGCCGAGGACGAGCAGCAGAGCGTGCTCACTGCCACAGAAAATGGTTACGGAAAACGCACAAGCATTACCGAGTACACGCGTCACGGCCGCGGAACCAAAGGCATGATTGCCATCCAACAAAGTGAGCGCAACGGAAAGGTCGTGGCTGCCACCCTGGTGCACGCCGACGACGAAATCATGCTCATCACCGACAAGGGCGTGCTCGTGCGCACCCGCGTCTCCGAAATCCGCGAACTCGGCCGCGCAACGCAGGGCGTTACGCTGATCGGGCTCGACGAAGGCGCCAAGCTCAGCGGCCTGCAGCGCATCGTCGAGAACGACGCGAATGCGGAAAACGACGACGGCGCCGACGACGCTACTTCAACATCTTCAACGGAGAACCCTCAGTGAAAAAAATCAAGTTCGCGCTCCTCGCGGTCGCGCTCGCCGGCAGCTCGGCGGCCATGGCCCAGGACAAGCCGGCAATGGTCAAGCAGTTCCTCGATCTGCAGCGCCCCGGCATCGAGGCGCTCGCACGCGGACTGGTCGAGCAATCCAGCGCCCCCATCGCGCAGGCCGGCTCGCAATACCTGCAGACGCAAGTCCCCGCCGAGAAGCGGGAGGCCGCCGCCAAGGCTGCCGACGCCGAGCTCAAGAAGTACTTCGACGACGCCTACCCCATCGTGCGCGACAAGGCCGTTGCGCTCGCGCCGGACGCGCTAGGCCCGATCCTGCGAGACAACTTCAGTGAAGAAGAACTGCGTCAGCTGCTGGCCTGGATCAACTCGCCCTTGAGCAAGAAGTACCAGGAACTCAATCCCAAGATGCAGACCGCACTCACGGAAAAGCTGGTGGCCGAAACCCGCTCCAGCATCGAGCCGAAAATGCGCACGCTCGACGCCAACGTCGCCAAGGCCCTGGGGGCTCCGACCGAAGGCGCACCGCCCGCCAAGTCGGCGCCCAAGGCGCCCGCGAAGAAGTGACGACCGGCGCGGGTCGGCGCCCGTACAACTTCTCCGCTGGCCCAGCCGCGATGCCGGAGCCGGTGCTGCAACGCGCCGCCGCCGAGATGCTGGATTGGCGGGGTAGCGGCATGAGCGTGATGGAGATGAGCCATCGCGGCAAGGAGTTCGGCGCGATCTGCGCCCAGGCCGAAGCCGACCTGCGCACGTTGCTCGCCGTGCCCGAGCAGTTTCACATCCTCTTCATGCAGGGCGGCGGCCTGGGAGAGAACGCCATCGTTCCGATGAACCTGTCGCGCGGCGGAAACGTCGACTTCGTGATCACCGGCAGTTGGAGCGCCAAGTCGCAGAAGGAAGCGCAGCGCTACTGCCACTCGCGCGTTGCGGCCTCGAACGCCGACGGCCAGCACACACGGCTTCCCGCGCCTGCGACCTGGCAGCTCTCGGCCGACGCCGCATACGTGCACCTGTGCTCCAACGAGACCATCCACGGTGTCGAGTTCCAGGAGCTGCCCGACCTGGCGGCGCTGGGCAGCAAATCCCCGCTGGTCATCGACTTCTCCTCGCACGTGGCTTCGCGTTCTATCGACTGGAACCGCGTCGGCCTGGCTTTCGGCGGCGCCCAGAAGAACCTCGGCCCGGCGGGTCTCACGCTGGTGATCGTGCGAGACGACCTGCTGGGGCATGCGCTCGATATCTGTCCGAGCGCCTTCAACTACCGGATCGTTGCCGACAACAAGTCCATGTACAACACGCCGCCGACGTGGGCCATCTACATTGCCGGACTCACCTTCCAGTGGCTGCGGCAACAAACCGAGGGCGCGCTGACCGGGGTCGCGGCGATGGAACTACGCAACATTGCCAAGGCGCAGCTGCTGTACGACTTCATCGACCGCTCGCCGTTCTATGAGAACCGGGTTGCGCCCGACTGCCGCTCGCGCATGAACGTGCCCTTCTTTCTCAAGGACGAGAGCCGCAACGAGGCTTTCCTCGCGGGCGCTCGCGAAGCCGGCCTGCTGCAGCTCAAGGGCCACAAGTCGGTCGGCGGCATGAGGGCCAGCATCTACAACGCGATGCCGTTGGAAGGCGTGCAGGCGCTGGTGGGCTACATGCGAGAATTCGAGCAGTCCCACGCGTAGAGATGCGTGCGACCTGACCGATGACCGCTTCCACGCCCCAACCTTCCGATTCCGATCCTTCCGCCAGCCTTGCCGATCTGCGGGTGCAGATCGACTCGCTCGACCGGCAACTGCTCGATCTGCTCAACCGACGCGCTCACGTGGCGGAGCAGGTGGGTGAGGTCAAGAAGCGCGAAGGCACGCCCTACTTTCGGCCCGACCGCGTTGCGCAGGTGATCGAGAAGATGCAGCAGAGCAACCAGGGCCCGCTCAAGGCGCTGCATGTGGCCGCCATCTGGCGCGAGATCATGTCGGCCTGTCTGGCGCTCGAGTCGCCGCAGCGCGTCGCCGTGCTGGGCCCCGAGGGCACCTTCTGCGAGCAGGCGGCCATCGAGTACTTCGGCGGCGCCGCGGACCTGATCTATTGCGCCAGTTTCGACGAGGTCTTTCACGCCACGGCGGCTGGCAGCGCGCAATACGGCGTGGTCGGTGTCGAGAACACCACCGAAGGCGTGGTCACACGGTCGCTTGACCTGTTCCTGCATTCTCCGACCCACGTGGTTGGCGAGGTCAGCCTGCTGGTGCGGCACCACCTGCTGCGCACGGTCAATTCGCTGGAGGGTATCGAGGCGGTCCTCGCGCACCCGCAGGCGCTCGCGCAGTGCCAGACATGGCTGTCCAAGCACCTGCCGCATGCAGAGCGGCGTGCCGTCTCCAGCAATGCCGAAGGCGCCCGCCTCGCTGCCGGCAACCCTGCCTGGGCCGGCCTGGCCAGCGAGCGGGCGGCCACGCGCTACGGATTGCACATCGTGTCGCATGCAATTCAGGACGACTCGTACAACCGCACCCGCTTCGCGGTCATCTGCTTGCCGCAGACCCTCGCCATGCCGCCGGCCTCGACCAAGGACTGCACCAGCCTGGTGGTCTCCGTGCCCAATCGGCCCGGCGCCGTGCACGACCTGCTGGTACCGCTGAAGGTCAACGATGTTTCGATGACGCGCTTCGAGTCGCGCCCCGCACGCACCGGCCAATGGGAGTACTACTTCTACATCGATCTCGACGGCCATCCTTCGCAGCCCAACGTGGCCGCCGCCCTTGCCGAACTGCGCAAGCTCTGCGCGTTCTACAAGGTCATCGGGGCCTACCCCGTCACTGCCTGAGGCCGCCGCCATGTTCGAACAGCTCGGCTTGATCGGCTGCGGCCTGATGGGCGGCTCCTTCGCGCTGGCGCTCAAGCGCGCCAAGCTGGTGAAGCGCGTGGTCGGGTACAGCAAGTCGCCTTCGACGACCGAGCGTGCCCGGCAGCTGGGCGTGATCGATGTCGCGGCGCCCTCCGCATTGCTCGCCGTGTCGGGCGCCGATCTGGTGCTGATCGCGGTGCCGGTCGGCGCCTCCGAAGCCACCTTCAAGGCGATTCGCCACGGCATCACCGAGCAGATGCTCGTGATGGACGTGGGTTCGACCAAGGGCGACGTGATCGAGGCGGCGCGACGCGGCCTGCACGATCAGTTCGCCAGCTTCGTTCCTGCGCATCCGATCGCCGGCAAGGAGGTCGCCGGCGTCGAGCATGCCAATGCGGGACTCTACGCAGGCCGCCAAGTGGTCCTGACGCCCGTCAAGGCCACGCTGCGTTCGAACGTGCAGCGCGCGACGCAGGCTTGGTCCGGAATCGGTGCCAAGGTCGTGACCATGACGCCAGACGCGCACGACAAGGCTTTTGCGGCCGTCAGCCACCTTCCCCACCTGCTCGCCTTTGCCTTCACCAATGCCATCACGGGGCAGCCCGAAGGTCAGCGCTTTCTGGAGCTGGCCGGCCCCGGCTTTCGCGACTTCACGCGCATCGCTGCAGGTGACCCCGCGCTGTGGCGCGACGTACTGCTTGCCAATCGCGAGCAAATACTGCAGCAGTCAGAGGCCTTCCGCGCAGCCCTCTCGCAGCTCGAAGCCCTGATGAGCGCTGGCGATTCGCAGGCACTTGAAGAAGCTATCGCCGCAGCGAGTGCTGCCCGTGCACGATGGCAGCCTGGCGCCGGCGTATCGCCCGACTGACCATGTTCTCCACGCCCTTCCTCGACCTCCCACCGCTCGCGGGTGCCGGCGGCACCGTGCGTCTGCCGGGCTCCAAGAGCATTTCCAACCGGGTACTGCTGCTGGCGGCGCTCGCCAGCGGCACGACCACCGTACACGACCTGCTGGACTCGGACGACACGCGGGTGATGCTCGATGCCCTCGCCGCGCTCGGCTGCCGCATCGATCGCGCGGGCGCCGCGCTGCGCATCGAGGGCCTCGACGGCCGGCTCCGCACCTCCGGTGCCAAGCTCTTCCTCGGCAATGCCGGCACCGCGATGCGACCGTTGACAGCGGCGCTGTGCTTGCTCGGGGGCGAGTTCGAGCTCTCCGGTGTGCCGCGCATGCATGAGCGACCGATCGGCGACCTCGTCGATGCGCTGATGCAGCTCGGCTGTCGCATCGACTACCTCGGCAATCCCGGCTATCCCCCGCTGGCCGTCCATCCGGTTCCACTCGACGCGCTCCAGCTTGCCGCGCCGATTCGCGTGCGTGGCGATGTATCGAGCCAGTTCCTGACTGCCTTGCTGCTGGCGCTGCCCCTTGGGACGGCGACATCAGGCGGGCTGGCCGGGGGGCGCGACATCACGATCGAGGTGGTCGGTGAGCTGATCTCCAAGCCCTATGTCGAGATCACGCTCAACCTGCTGTCACGATTCGGCATCGAGGTCCGGCGCGAGGGCTGGGAACGCTTCGTCATTCCGGCCGGCAGCCGCTACCGCTCGCCCGGAGACATCCACATCGAAGCCGATGCCTCCTCGGCCAGCTACTTCATTGCGATCGGCGCAATTGCCGAGGGCGAAGGCCTCCGTATCGAGGGCGTGGGCGCGGACTCGATCCAGGGTGACATCCGCTTCGTCGAGGCGGCACGGCAGATGGGCGCTCGGGTCGAGAGCGGCCCCAACTGGCTGGCGATCTCGCGCGGTGCCTGGCCGCTCAGGGCCATCGAGCTCGACGCCAATGACCTCCCGGATGCCGCGATGACGCTGGCAGCCATGGCGCTGTACGCCGATGGCCCCTGCCTGCTGCGCAACATCGCAAGCTGGCGAGTCAAGGAGACCGATCGCATCGAGGCCATGGCGTGCGAGCTTCGCAAACTGGGGGCCATCGTCGAGGACGGCCCCGATTTCCTGCGCGTGCATCCTCTGCGTGCGGCTGACTGGCGTGCCGCGAGCATCCGTACCTACGACGATCACCGGATTGCAATGTGCTTCTCGCTGGCCGCCTTCAATCCGCGCGGCCTGCCCGTGCGCATCCTCGAGCCGCACTGCGTCGCCAAGACCTTTCCCGACTACTTCGAGACCCTTTTCTCGGTGGCCAAGGCGACCGAGGTGCCGGTGATCTGCATCGACGGCCCCACCGCATCGGGCAAGGGAACGCTGGCCGTTGCAGTAGCGTACCAACTGGGCTACCACTATCTCGACTCGGGCACGCTCTACCGGGTGACAGGCCTCGCGATGCGCCGGAGCGGACTCGAGGCGGACGCGGCGCACGAATCACGCATCGCCGAACTCGCGCGCAACCTGCCCCTGCGCTTTGCAGACGGCAAGGTGCTGTTGGCCGGCGAGGACGTCACCGACGCCATCCGTACAGAGGCGGCGGGCATGGACGCGTCCCGCGTTTCCGCCCTTCCGACGGTGCGACAGGCCCTGCTGGCGCTGCAGAAGAGCTTCCGCCGCCTGCCTGGCCTGGTGGCCGACGGCCGCGACATGGGCACGGTCGTCTTTCCCGATGCCGCCCTGAAGGTCTACTTGACCGCGAGTGCCGCCCAGCGCGCGGAAAGGCGGCATAAGCAATTGATTTCAAAGGGTATTTCGACTACACTCGCCGGTCTTCGCGCCGACCTCGAAGCGCGTGACCTTCGGGACTCCTCCCGCAGTGTCGCGCCATTGAAACCGGCGCCTGATGCCCGCCTCCTGGACAACTCCACTCTCTCGGTCGAGCAATCGGTCGAGCAAGTGCTTGCCTTGTGGCAGGAAGTACAGCCTTTCAAGTCCTCTTGAGAGGTGTTTTCGGTCCAGCAGGTCCCCGCCGCGCGACAGCGCACCGGCTTGCTGGTTGTTCAACTCAACCCGGGCCTCAAGCCCACAACCGCCGTCTCCAGACCCAGCCAGCCGCGATGGTGCGACTGCAAACCCTGCGTGACGGAAGGAAATGACACATGTCTGAATCTTTTGCCGATCTATTCGAAGAATCCCTGAAGCGTTCCGAAATGCGCAGCGGCGAGGTCATCACCGCCGAAGTCGTGCGCGTTGAACACAACCACGTCGTGGTCAACGCCGGCCTCAAGTCCGAGGCCTATGTCCCGATCGAGGAGTTCAAGAACGACAAGGGCGAACTCGAAGTACAGGCCGGCGATTTCGTCTCCGTGGCCATCGGCAGCGTCGAGAACGGTTACGGCGACACCATCCTCTCGCGCGACACCGCCAAGCGCCTGGCCTCATGGCTCGCGCTCGAGAAGGCGCTCGAATCCGGCGACTTCGTCACCGGCACCACCAGTGGCAAGGTCAAGGGCGGTCTGACCGTCCTGGTCAATGGCATCCGTGCCTTCCTGCCGGGCTCGCTGATCGATACCCGTCCGATCAAGGACCTGACCCCTTACGAGAACAAGACCCTCGAATTCAAGGTCATCAAGCTCGACCGCAAGCGCAACAACGTGGTGCTCTCGCGCCGCGCCGTGGTCGAGGCCAGCATGGGCGAAGAGCGCGCCAAGCTGATGGAAACGCTGAAGGAAGGCGCAGTCGTGCGCGGCGTGGTCAAGAACATCACCGAGTACGGTGCGTTCGTCGACCTTGGCGGCATCGACGGCCTGCTGCACATCACCGACATGGCCTGGCGCCGCGTCCGCCACCCGAGCGAAGTGGTACAGGCCGGCCAGGAAATCACGGCCAAGATCCTCAAGTTCGACACCGAGAAGAACCGCGTGTCGCTGGGTCTCAAGCAGATGGGGGACGACCCGTGGATGGGCGTCTCGCGCCGCTACCCGCAAGGCACGCGCCTGTTCGGCAAGGTCACCAACATTGCCGACTATGGCGCCTTCGTCGAGCTGGAACCCGGCATCGAGGGCCTGGTCCACGTCTCCGAAATGGACTGGACCAACAAGAACATCGCCCCCAACAAGATCGTCTCGCTGGGCGACGAAGTCGAAGTCATGGTCCTCGAGATCGACGAAGACAAGCGCCGCATCAGCTTGGGCATGAAGCAGTGCAAGGCCAATCCGTGGCAGGAATTCGCGCAGAACACCAAGCGCGGCGACCGCGTCAAGGGTCCGATCAAGTCGATCACCGATTTCGGCGTGTTCGTGGGCCTCGCTGCCGGCATCGACGGCCTGGTGCACCTGTCCGACCTCTCGTGGAACGAGCCCGGCGAAACCGCCGTGCGCAACTACAAGAAGGGTCAGGAAGTCGAGGCGATCGTTTTGGCCGTCGATGTCGACCGCGAGCGCATCAGCCTCGGCATCAAGCAGCTCGACAGCGATCCCTTCACCACCTTCACCACGGTGAATGACAAGGGCCAGATCGTGACGGGCAAGGTCAAGACGGTCGACCCGCGCGGCGCCGAGATCGATCTGGGCGAAGACATCATCGGCTATCTGCGCGCCAGCGAGATCTCCCGCGACCGCGTGGAAGATGCCCGCAACGTGCTCAAGGAGGGCGACGAAGTCACGGCCGTGGTGGTCAATGTGGATCGCAAGACCCGCAACATCCAGCTGTCGATCAAGCAAAAGGACCTGGCCGACGAGCAGGGCGCCATGGCCAACCTGAGCCAGCAGTCGGCACGCGAGAACGCGGGCACGACCAGCCTGGGCGCACTGCTGCGCGCCAAGCTCGACTCCAACAACGAGAAGTAAACAGACGAAGACACGGTGAGCTCTGGCTCACCGTGTCCTTCTGTGGTTTATGACTCGTTCAGACCTTGTTGAGGAGCTGGCCGCGCGCTTCGCGCAACTCACGCACCGCGACGCCGAATACGCGGTCAAGACCATTCTTGACGCAATGAGCGACGCGCTGGTGCGCGGGCACCGCATCGAGATCCGCGGCTTCGGCAGCTTCACGGTGAATCGCCGTCCACCCCGCATTGGGCGCAATCCACGTTCGGGCGAAAGCGTGCAGATCCCCGAAAAGCGCGTGCCGCACTTCAAGCCCGGCAAGGCCCTGCGGGAAGCGGTCGATGCACGCACCGCGGAGCTGGATGCCGAGCAGCGTCGACGCGAAGGCTGAAGCATAGAATTCCCCCGCCAACGGGGACGCGCATGAAATACTTCCTGTGGCTGCTCAAGGCAGCCATTTTTTTTACCCTCTTCGCTTTCGCGCTGAACAACCAGCACGACGCAACCGTCTACTTCTTCTTCGGCACTTCCTGGCGCGCTCCGCTGGTGCTGGTGGTGCTCGCCGCCTTTGCCGGCGGGCTGGTGGTGGGCGCACTCGGCATGCTGCCGGGCTGGTGGAAGCACCGCAGCGCAGCGGCCCAGTTGCCTGGCGCAACGGCCCCTGCTGCCACGTCAGGCGCCGCCCCCGCACCCCCGACCGCCGCGACCGACCTGCCCGCCGTACGCCAACATGGACTTTGATTTCAGCTGGCTGCTGCTTGGCCTGCCGCTCGCATTCATCCTGGGCTGGCTCGCTTCGCGCTTCGATCTTCGTCAGCTGCGCATCGAGAACCTTCAGGCACCCAAAGCCTATTTCCGCGGCCTGAACTTCCTGCTCAATGAGCAGCAGGACCAGGCCATCGACGCCTTCATCGAGGCCGTACAGAACGACCCCGACACACAGGAGCTGCATTTCGCGCTCGGCAACCTGTTCCGCCGCCGCGGCGAGTACCAGCGCGCCGTGCGCGTGCATGAGCACCTGCTGGGCCGGGGCGACCTGAGCCGAGCCGATCGAGACCGCGCACAACACGCGCTGGCGCAGGACTTCCTGCGCGCCGGTCTGCTCGACCGCGCCGAAGCCGCGCTGCAGAAGCTCGAAGGCACCCGCTACGAGAACGAGGCCCGGTTGGCGCTGCTTGCCATCTACGAGCGCTCACGTGAGTGGGCACAGGCCGCTGCCGTCGCGCACAAGCTCGACGAGGCCGAGCAGGCCAGCTACAGCGTGCGACGCGCGCATCACCTGTGCGAGCAAGCCGCCGAGCAGGTGGCTACCGGGGATACCCAAGCCGCGGCCCAACTGCTGAACCAGGCGGTCGCGCTGGCGCCGCAAGCGCCGCGGCCGGCCATCGACACGGCCGCACTGCAACTGCGCAACGGCGATTCCGTCGGCGCTTACAACACGCTCGCCGCGCTGTGCGAGACCGCCCCGTTGGCGCTGCCGCTCTATGCCACGATGCTCCAGCAGGCGGCGGTCGCGTCGCAGCACGGTGGCGAGGCACTGCTCATGCTGCAGCGCCGCTATGCAGAGTCGCCTTCCATCGACGTCCTCGAAGCCATCATGGCACTGGGAGGCACCCCGGTGCTGCCCGACGACATCGCGGCGGAAGCCCCCGGACCCCCGGAGCCGCGCGACGGCTACATCGCCCACCTGAGTCGTCAACCCTCGCTGGTGGCGGCCGCACGCTGGCTGGCCGGCGAGCGCTTCGCGCATGAGCAGTACCACCAGCCGGTGCAGCGGGCTCTGGACCAGGCCACGCGGCCGCTGATGCGCTACCGCTGCGCCGCCTGCGGCTTCGAGGCGCACCAGCATTTCTGGCATTGCCCCGGCTGCCAAGCCTGGGACAGCTATCCGCCGCGGCGTGTGGAAGAGCTCTGAAATCCCTCAAATTGTCGCAACGTCAACACCGTTCGCGATCTTCTGGATCAAATCCAGCCCGCATGCATTCCGCATGCGGCGGGACGCGAGGGCGCGTCTCTTTCACAATTGACAGGGAAATTTCAAGAATGCTGAAGAAGATTCTGGCCATCATGGCCATGCTGTTTGCCGTTGCCTCGTGGGCGGCCGTCGATGCAAACAAGGCGAGCGATGCCGAGCTCGATGCCATCCGGGGAGTAGGTCCTTCGCTCTCCAAGCGCATCATCGACGAGCGAAAGAAGGGCGGAGACTTCAAGAGCTGGCCCGACCTGATGAGCCGGGTCAAGGGTGTGAAGGAAAAGGCGGCTGTCAAGCTGTCGGCCCAGGGCCTGACCGTCAACGGCCAAGCGTTCGACGGCGCGGCGCCGGCGACCAGGGTCGCCAAGGCCGAGTCGAAGAAAGACAAGGCCGAGGGCACGGCAAGGAAAGCCGACCCGAAGCCCTGAGCATCCGGCTTGCGGCCGGGCCGCATCCAGTCGAAAGCCGCCCTCGGGCGGCTTTTTTGCGAGCGCCTCCCATACGAGACACTAGACGCCGTCAGGGGAAAGCCCCACGCAATGGCCCGATATTTGCACGTATGCTCCTCGACGCCTTTTCTATCCGTACGTTCTGGAGACCCCATGATTCACAAGTTCGGCATCGCCCTCGCCGGCCTCGCCCTCGGTGCAGCGGCCCTTGCGCAAACCAAGTGGGACCTGCCCACGGCATACCCGGCCACCAACTTCCACACCGAGAACATCACGCAGTTCGCGAGCGACGTCGACAAGGCGACCGGCGGCAAGCTCAAGATCACCGTTCATGCCAACGCCGCTCTCTTCAAGGCACCGGAAATCAAGCGCGCCGTCCAGGGCGGACAAGCGCAGATGGGCGAGATCCTGCTCGTCAACTACCAGAACGAGTGGCAGATCTTCGGCACCGACGGCATTCCCTTCCTGGCCGACAGCTACGACGCCGCCTGGAAGCTCTACCAGGCCCAGAAGCCGGTACTCGAGAAGAAGCTGGCCGAGCAAGGGATGATGCTGCTGTATTCGGTGGCCTGGCCGCCCCAGGGCATCTTCGTCAAGAAGGAAATCGCTTCAGCCGCCGACCTGAAGGGCGTGAAGTGGCGTGCCTACAGCCCCGCAACCGCGCGCATCGGCGAACTGGTCGGCGCCCAGCCGGTCACGGTCCAACAGGCCGAGCTGTCTCAGGCCATGGCTACAGGCGTGATCGAGTCCTACATGTCCTCCGGTTCGACTGGCTACGACACCAAGACCTACGAGTACATCAAGAACTTCTACGACACGCAGGCTTGGCTACCCAAGAACGCGGTGCTCGTGAACAAGAAGGCCTTCGACGCGCTCGACAAGGCCACCCAGGACGGACTGCTCAAGGCTGGCGCCGAGGCCGAGAAGCGCGGCTGGGACATTTCGAAAAAGAAGAACGTCGAATACCTGGATCTGCTCAAGAAGAACGGCATGACGATCCATTCCCCGTCGGCGCAGCTCAAGGCCGACATGAAGAAGGTCGGCGACACCATGATCAAGGAATGGCTCGACAAGGCCGGCCCCGAAGGGCAGGCCGTGGTAGACGCCTACAAGAAGATGTAGCAGCGCGTGAGCCGGATGCGCAAGACGCTCGACTTCCTCTACGACAGCGCCGCCGCTCTGGCGGCGCTTTTCATGATCGGTCTGCTGGCCTCGGTGCTCTTGTCCATCGTCGGCCGGCAGCTCCACTTCAACATCCCGGGGCTCGATGCCTATGCCGGCTATCTGATGGCAGGCGCTGGCTTCCTGGCGCTGGCCCATACCCTGAAACGCGGCGAGCACATCCGTGTCACGCTGCTGCTCGGCAGCCTGAACGACCGGGCGCGAAAGTGGCTGGAGCGCTGGGCGACGGGAGCGGCGGCACTGCTGGCCACGATCTTCGCCTTCTACAGCGTACGTCTTGCATGGCAATCGCATGCCTACAACGACATCTCGACAGGCAACGACGCGACGCCGCTGTGGCTGCCGCAGCTGAGCATGGCGCTCGGTGCGCTGATCTTCGCCGTCGCCGCGGTCGACGAGTTCCTGATCGAGTGGCGCGGCAGGCCGATGAAGGCCGATCCCACCGAGGCCCTCCGACATGAATGACATCGCCGTCGCCGCGCTGCTGATCGCGAGCCTCTTCCTCATTCTCGGCAGCGGTGTCTGGATCGGCCTCACGCTGTCGGGTGTCGCGTGGATCGGCATGCAGCTGTTCTCCGCCCGCCCCGCAGGTGATGCGATGGCGGTCACCATCTGGGGTTCGGCCTCGGGTTGGACACTCACTGCCCTGCCCCTGTTCCTCTGGATGGGTGAGGTGCTTTTCCGCACCCGCCTGTCGCAGGACATGTTCAAGGGCCTGGCGCCATGGATGCAGCGGCTGCCAGGTCGGCTGCTGCACACCAACGTGGCAGGGTGTGCAGTGTTTGCAGCCGTCTCCGGCTCGAGCGCCGCCACCTGTGCAACCATCGGCAAGATGACGCTGCCCGAGCTCAAGCGGCGCGGCTACCCGGACGACATGGTGATCGGCACGCTGGCCGGGGCCGGCACGCTGGGCCTGCTCATCCCGCCCTCCATCATCATGATCGTCTATGGCGTGAGCGCCGACGTGTCGATCGCCAAGCTCTTCATCGCCGGCGTGGTGCCGGGCATCCTGCTGGCCGTGCTGTTCTCGGGCTATATCGCGGTGTGGGCACTGATGAATCCGCAGCGCGTTCCTCCGCCCGATCCGCCGATGAGCTTCGTGCAGAAGCTGCGCGAATCGCTGAGCCTGATACCTGTCGCGATACTGATCCTTGCCGTACTGGGCTCGATCTACGCAGGCATTGCCACCGCCACCGAGGCTGCGGCCGTCGGCGTTGTCGGGGCGCTGGCGATCTCGGCGGCGCAGGGCTCGCTCAACTGGCAGACTTTCAAGGACTCGCTGC
This sequence comes from Variovorax sp. PBL-H6, assembly GCF_901827155.1. Classification (NCBI taxonomy): domain Bacteria; kingdom Pseudomonadati; phylum Pseudomonadota; class Betaproteobacteria; order Burkholderiales; family Comamonadaceae; genus Variovorax; species Variovorax sp. PBL-H6. The sequence goes on from NZ_LR594659.1 coordinate 4,537,278, forward strand.
TGGGCGCCACGCGCCTGTACTGCATGATGGCGCTGATCCTCGCCGGCGCCGCGTTCCTCACGCTTGCCATGGGCTATATCGGCCTCCCGAGACACCTTGCGGAATGGATCGGCTCGCTCGGCCTGTCGAAGTTCCAGCTGGTGGTCATGCTGGCGGTGTTCTACATCGTGCTCGGCTGCTTCCTCGACGGCATTTCGATGGTCGTGCTGACCATGGGCGTGGTGATGCCGACGGTGCTGGCGGCGGGCATCGATCCGCTGTGGTTCGGCATCTTCGTCGTGCTGGTGGTCGAGATGGCGCAAATCACGCCGCCGGTGGGCTTCAACCTTTTCGTGCTGCAAGGCATGACCGGCAAGGACCTGCTCTACATCGCGCGCGTGACCCTGCCGATGTTCGCGCTGATGATGGCGGCGGTGTTGCTCATCTACTTCGCCCCCGACCTGGTCACCTGGCTGCCGCGGCAGATGGCGCCTTGAAGGGGGAGATACTTCCTCGCATGCTGCCGCACGTCCTCGCCATCTGCGCTGGCGCCTCGATCGGGGCCCTGTGCCGCTGGGGCCTGGGCCTCTGGCTCACGACCACCGCCTTCCCCTACGGCACCCTCGCGTCCAACCTGGTCGGCGGCTACCTGATCGGCATCGCGGTCGCCGTGTTCCAGGCCATGCCGCAGCTCGACCCCGCCTGGCGCCTCCTGCTCATCACCGGCTTCCTCGGCGGGCTCACCACCTTTTCGAGCTTCTCGGCCGAAGTCGTCGCGATGCTGATGAACGAGCGCCTGGGCCTGGCGCTGGGCACTGCGGCGCTGCATGTCGGCGGCTCGCTCTTTCTCACCTGGCTCGGCATCCGCTCGGTGCAGCAATTCGGCGCCTGACCGAAGGGGTTCGCGCGGGGGCCGCTCGATAGAATCGAACGCGATGCCCCTTGTCCTCCTCGTCGCACTTCCCTTCATCGCCAGTGTGATCGCGGCCTCGCTGCCGTCGAATGCGCGCAACCGGGAATCGACGCTTGCAGGCTTGATCGCGCTGGGCTGCGCGGTGCAGGTGGCGTGGCTCTTTCCTCGCATGGCCGCAGGCGACGTGATCCGCGAAGAGGTCCGCTGGATTCCCGCGCTGGGCCTCGACCTCGTGTTCCGGATGGACGGCTTCGCCTGGCTGTTCTGCATGCTCGTGCTCGGCATCGGCGCACTGGTGGTGCTGTACGCGCGCTACTACATGTCACCCTCGGACCCGGTGCCGCGCTTCTTCTCCTTCTTTCTCGCCTTCATGGGATCGATGATGGGCGTGGTGCTCTCGGGCAACCTGATCCAGATGGTGCTGTTCTGGGAGCTCACCAGCCTGTTTTCCTTCCTGTTGATCGGCTATTGGCATCACCGCCGCGATGCGCGGCGCGGCGCGCGCATGGCGCTCACGGTCACCGGCGCGGGCGGGCTGTGCCTGCTGGCCGGGGTGCTGGTGCTGGGCCGCATCGTCGGCAGCTACGAGCTCGACGCAGTGCTGGCTTCCGGCGATCAGATCCGCGCCAGCCATCTCTATCCACTGGTGCTGCTGCTCGTGCTGCTCGGCGCCTTCACCAAGAGCGCTCAATTCCCTTTCCACTTCTGGCTGCCGCGCGCCATGGCGGCACCCACGCCGGTGTCGGCCTACCTGCATTCGGCCACGATGGTGAAGCTGGGCGTCTTCCTCATGGCGCGGTTGTGGCCGGTCCTCTCCGGCACCGAATCTTGGTTCTGGCTGGTGGGCGGTGCCGGCGCCACCACCCTGCTGCTGGGCGGCTACGTGGCGATGTTCCAGCGCGACCTCAAGGCGCTGCTCGCCTATTCGACCATCTCGCATCTGGGGCTCATCACGCTGCTGCTCGGGCTCAACAGCCCGCTCGCCGCCGTCGCGGCCGTCTTTCACGTGATGAACCATGCGACCTTCAAGGCCTCGCTCTTCATGGCAGCCGGCATCATCGATCACGAGAGCGGCACACGCGACATCCGAAAGCTCAGCGGCCTGCTCAAGCTCATGCCCATCACAGGCACCCTGGCCATCATTGCCAGCGCGTCGATGGCGGGCGTACCGCTGCTCAACGGCTTCCTCTCGAAGGAGATGTTCTTCGCCGAGACCGTCTTCATCCAGGCGACGCCGTGGGTCAACCGGAGCCTCCCCGTCATTGCCACGCTGGCCGGCGTCTTCAGCGTGGCCTACTCCGCCCGCTTCGTATTCGACGTCTTCTTCGGCCCACTGCCCGGGCCCGAGGTGCCGAAGCAGCCACACGAGCCGCCGCGCTGGATGCGCGTGCCGGCCGACCTGCTGGTCCTGATCTGCCTGGTGGTGGGCGTGGCTCCCGCCTGGTCGGTGGGCAGCTTTCTCGCCACTGCCGCGGCGCCCGTGGTCGGCGGCACGCTGCCCGAATACAGCCTTGCGGTGTGGCACGGCTTCAACCTTCCGTTCGCAATGAGCGCTGTCGCGCTGGTCGGCGGTGCCGGGCTCTACCTGCTGCAGCGGCGAGGCCGCGCGCACGGAGCGCTCGAACATACCCCTCTGCTGCATCGCTTCGACGGTCAGCGCATGTTCGAAAACCTCATTGCCCGCCTGAGCGAGGCCGGCAGGCGCAGCCGCCGCGTGCTGGGAACGCGGCGCATGCAGATGCAGTTGCTGCTGCTCGTCGTGGTGGCGGTGGCGGGAGCCGGGGCATCGCTTTGGCTCACGCCGGCGAGCCGAGGCACGCGCGAGCTCTTGCCGTTCTCGCCGATGTTCGCCATGACCTGGGTGATCGGTTGCACCTGTGCGCTTGCGGCTGCGTGGCAGGCCAAGTTCCATCGCCTGGCCTCGCTGATGCTGGCCTCCGGCGCAGGCCTGGTGTGCTGCACCACTTACATCTGGTTCTCGGCGCCCGACCTCGCGCTGACGCAACTGGTGGTCGAGACCGTGACGATGGTGCTGATCCTGCTCGGCCTGCGCTGGCTGCCGATGCGTACTGCCAAGCCGCAGCCGGTGCGCGCGCGGCTCAGGCCGTGGGGCCGGCGCGGGCGCGACCTGCTGGTGGCAGCCGCCGCAGGTGCCGGCATGGCGGCGCTCGCATGGACGATGATGACCCGGCTTTTCCCACAGAGCATCTCGCCCTTCTTCCTCGACCGCGCGCTGTCCGAAGGCGGTGGCACCAACGTGGTCAACGTGATGCTGGTCGACTTCCGCGGCTTCGACACCTTCGGCGAAATCACGGTGCTCGGCATCGTGGCGCTGACGGTCTATGCGCTGCTGCGGCGCTTCCGCCCTGCGCGCGAATCGATGGCCTTGCCCGCACAGCAGCGGGCTCAACCCGATGACGGCAGCAGCGATCTGCTCAACCCGCGCCGCGCCCCGGACACGGCCATCGGCTACCTGATGGTGCCGGCCGTGCTGGTGCGCTTTCTGCTGCCCCTGGCCGCGCTGGTGTCGGTCTATTTCTTCATGCGCGGGCACAACCAGCCGGGCGGCGGCTTTGTCGCCGGGCTGGTGATGTCGGTGGCGCTCCTGCTCCAGTTCATCGTCTCGGGTGCCGAATGGGTGGAGGAACACCTGCGCATCTATCCACGCCGCTGGATCGCCCTCGGCCTGCTGCTGGCACTGGCCACCGGCTCGGGCGCCCTGCCTTTCGGCTATCCCTTCCTCACCACGCACACCGCGCACCTGCACCTGCCGGTGCTCGGCGAAGTGCACGTGCCGAGCGCCCTCTTCTTCGACATCGGCGTGTTCGCGCTCGTGCTCGGCGCGACGATGCTGATCCTCACGGCGCTGGCGCACCAATCCATCCGCAGCCATCGCTGGGCCGATGAACAGGCGGAGAAGGAAGCCGAGCGCGCCGCGCTCCAAGCGAAGGGCGCCGCCTGATGGAAGCCGTGCTCGCCATTGCGATCGGCGTCCTCACCGGCTCGGGTGTGTACCTGCTGCTGCGCCCGCGCACCTTCCAGGTGATCATGGGCCTCACACTGATCTCCTACGGCGTCAACCTCTTCATCTTCAGCATGGGCCGCGTCAAGGTCGACAGCGAGCCGGTGCTGGTCCCCGGCCTTGCCGCCACCCTGGCCAACACAGCCGATCCGATGCCGCAGGCGCTGGTGCTGACCGCCATCGTGATCGGCTTCGCGATGACGGCACTGTTCCTGGTCGTGCTGCTGGCCTCGCGCGGGCTCAGCGGCACCGACCACGTGGACGGTGAAGAAGCGAAGGAGCTCAGGGAATGACGGGCCTCGTCTCCTTCCTCGACCGCCTGCTCGAGTTCAGCATGCCGCACCTGGTCGCGGTGCCGATCCTGCTGCCGCTCCTCACGGCCGCGCTGATGCTCATCATGGGCGAGGACCGCCGTCGCACCAAATCCTTCCTGAGCGTGGTCTCGGGCCTGCTGGGCCTTCTGGCCGCACTGGCTCTGCTGCGCTGGGTCAACGCCGCGGGGACCGGGAGTGGTCCCGGTTCGATCGGGGTCTACCTGCCCGGCAACTGGCGCGCGCCCTTCGGCATCGTGCTGGTGGCCGACCGGCTCTCGACCCTGATGGTCGCGCTCACCGGCGTGGTCGCCTTCTGCGCCTCGATTTATTCCACCTCGCGCTGGGACCGCGCGGGCGTGCATTTCCACCCGTTGCTGCAGCTGCAGCTCATGGGCCTCAACGGCGCGTTCCTCACCGGCGACCTGTTCAACCTCTTCGTCTTCTTCGAGGTCATGCTGGCTGCTTCTTACGGCCTGCTGCTGCATGGCTCCGGCCGACTGCGCGTGCAGGCCGGCCTGCACTACGTGGCGATCAACCTCGCGGCCTCATCGCTGTTCCTGGTCGGCGCGGCCCTGCTCTACGGGGCGACGGGAACCCTCAACATGGCCGATCTTGGGCTGCGCATCGCGCAGCTGGCGCCGGCCGATCGCGGGCTGGTGCACGCGGCGGCGGCCATCCTTGCCACGGCCTTCTTCGCCAAGGCCGGCGCCTGGCCGCTCAACTTCTGGCTGGTGCCGGCCTACAGCGCCGCAGTGTCGCCGGTGGGCGCGGTGTTCGCGCTGCTCACCAAGCTCGGCATCTACACGCTGCTGCGGCTGTGGACTCTGCTGTTCGCTCCCGACGCAGGCAGCTCGGCGCTGTTCGGACAAGGAGCGCTGATCGCGATCGGACTGGCCACCTTGTTTTGTGGTGCGCTCGGCATCGTCGGCACGCAGCGCCTGTCCAACCTGGCCGGCTTCAGCGTGCTGGTGTCCGCCGGCACGCTGCTGACGGCGATCGGCCTCGGCCAGCCATCGGTCTGGGCCGGCGCGCTCTACTACCTGTTGAGCTCCACGCTGGCAGTCAGCGCCTTCTTCCTGCTGATCGACATGATCGAGCGCTGGCGCAACGCCGGCCTGAGCATCGCGCCGCACGAGACATCCGGCGGCGCGCCTTTCCTCGCGGAAGACCTGAGCAACCTGGAAGAGGTCAACCTCGACGACGAGGCGCAGGCACTCTACGGCCGGGCCATTCCCGCCGGCATTGCCTTTCTGGGCTTCAGCTTTCTCGGATGCACGCTGCTGCTGGCGGGCTTGCCGCCCCTGTCGGGCTTCGTCGGCAAGTTCGCGATGCTCTCGGGCCTTCTGGGCGGAGCGCGCGCCCTCGCGCCGGCCGACTGGGCTTTCACCGCGCTGTTGCTCGCCTCCGGGTTTCTCACGCTGATCGCGCTGAGCCGCACCGGGATCCGCCATTTCTGGACCCAGCCGCACGGAACCCTGCCCGCGCTGCGTGCGCTCGAGGTGCTTCCGGTGGCGGCGCTGCTGGCTGCCTGCCTGGCGCTCACGCTGATGGCCGAGCCCGTCATGCAGCACGCCAGCGCCACCGCCCAGGGGCTGCGTTCCCCCCGCGCCTATCGCGAAGCCGTGTTCGGTGCCCGTCAGCGGCCCGGCCCGACGACCCTCTCCAAGGGAGACTCCGCGCCATGATCAAGCGTTGGCTGCCCTCGCCGCTGCTGTCGCTGGCGCTTTTCGTCGTCTGGCTGCTGCTGAACCAGTCGCTGCATGCGGCCACGCTGCTGCTCGCGGCCCTGCTCGCGATCGCAGTCCCGCTGCTGACGCAAAGCCTGCGGCCCGCGCGCGTGAAGATGCGCAAGCCCTTCCTGGCAATACGGCTGGGCGGCGTGGTGGCCTTCGACCTCGTGGTTTCGGCGTTCACCGTCGCCCGCCTGCTCCTCACCCGCCGCAGCAGCGAGATGTCGCCTCGCTTCGTGCACGTACCGCTCGCGATGCGAGATCCCAACGCGCTCGCCACGCTGGCGATGATCCTCTGCCTCACGCCCGGCACGGCCTGGGGCGAGATCGCGCTGGACCGCGCGACCCTGCTGATCCACGTCTTCGACGAGGACGACGCGGCGGCCTTCATCGAGATGATCAAGACCCGCTACGAGCGTCCACTGATGGAGATCTTCGAATCATGACTCCGGTACTCCTCTGGGCACTCAAGCTGGCGCTGCTGTTGCTCGCCGTGGCCATGCTCTGCGCGCTGGCGCGGCTGCTCATCGGTCCCACCGCGCAGGACCGCGTCATGGCGCTGGACTGCCTCTACATCAACGGCATGCTCATGATGCTGGTGCTCGGCATCGTCTACGCCAGCAACGTGTACTTCGAGGCAGCGATGCTGATCGCTCTGTTCGGCTTCGTCGGCTCCACCGCGCTCGCCAAATTCCTGCTGCGCGGCGAGGTGATCGAATGAACCAATTCATTGCGGGCCCGCTGCCGCTTTGGGCCGAGATCCTGACCGCAGTGTTCGCCGTCGCCGGCGCCGCCTTCGCCGCGATCGGCTCCTTCGGGCTGGTGCGGCTTCCCACCTTCTTCAGGCGCATTCACGCGCCCACGCTGGGCTCCACGCTCGGCACGTGGTGCATCACGCTGGCAACGACCGTCTACTTCTCGGTGCAAGGGGCACAGCTCTTCCTCCATGCGGTGCTGATCGCTTTCTTCGTCGCGCTCAGTGCGCCCGTCACGACCATCTTCCTGATGCGCGCCGCATTGTTTCGGGAGCGCCAAAAAGGCGGCGGCGTGCCGCCCAGGAGTGGCTGAAGCTGATGCTCAAAGCCCGGCAAACCACTTGAATCCGGCAACCAGGCCGCCGCCCACCAGCGCAAGGAGGACCACGCGTCCCCAGCCGACGGCCTCCGGGTCCGCTTCCTCGTAACGCTCGAGCGGCGTCATCTTGTCGAAGCTGTTGTCGGTCTTCTCCCGTGCCCAGTCGTGGAAGTTGTCTCGATCTGTATTCATGTAATACATTTTAGCTATATGTAAACAAATAATGCGAACGTAGGCGTTCATTTTTGCAGCGGCGTTGTCTGGAAGGGTGACACGGCTATACAAGAATTCGCCTTCGACTTACCGCTGCTTCACACAGGCGGCGCACGATGAAGGCACTTCGTTGAACCATTAGGAGCTCGCATGAAGAAGATCTCTTTCGCTGTCGGCGCCGCTGCGTTGCTCTCGCTCGGCGCCTTCGCCACCGCGCCGGCCCATGCACATGATGGCCGCTACGGTTACGACAACCGGGTGATCGTCGTTCCCGCGCCGCCTCCGCCGCCGCGGGCCTACTACGCACCCCCGCCGCGCCACTATGACGACCGCCGCTATTACCACCGTGAACGCGGCTGGCGCGACAACGATCGCGATGGCGTGCCGAACCGCTACGACCGTGATCGCGACGGCGACGGCGTGCCCAACTACTACGACCGCCGGCCGAACAACCCCTACAGGTACTGAGCCGGGCGCCAAGGGGCCGCGGCGCCCCCACCCTGTCGCCAGCGCCAGCGGCACGGCACGGCAACCACAAAGGCGAACACGCCTCACGGGTGCAGCGCCTCGAAATCTCCGCAAGATGTGGACGCCGTCCAGCATCTTTGATATGGTTTGTGTACACCATCCACAAATCACAACAACATGAACCGGAAACACATGGAAGGGCGCCGGCGCTGGCTGGCGCTGATGGTCCTTTGCCTTGGCGTGCTCATGATCGTGCTCGACACCACGATCGTGAATGTCGCCCTTCCCTCCATCCGTTCCGATCTCGGCTTCAGCGAGACCTCGCTCGTCTGGGTCATCAATGCCTACATGCTGACCTTCGGCGGCTTCCTGCTGCTGGGCGGCCGACTGGGCGACCTCTTCGGGCACCGCCGGCTGTTCCTCGCCGGCATCACCTTGTTCACGCTGGCTTCACTTGCCTGCGGCCTGTCGAACTCGCAGGCGCTGCTGATCGCGGCGCGCGCGGTCCAAGGCCTGGGCGGCGCCGTGGTCTCGGCGGTGGCGCTCTCGCTGATCATGAACCTGTTCACCGAGCCGGCCGAACGCGCCGAGGCGATGGGTGTCTACGGCTTCGTGTGCGCCGGCGGCGGCAGCATCGGCGTGCTGCTCGGCGGCTTGCTGACACATACGTTGAGCTGGCATTGGATCTTTCTCGTCAACCTGCCGATCGGCGTGGCTGTCTATTCGCTGTGCCTGGCACTGCTGCCACACCTGCCTGGCCAGGCGGCCGGCGAGCGGCTCGACGTCGCCGGCGCGCTCTCGGTCACCGCTTCGCTGATGCTGGCGGTCTATGCCATCGTCAACGGCAACGAGGCCGGCTGGACCTCCATGCAGACACTCGGCCTGCTCGGCCTCGCCGCGCTGCTGCTGGCAGCGTTCATCGCCATCGAGGCGCGCGTTCGCCACCCGCTGATGCCGCTGCGCCTGTTCGGGCTGCGCAACGTCGCCGTCGCCAATGTGATGGGCGTGCTCTGGGCCGCCGCGATGTTCGCCTGGTTCTTCATCTCGGCGCTCTACCTGCAACTCGTACTGGGCTACAGCCCGATGCAGGTGGGGCTGGCCTTCCTGCCGGCCAACCTGATCATGGCCGCCTTTTCGCTTGGCCTGTCGGCCAGACTGGTGATGCGCTTCGGCAACCGCGGCCCCTTGGCATTCGGGCTGCTGCTGGCCGCAGCGGGCCTGCTGCTCTTTGCTGGCGCGCCGGTCCAAGGCAGTTTCCTGCTGCACGTGATGCCCGGCATGACACTGCTTGGCCTGGGCGCCGGCATCGCGCTCAATCCCATGCTGCTGGTCGCGATGAGCGACGTTGCACCGAGTGAATCGGGCCTGGCCTCCGGCATCGTCAACACCGCATTCATGATGGGCGGCGCTTTGGGCCTGGCCGTGCTGGCGAGCCTGGCTTCGGCTCGCACCGAGGGCATGGCCGCAGCTGGCGCCGGACCGCTGCCCGCGCTGGTGGGCGGTTACCAGTTGGCCTTCGTGGTCGGCGCCGCGTTCGCGGCGGGGGCGGCGCTGCTGGGCGCGCTGCTGCTGCGCGCCGGAACGCAGGCCGCGGCCATCGGCGGCAAGCAGCAGGCAGAGGCGGGACGAACGAGTTGAGCACAGGTGCCCATCGTGTAACCGCTACGACGTTGGAACTTCGCCTACAGAATTCGAGCACTCCGCCGCTCACCATGAATGAGCCATGAAACACCCTCCCCTCAAACTCACCATTGACGAGGCGGCACCCGGCTCCTTCGTTTGGACATTGCTGCAGACCGATGACGGCGGCACGCCGCAGAAGGTCCTGAAAGCCGCCGAAGATGGTTATGACACCTACGAGGCCGCGCTCGCCGCCGGCACGCGCGCCATGGATGCGGAACTGCGCCGCAACGCCGCTGCCGAAGAGCGCACCAGCAAACGCACCGCGGCGGCCAGCAGCTAGGCTCGCCAGCGGGCGCTAGGCCAGGTGCGTCTTCAAGGGCACGGCGGGGTCCGATGCCACCGCCGGGTCTGGGTTGCGCCCGGCTTCCAGCAGCTTGCGGCTCATCATGTGGTCGACAGGCGCGTTGACTGATTCCACGCAACGCAACACGCCATCCACATAGTGCAGCAGCGAGAAGGCCGCCGCGTTCGCGCCCGGGCGGCGCACCGTGCTCGCGCCGGGCGTGCCTTCCGCCGGCACCAGCCCGGCCATCTGCAAGCGCAGGCTGCCCTGATCGGACCAGAACCATGGCACGGCGTCGTGCGGGCGCGCCGCACCGATCAGGGTCGCCACGGCCGTGCGCGCCTGATCGTTGGCGTTCTGCACCGACTCGAGCCGCAGCGCCTGGCCGGCGCGCCGGTCCGGGAAACGCGTGCAGTCACCTACCGCGAGCACCGCCTCGTCGCTGGTCTGCATGTAGGCATCGACCACGATGCCGTCGGCGCATTCAAGACCGGCGGCCTGTGCCAATGCGGTCTCCGGCACGGCGCCGATGCCGACCATCAGCAGGTCTACCGGGAGCGCCTCGCCGTCGACCTCGATGGCGGAGAGGCGCTTCCCGTCGGTCTGCCAGGCACCGGTCTTCACGCCGATGCGAATGTCCATGCCGGCGGCGCGATGTGTCGCGAGCACATGCTCCGACAGCGCAGGCGACACCGCCCGGCTCAGCAGGCGCGGCGCACTTTCAAGCACCGTCACCTGCTTGCCCAGCGCCAGGGCCGTGGCCGCCACCTCCAGCCCAATGAAGCCGCCGCCCAGCACCATCACCCGCTGCGCGGTGCCGAGCATCGAGCGCAACTGCGCCGCCTCGTCCGCTGCCCGCAGCAGCGCCACGTTCGACAACCCAACCAGCGCCGGCAGGCGTCGCGCGCGCGTACCGGTGGCGAGCACCAGCCGCTCCCAGCCCAGCACCGCGCCGGAGCGCAAGGTGACGGTGCGCGCCGCACGATCGATCGAAAGCGCCGGATCGCCCAGGTGCAGCGTGATGCCGGCCTCCGCATACCAGGCCTCGGCACGGTGCAGCTGCGGCGCCTCTTCGGGGCTCTTGAGGAAGGTCTTGGACAGCGGCGGGCGGTGGTAGGGAATGCTGTCTTCCTCGCACACCAGGTGCACGCGGGCGCCCTGCCCGGCCTCGGCCAGTCCGGCGCACAGCTGCGCAGCGGCATGGCCGCCGCCGATGATCACGATGTCTTGGCCTGAACTCATGGAGGTCTCTCGTTGTTGAGGGCGGCTCGTTCCGCTCCAGCTTGCCCGGAGGGCTTCGGCGCAAAGGCGAAACGGCTTCGCATGTGGGATTGTCCTTCAGCGCCCTTCGCATCGCGTGGCCCCCTTCGGGGACATGCCTTCCGAAAAAGGACCACGCCGTTGGCAGGCAAAGACTCTAGCTACATGCTCGCGAGAGCCCATCCAGCCGCTGGTCGTGGGAACGCGAGCATTGACGGATATCGGCCTACCCGTCATAACGAGACGATGGATCTTCACCATCCCCTGTTCCAGAGCCTGCTGATGCCGCTGCTCGTCGCGTTCACGGTGACAGGCATGCTGCGCGGCGCTTTAGGCGGCGTGCAGGGACGGCGCTGGGCAGCCGCGGGCGTGGCCGTGGCCATCGTCGGTGCGGCCGTGTGGCTGCTCGGCTGGCAGTTGCCGCCCGACGCGTTGACCGAGCGGCTGCCCTGGATCTACGTCGCGGCAGCCCTGGTGGGGCTGGGGCTGGAGGCGCTGCATGCCAGCCGCCGGACGGAGTGGCTGGCTGCCGGCCTCCTGTGGGCGCTGGCCCTCGCAACCTTGGCCGCCCAGCCGCTGCCGCTCATGATCGGCCTCTGGCTGCTGGGCCTGGCGGTGATCCGCGCCGTGTTGCGCGAGCACGCGGCCCGCGCCGACGCGGCCGCGGTGCTGGTGATCGCGAGCCTCGGGCTGGCCGCCATCGCCATGCGCTCGGGTTCGGCGCTGCTCTTCGAGGCGAGCCTGGCGCTCGCCGCCGCGGTGGCGGGCGGCGCGCTGTGGCTCTGGCCTTTCGTGCGGATCGCCTTCGGCGCGAGCGGCGCAATAGTGGCGGTGCTGGCATGGCTGGCCTTGATGCTGGCCACGGCGCTGCTGACGGAGGCCCGGCCGCAGCCACTGCTGCTACTGGCCGGCGCCTTCACGTCCGGGCCGCTGGTGCGCTGGACCCGCCGGCGCCTGCGACGCCCGGCTGCACCCGCCATCGCGACCGCCAGGACCTGGGTCGAACCGCTGATCGTCGCTGCCGTCGCGCTCGTCTGGGTCGCCGCCGCGTTCGCCCTGGCGCACAGCGGCGCTACCGATGCGCCAGGAGCTACGATGGACGACCCCTACTACAAGCCCAGGTGGTGAATGCCCGCAACCTGCGCCCATCCCTGATGCGGACCCTGTCAACGCTGCCCGGCATCGATGCGCTGTGGCCCCTGTGCCTGGATATCGTTCGCCATCGCCGCGGCCTGCGGCCAAGGCCGCTACCCGATGCGACACGGCACTTCGCATGGCATCCCACGCGCGGCTTCGTGCTTCACGAGGACGCATGGGACGAAGAAGCCATCGAGCTCTTCGCGCTGCTCAAGCCCGTGCTCGACCGGCCGCCCGAAGGTGCCGCGTGGGTGATCGGGCAGCTGGGCCAGAGTCTCGACGGCTGCATCGCGACGCGTGGGGGTGATTCCAACTTCGTCAACGGGCCCGAGGCGCTGGTACATCTGCACCGGCTGCGAGCGCTGTGCGACGCCGTGATCGTGGGCGCCGGCACCGCCACCATCGACAACCCGCAGCTCACCACGCGCCGCGTCGCGGGCGAGCACCCGGTGCGCGTACTGATCGACCCGTCGCTACGAGTGGTGCCGACGCTGCGCGCGCTGTCGGACCGGCAGGCTCCCACGCTGCTGGTCTGCGATGCCACACGTGCGGCAGAGGCGGCGCAGCGCGTGGGCGCCGAGCAGGTGCTGGGCCTGCCCGGCCTGATGAGCAACGCCGGCGGCCCGCCCAACCTGCGCGTGCTGCTGCCGGCCTTGCAGCAGCGCGGCCTGCGGGTGCTCTTCGTCGAGGGCGGGGGCATTACCGTCTCGCGCTTCATTGCGCAGGGGTGCATGGACCGGCTGCACCTCAGCGTCGCGCCGGTGCTCATCGGCAGCGGGCGGCCGGGGTTGGCGCTCCCGGGCAGCGCGGCGATGCGCGATTGCCCACGGCCTCCTGCCCGTGTGTTCCGCATGGGAGCGGATGTGCTGTGGGACCTGGATCTGCAGCCGGCGCGCTGACGGCGAACGCGGCGGCTATTGGATCGTCAGGCTGCCCTCGTGGCTCAGAACGGTGAACATGCCGCGACCCACGTACTGCAGTTCGACGGCGTCGAACGCGGAACCGCTGATCGAACCACCGGCACCCGAAGTGGTCGAGATGGAGGAAGTGTAGATCTGACCGCCCATCACTGCCGCCGCCAGCTTGCTGCCATCGGCCGAAGAGGCCACGGCAAACCAATCTCGAGTCGACGCGCGCTCCGTCCAGCTCGCACCACTGTCGATCGAGGTGTAGATCTGACCGGGGTAGACCAGCGCCACCAGCCTGCTGCCGTCGGCCGATGAGGCCACCGACTGCCAAGATCGAGGGGACTCGCGCTCCGTCCAGCTCGCACCACCGTCGCTGGAGGTGTAGATAGGGCCCCCCTCCTCCACCGCCACCAGCCTGCTGCCGTCGGCCGACGTGGCCACCGACGCCCACCACCGATCGTCGTTGCCTGCTGTCCAGCTCACGCCGCTGTCGATCGAGGTGTAGATCCGACCGCCGTACTCCACCGCGACCAGCTTGCTGCCATCGGCCGACAAGGCCACGGCACGCCAATTCAGACCGAAGCCGAAGCCGCTTGCCGTCCAGCTCTCGCCGCCGTCGATCGAGGTGTAGATCCCCCCGAACAGCACCACCGCCACCAGCTTGCTGCCGTCGGCCGACGAGGCCACCGACCACCACTGTCGATCGGACTCGTGCGGGGTCCAACTCGCGCCGCCATCGGTCGAGTTGTAGATCTTGCCGCGGTATGCCACTGCCACCAGCTTGCTGCCGTCAGCCGACGAGGCCACCGACCGCCATTCGCCAACGACCTCGCGTGCCGTCCAGCTCACCCCACTGTCGGTCGAGGTGTAGATCTTGCCGCCGTCCACCGCCGCCACCAGCTTGCTGCCGTCGGCCGACGAGGCCACGGCACGCCAGCGTTGATCGGACTCGCGCTCCGTCCAGGTCACGCCGGCCATGCCGCCCAGGCTCTTCGTGTACACCGACTGCCCGGCGTTCTGCGCAATCCGCCAGCCGCCCACGCCGACACCGCTGACGCGCACCACGTCGCCGATGGCGGGATTGGCCGGCAAGGTCAGCACCACCTGCGCCGTCTCGTTGCGCGCGACGTAGCCCGTGTTGGGTTGCGCCTGCACCGCGGTGCCGGTGACGTCGACCCAGGCGAGCGTGGCGCCGGGCGCGCCATTGCAGATGTAGTTCGTGGTGCCGACTTCGCCCACGTCGAGCACGCCGCTGTGGTTGCGGTCCAGGCCCCCCTCGACCTTCCTGCCGCCGTAGATGCAGTTCGCGCCCGCGGGCTCACTGACGATGTTCACCAGCGTGTTCAGCCCGTCCGTGCCATTGGCGCCCTCCGCTCCGCTGGTGCCATTCGTACCGTTGGTGCCATTGGTGCCGCTCGTGCCGTCAACACCGTTGGCGCCATCTCTGCCGTTCGCGCCGCGGATGCCATCGCACACATAGCCGGTGCTGCCGATCTCTGCCGCTTCGAGCAGCCCGTTGGCATTGCCGTCCACGCCCGCGTCGATCGCCTTGCCGCCGGCCGCGCAGTTCGCCCCGCTCGGTTCGTCGCGCATCTGCACCAGCGTGCTCAGGCCATTGCCGCCCGCCACTCCCGAGAGCCCGGTGGCGCCAGGGCTGCCGGAGGTGCCCGCTGCACCGTGGCACACGTACTGGGTGCTGCCGACCTCGCTGGCCGTGAGCACGCCGCTGCCGTCGCTGTCCGGACCTGCTTCGATGCGCACGCCGCCACTGGCGCAGTTCGCGCCAGTCACTTCGGCGTTCACCGACACCAATGTCTTGATGCCGGCGGTGCTGGTGCTGGTGTTCGTCCCCGCGCTGCCGCTGCCGGCGGTGCCGGTGCCTGCAACTTCCAGGGCAGCGATGGCAGCCAACCCGCTTCCATCGCTCGCGCCGCCCCCACCGCAAGCGCTCAGCAGCAAGAAAACCATCAAGGCCGGAATGGAAAGATACGCGGTTCGCATGACTAGATCCTGAGAAAGGGGCGGCGGCAGCTCGGCCTATTGAGTCGTCAGGCTGCCCTCGTGGCTCAGCACGGCAAACACACCGTTGCCGGCATATCGCAGGTCGATGGAATCGGACGAACTGCCGCTGATCGAGCCTCCCGCACCCAGGGTGGTCGAGGCTTCGGACATGAAGATCTGAAAGCCGTCCGCGATCGCCACCATCCTGCTGGCGTCGGCCGAGGCAGCCACCCAATACCAGATGCGGTTGGATTCGCGCGCAGTCCAGCTCACGCCGCTGTCGATCGAGGTGTAGATCTGGCCGCCGACCGCTACCGCCACCAGCTTGCTGCCATCTCCAGAGGAGGCCACGGATGACCATTGCTGGTCGGACTCACCACGGGCCGTCCAGCTCACGCCGCTGTCGGTAGAGGTGTAGATCCGGCCCAAGGATGCCACCGCCACCAGCTTGCTGCCGTCCGCCGACGAAGCCACCGAGGTCCAGGCCTGGGCGGACTCGCGCGCCGTCCAGCTGATACCGCTGTCGGTGGAGGTGTAGAGCTGGCTACTTGCTGCCGCGACCAGCTTGCTGCCGTCGGCGGACGAGGCCACGGAAGTCCAGCTTCGACTGGGCCCGCGTGCCGTCCAGCTGACGCCGCTGTCGGTGGAGGTGTAGAGCTGGCCATTCTGCTCCGGCGCCGCGACCAGCTTGCTGCCGTCGGCGGACGAGGCTACAGAAGACCATCGCCGACCGGAATCCCGCGCCGTCCAGCTGACGCCACTGTCGGTCGAGGTGTAGATCTGACCGAGTCTGCCGTCCGCCGCCACCAGCTTTGTGCCGTCGGCCGAGGAGGCGATGGACTGCCAAGCTCGATCGGACTCGTGCGCCGTCCAGCTCGCGCCGCTGTCGGTCGATGTATAGATCTGGCCGTCGAACACCGACGCCGCCAGCTTGCTGCCGTCAGCCGAGAAGACGACACGACGCCGGTCAAAAGGGGCATCGCCAAACGGATTGCTGGTCGTCCAGGGCAGGTTGGATTCGCGCATGGTCCAGTTGGCCCCCGCCATACCGCCCAGGTTCTTCGTGTCTACCGACTGCCCGGGGTTCTGCGCGACCTTCCAGCCGCCCATGCCGGCACCGCGGACGCGCACCACGTCGCCGATGACCGGATTGGCGGGCAATGTCACCACCACCTGCGCCGTGGCGTTGCGGGCGATGTAGCACGTATTGGGTTGCGCCTGCACCGCCGCACCGGTGACGTCGACTTGGGGGCCTCCGGCGCAGTTGCAGATGTAGCTCGTGGCGCTGATTTCATCCGCATCCAGCATGCCGTTCGCGTTGCTGTCCAACCCTGCAATGACCTTGCTGCCCCCAGCGCAATTCGCCGCCGCGGCGTCGCTGACAACGCTCGCCAGCATGTTCAATCCGCTGGCGGCAATGGTGCCGTCCGTGCCGTTGCACACGTAGCCCGTGCTGCTGATCTCGGCGTCGTCGAGCATGCGGTTGCCGTCGCCGTCGATGCCCACGTGAATCGCCTTGCCGGCGTCCGCGCAATGTGCGCCGCGGGGTTCGTCGCGCATTTGCACCAGCGTGCCGGACGGGCCAGCAGCACCCTGGCACATGTACTGGGCGCTCCCGACCTCGCTAGCCGAAAGCTGGCCGTTGCCATCGCTGTCCAGCCCCGCGTCGATACGCACACCGCCACTGGCGCAATGGAGGCCGGACTCCTCGACGTTCACGGCCAGCAGCGTATTGATCTTGATGGTGCTTGTTCCGCTGGTGTCCGTGGTGGTTCCGGTGCCGGTGCTTGCTCCGGTGTCGGTGTTGGCTCCGAGGGCGTCGGTGCTGGTTCCGTCGGTGCCTGGATCGACGGTGCTCGCCCCGGTGCTTGTGCTCGTGGCTGTGCCCACGGCTGCGAGCGCGGCCAGCGCAGCCAGTTCGCTGCCATTGCTGCCACCGCCGCCGCAGGCGCTCAGCAGCAAGGACAGTATCAGGGACCCGGTGAGGGCATAAGAAGTTCGCATGACTCGATCCTGAGAAATAAAGAGGGCGCGCGGCACCTCGGCCACCGCGCCCACCCCTTCCAGGCCTTCGCGTGCGCAGGCCAGTCGAAGCAACGACGATTCTTGTGACTACGGATCGCTTTGCCTCTATTTCGACAGAAAAAGCGAGAGTTCAGGCAGGCAGGGTCAGGCCATTGGCAGCGCATTTCGCACCTGGCCCGGCCTCGCGATGGAGACGTTGCTTTGGCGCTTGGTGGGCGTCTACGCCGGCAGCATCAGAAGGTCTGTATGACCGACGCGCAGGCAGCTGCGTGGCGCTAGCGCCCGCCGTTTCACCTGCCACGCCTGAACGAGCGCGTGCGCGCTCGGAGCCTGTTCCAGCGCAGCGCTGCCCACGCCGTCGATCATGGCCTGCAGCATGCGCATCTCCTCGATGCGCCAATCGCTGTCCGACAAGGTGACGCGGCAACCCTCGGCAGCCAGGCGAGCTGCCGCTGCCGCCGGAGCTTTGCCGCCGAGCGCAGCACCAAAGCCCTTGTCACGCCGCTGGTGCGCCGCAAACAGCCGGTCGACGGCTTCATCCTCTTCGACGACAGGGTCCCAGCTCACGCGCCCATCGACACTGAGCGCGAAGAACGCCGCCGCGTTCGCCTTGCACACCCGATCGAAAAGCGCATCGAGCCAGGATGCGGAAACAAGGTCCAGCAACGCCGCCGCGGTGACGAGCTGCGCACCCGCAAAGGGCACTGCGTCCAGCGCGCTCGCGAGATCGGCGCGCTGCCATCGCACCTCTGCATTCCAATCCAACCCTTCGACGTGAAGGCGTTGGTCATCGGTGCGCAAGATCAGGTCCTGCGCGTGCGCCCACGCCGCAAAGGCACCCGGCAGCGCAGCCAGGAGCCGCGGATCATGGTCGACCAGCAGCCAGCGTTGCGCACCGCCCAAGCTTGGCGCCAGCGCGCGCAGATTGGCGCCGGTGCCGCAAGCCAGGTCCAGGACATCGAGCGGACGCGCATCGTGGCGCATCCGCCCCGCCATGCCGCGCAAGTCCAGCGTCGCAGCGGATTCGGCACGCGCCGCAAGATCGAAAGGCTCGCGCAGCGCGAGCCAGTCGGCACTGAAGCCTGTCATGGCCTGGCCACCGCCTGCCGCCGAAAGCCCGCGAGCACAGATGCGAAGCGCGCGCTGCTTTGCGCCCAGCCAGGCAGGCGGCCGCCAGCGGCCCGCGCTGCGGCACCAAGCTGCGCACGCCACGGCGCATCGTCCATCAGGCGCTGCAGCGCGTCGCGCAGCTCGCCGACATCGCCAGGCGTCACCAGCATGCCCGCCGCATCCGGCACGGTGTCGGGGATGGCCCCCGCACGCGTGCTGATCACCGGCAGCCCATGCGCCAGCGCCTCGGCCAGCGCCATGCCGTAACCCTCGTGGAACGAAGGCAGCACGAAAGCGTCGGCCTGGGCGTAGAGCGCGCGCAGGCCCGGCTCGTCCAGCTCGCCATGCAGCAGCACGCACTCGCGCAGGCCGTGGGCGTCGATGGCCTGCACGAGCGCGGAGCTGCAGGCGGCGTCCATCACCAGGCTGCCAGCGCAGTGCAGGACCCAGTGCCGATCCTTCAATCCGGCCAGCGCCTCGACCAGCAGCACGTGGCCCTTGCGCGGCGTCACGGTCGCCACGCACAGCAGCGACAGGACATCGCCGCCCGAGCCCGACGCCGGCGGCGCCGGCTCGGTCCCCGGCTCAACCACCACGATGCGCGACGGCACGACATCGAAGTCCGCCAGCGCGCGCGCCGTGGACGGGCTGGTCACGATGACCCCGCGCGCATGGGCGAGTGCACGCCGCTCGCTGTCGAACAGCGCTCGCTGCCGATCGGCATCCAGCCCCGTTTCGAGCGCCAGCGGATGGTGCACCAGCGCGACCCAGTCCAGCCGCTGCGCATGCTCACGCACGAGCTCCGGCAGGACACCGAAGGCCAGGCCATCGACCACGGCGAGCGCGCCGTCCGGCAGCGCCTCGACGACTTGTGCGGCGCGCGCCAGTGCGGCGGCATCCGGCGCCGGATAGCCGTCGCCCAGCGACAGCACCTCGACTGCCCAGTCCCGCGCACGCAATCCCTCGATGATGTGCCGGTCGTAGGCGTAGCCGCCGGTGCGGGTGCCGAGGTCCCCCGGCACCAGGAAGCTGCAGCGGCCTTCCCCCGTCAAAGCACCGCCTCGTACGCCGCCCAGGCCACGTGCGATTCGTTGAGCCGCACGCGCAGGCCCGCCAGTCCGCTCGCATGGGGCCCGAGCTCGCCGGCGGCGATGCGGGCGGCCACGCGCTCGAAGATCACGCGGGCCATGAACTCGGTCGTGGTGTTGCGGCCCTCGAAGGCCGGGTCGTCATCGAGGTTGCGCAGGTTGAGCTCGGCCAGCACGCTGCGCAGGACCTCGGTGGCGCGCGCGATGTCGACCACCATGCCGTCGACGTCGAGCTCGGCGCGGCGCATCTCCAGGTCGACCACATAGGTCGCGCCATGCAGGCGCTGTGCAGGCCCGAAGGCCGCGCCGCGGAAACTGTGGGCAATCATGAAATGGTCGCGGACATTGACGCTGTACATGGTTTCCTTGCAATGGAGTGAGCGAAGAACTCAGGGGTAATCGATTCGATGGCACAAGGTCTGCGGCGCGCCGGCAGCCAGCCGCTCCAGCACCGCGGGCAGCTCGTCGAAGGGCGCGGTATCGGTCAGCAGCGCATCGAGGGCCGGATCGCGCAGCAGCGCCAGCGCCAGCGCCAGACGGCGGCCATGGCTCCAGCGCGCCCGCTGCGGCAACGCGACCTGCCCGACCTGCGAACTCCTGAGCGTGAGCCGCCGCGAATGAAAAGCTTCGCCCAACGGCAGCGTGACCGCCTGCCGCCCGTACCAGCTCATCTCGAGCACCGTGGCCTCGAAGGCGGCAAGCCGAAGCGCGGTGGCCAGCCCTTCGGCGTTGCCGCTGGCATGGATGACCAGGTCCGCATCGGGACGCGCGCACTGCGGGCTCGCGAAGACGAGGCCCAGCCGCTCGGCCACGGCGCGGCGCTGGGGATTCGTGTCGATGACCTCGACCTCGCAACCCGGCATGCGTCCGGCCAGCCAGGCCGCGAGCAGCCCCACCACGCCCGCGCCCACGACTGCGATGCGATCGCCGACGCGCGGCGCCGCGTCCCATAGCGCGTTGACGGCCGTCTCCATGTTGGCCGCGAGCACGGCGCGCGCAGGCGGCAAGCCTTCAGGCAGCGGATGCACCGCCTCGGCGGGCACGACGTAGCGGGTCTGGTGCGGATAAAGGCAGAACACCGCGCGCCCCAGCAGCGGCGGCGGCCCCTGCTCGACCACGCCTACGCTGGCATATCCGTACTTGAGCGGTGCAGGAAAACTGCCTTCCTGGAAAGGCGCGCGCATGCGCTCGTACTCGCTTTCGGGCACCTCGCCGCGAAGCACCAGCAGCTCGGTTCCGCGACTGATGCCGCTGTGCAGCGCGCGCACCAGTACATCGCCAGGTCCGGGCGCAGCCAGCGCAGCCTGCCGCAGGCCGGCGCGGCCCGGCGCCTCGACCCAGCAGGCCCGGGACTCGCCAGGGGCGACGCGAGAGTGATTTGCTGGCATGCTCCTTCGCTCGGCCGCTTGCGGCGGCGATTCGTGTTCGGCAACCGATCTTAAGACCATGCTCACGCGATCCCCTCATGCGCCTGCGTCCGGGGCGGCGCGCCTGGCCGCGCTGCGCCGCGATGCCTGGCGCGAAGCCCTGCCCTGCTTCCTGCTGCTGGCCGCGCTGGCTGCCTTGCTGGGCCGCCTGGGCGAGCTCGGTCCCTGGTTCCAGCTTAAATCGCTCGCCGTGTTCGCGGTGGCCTTCGCGCTGGTGCTCGCAGGGCTCGCTGCGCACGCGCCGAACATGCGGTTCGGCGCCGCCAACCGCGTGACACTGGCGCGCCTGGCGCTGATCGCGGTCCTGGCAGCGCTGATCGGCGAGCCCGCCCACGACGCCATGGCCTGGGGCAGCATCGCAGTCGCCGCCAGCGCCGCGCTGCTCGATGCGCTCGACGGACCCCTTGCGCGCCGGGGCTGCCTGTCCAGCAACTTCGGCGCCCGCTTCGACATGGAAACCGATGCGCTACTGGTCCTGGTGCTGTCGATGCTGGTCGTGCATTTCGGCAAGGCGGGCCCGTGGATCCTGACGGCTGGCCTGATGCGCCATGTCTTCGTCCTGGCCGCACGGCCCTGGCCCTGGCTGGCGCGCACGCTGCCCTCCAGCAGGCGCCGCAAGACGGTGTGCGTGGTGCAGATCACCAGCCTCATCGCGTGCCTCGGCCCGATCATCGCGCTGCCCTGGAGCCGCGCGCTCGCGGCCGCGAGCCTCACCCTGCTGGCGGCGTCCTTCGCGATCGACATCGCCTGGCTGCTGCGCCACCGAGACATTCCACCGGAGACTGCGACATGAAAGCTCCCGCTGTCCGCACGCTGTGCGCGGCCTTCCTGCTGACGTTCGCCGCGGCATCCGCCCGCGCAGAGCCCGCGCGCTACGAGCTCGACCCCGAGCACCTCACCGTGGCTTTCCTGGTCGAGCACATCGGCTACGCCAAGGTGCTGGGCCTGTTCCGCGCTGCGCGCGGCAGCTACAGCTTCGACGAAGCCACCGCCGCGCTCAGCCAGGTGCGCATCGAGATCGACACGCAAAGCGTGTTCAGCAACTACGCCAGCCGCGACCGGCATCTGAAGAGCGCCGACTTCCTCAACAGCGCCGAGTTTCCGCGCATGGTCTTCACCGCCGTGGATGCCAAGCGCACCGGCGAGCGCACCTTCGACATCGCGGGCCAGCTCGAACTGCTGGGCCGCACCCAGCCGCTCACGCTCAGCGCAACCTGGAACAAGAGCGGCGCCTCGCCCATCGACAAGGCCTACATCATGGGTGTCTCGGCGCGCGGCAGCTTCAAGCGCAGCGCGTATGGCATGCGGTACGGTGTCGACAACGGGTGGGTTGGCGACGAGGTGGCGTTGATTATCGAGTTCGAGGCCAGGCGCAAGTGACCGCCGCGCGCGGCCCCCTGACGCCGTGCGTGGGTGGGTGCGGCTGGACGGCGCGCTTCGCCTTGCCGCTGCTGCTGCTCAACGCACTTCTCACGCTGGAGAACCACGGCCCCGGCCTGTGGCCGCGCCCCGCGCTGCGGCTGTCCTTCGAGCTGGTGGTGGCGCTGCTGCTGCTTGCGGCGTGGATCGCCTCGCGCGGCCGGCCCGGCATTGGCGTGCTGCGGATGCTGGCGGCCGCGAGCAGTTTCTGGGTCGTCGCGCGCTACCTCGACGTCACGGTGTCTGCCGTGTTCGGCCGCCAGCTCAACCTCTATTGGGATAGTCGCCACGCGCTGGAGGTACTTCGCATGGGCGAGTTCTCGGCCTGGCAGATCGGCATGGGCGCACTGGCGGTGATGGCCGTGCCGCTGCTGCTGTACGCGCTGGCACTACGCTGCTGGCGCGCGGTTGCGCAGGCGCTCGCCTGGACACCACCGCGGCCGGCGATCGGACTGGCCGGCCTGCTGCTCGGCGCCTGCTTCGCGGCGCACGGCATCGGCGGGCGCGACACGCGCTGGTTCTTCTCCATGCCGGTCGCGCCGATCCTCGCCCACCAGGCCGGGGTCCTGGCGGGCCAGTTGCTGCCCGGACAGGCCAGCGCGCGCCTCGCGCCCAGCCCCGACTTCGCGCAAGGCGGCCTCGCCGGCCTGCATGGTGCGGACGTGCTGCTGCTCTTCGCCGAGTCGTATGGCGTCACCACGCTCGACGATCCGCGGCAAGCCGCCGCCCTCGCGCCGCAACGCGCGGCCTTCGCGCAGGCGCTTGCCGCCGGCGGGCTGCAGGTGGTGTCGGCGCGCGTGCGCTCGCCCACCTACGGCGGCGCATCGTGGCTGGCCCATGCCGAACTGCTGAGCGGCGTCGACATGCAGGACCCCGGCGCCTACGAGCTGCTGCTGGCCACGCAGCGGTCGACCCTGGTGCGCCACTTCCAGGCCAGCGGCTGGCGCACCGTGAACTGGATGCCCGGCCTGCAGCGGCCTTGGCCCGAAGGCCGCTTCTACGGCTTCGATCGCTATGGCGATGCCGAGCGCATCGGCTACCGCGGGCCGGCCTTCGGCTATTGGCGCATTCCCGACCAGGTCTCGATGGCGCTGCTGCATGCGCAGGAATTGACCAGCCCGCCCAGCCAGCGCGCCCCGCGCTTCATGGTCTTTGCGACGCTCGCGAGCCACGCACCCTTCCGGCCGCTGGCGCCCTATGTGACGGACTGGCACAAGCTCACGGGCCATGAGGCCTATACGTCGGCCGAAGTGGCGCGATCACTGGCCTTGCCGGTCTCGTGGCAAACGCCAGTGCCGGCCTATCTCGAATCCCTGGCCTACACCTTCCGATGGCTGGGCGACTATCTCGAACACCGTGCCCCGCGGCAGCTGCTGACCATCGTGATCGGCGACCACCAGCCGCTCGCCAGCGTGAGCGGCACCGGCGCCTCCTGGGACGTGCCGGTCCACATCATCAGCGGCGACGCCGCCCTGCTCAGACGCTTCGAGGCCCACGGCTTCAAGCCGGGCCTGTTGCCGGAACCGGAGCCCGCGGCCATGCGCATGCATGCGCTCACGCCGCTGCTGCTCGAAGTCTTCGATGGCAGCCGGACCGGCTTGCCGGGCGCGGCTGAATGAGGCGGATCGCGAAGGACTGTTCCGAGCAATAGTTCACAGTCGCGGAGGCGCGTGGTCTGATACCTTTTCGCCCATGCGCATCCTTCTCCTTCTTGTCAGCATCGCGATCCCTGTCACGGCCTGGTGGCTGGGTTCCTTCACCGGTCTCCTGATCGCCATCGGCACCTGCTTCGTGCTGGCCGCCGCGAGCTTCGCCTATTCAATGGCAAGCAAAGAGGCCCGCGAGTCGAAGCAGCTGCAGCGCGCCTTCGGCCGCAGCACCACCTTCCTCGCCGGCCTGCGCAAGCACTGAATGCGACCTGGGCCTGACTGGCCCGACAAGCCCCCCTCCTTCACGCCGCGTCCGGGTCTCCAGCTCGGTCAGAATGCGGCTCGCTTGCGCGCGCGCGGGCATCGCAACATCAACATCAACATGGAGTATCCAGAGTGATCCTGAGGAGCCCCCTCCCCCTGGCTGTTGCAGCCGCCGCCTCTTTCATGCTCGGGGGCTGCTCGACGCAGTCCCGCATGTCCGCCGAGGCCGCCGCGCCCGCGCCGGCAGCGCAGGCCGCGCCTGCACCCGCTGCACCGCCCGCACCGCCGCCGGTGCCCGAAGGCCTGAGCTACCGAGAGCTGTCCGAGTTGCTGGCGGTCGGCACGGAGAAATCGGTCAAGCAGAACGTCGTGGGCCAGACCGTGCTGCTGAACCTCGCGCGGGCCAGGGGCCGCAATGCACCCGCGGGGACGTACACCGCCGAGAACGGCGATCCGGTCTTCTTCCGGTGCCGCGCGGTCGCAGGCGGCTTCACGGGTGGCGAGGTCACGACGAAGGTCCAGGACCTGCGCTTCGTCGCCAGGACGAAGCAGAAGATCCTCGACCTCGAGCGCTGCAGCCCCACGGCTGCGGAGCCCGCCAGGGCGGCTGCCGCCCCTGCGCCGGCGCCCGCTACAGCCCCTGCGCCGGCAGCACCCCAGCCGGCCCCGGCGCCCCGCACGGGCGGCCCCGCCAAGCCCGGCATGGATGCCCAGGGGAATGTGCTCGATTCGTCCAAGGTCGAGGCCGGCAGTGGCCGGACCGTCAAGGGCTTGAACGAGTACGAAGGCGAAATCACCGGCAACCCCGCAGCCAACAGCAAATTCACCAGGCTGCAGATCGGCATGCCGGTGCGGCAGGTGACCGACCTCGCGGGCCCGCCCACGGACCAGGGCGCCTACATCACCGGCAAGGCCTGGATTCCGTTCTACTTCGGCGCCGACCGGCACCGCTTCGAGATGACCTACAAGGGCCAGGGCCGCCTGATCTTCGCCGGCGGCGGCATGGGCGACTTCGGCAGCGGCTACCTGATCTGGATCATCCACAACCCCAACGAGCCAGGCTACCGCTGATCGCGGTGCGCGGCCCGGGCGAATCCATGCCGGGGCCGTTCAGCCCGCCGCCGCCTTGGCCACCGCAACGTCGGTCTCGCGCGGCAGCGTCACGTTGTTCTTCACCGCCAGGATCTCCGCCATCACGCTGACGGCGATCTCCGGCGGCGTCTTGCTGCCGATGTAGATGCCGATCGGGCCGCGCAGGCGCGCGAGCGAGGCATCGGTCTGCTCGAAGTGCTCGATCATCCGCTCGCGCCGCGCCTGCGCGTTGCGGCGGGAGCCGATCGCGCCGACATAGAAGGCGTCGCTCTGCAGCGCCTCCAGCAGGGCGAGGTCGTCGAGCTTGGGGTCGTGCGTGAGCGCGACCACGCAGCTGCGGCGGTCGGGCTTGAAGGCGAGCACGGCATCGTCGGGCATCTCGGTGCTGATCGTCACGCCCGGCGTGGACCAGGCTGTGCGGTACTCGGCGCGCGGGTCGCACAGCGTGACCGCGAAGCCGCTGAACTTGGCCATGGTCGACAGGTATTCGGCGAGCTGGCCGGCGCCGATCAGCAGCATGCGGTACTCGGGCCCGAAGGTGTTGACCAGCTCCTTGTCGTTGACAGTGAGCTCGGCGGGCGCACTCGCCTCGGCAACCCGCACAACGCCGTCGGCCAGCGAGACCGAACGCTGCATCAGCCTTCCCTGCTCCAGTTGCTCCACCAGCGCAGCCAGCGAGGCGGCATCGAGGTCGTACTCGAGCAGCAGCTCCAGCGTGCCGCCGCAGGGCAGACCGAAGCGGTGCGCCTCGTCGGCGGTGATGCCGTACTTGACCAGATTCGGCGGGCCCGAGGGCATTTCGCCCGGGGCGCCATGGGCGCGGCTGTAGCGCGCGATCAGGTCGTCCTCGATGCAGCCGCCCGAGACCGAGCCGACCACCGCACCGTCCTCGGCCAGCGCCATGATCGAGCCGATCGGCCGCGGCGAGGAGCCCCAGGTGCGCACCACCGTCGTGAGCAGCGCGCGGCGGCCCGCGAGCCGCCAGTCGCGCAGCGTGCGCAGGACCATCACGTCGAGGTTTTCCATGCTCGTCTTCCGTCTCGCTATTCGGCCGGCTTCTCGCCGGCGTCCGCGTCGGGCGTGTCGTCCTTCTTGCCGAAACCCATCTTGCGCATCAGGCCTGCCATCTTGCCGGTCTTCTCGGAGGACTCTCCAGCCTGCGCCTCGGTACTCTCGACAGCGGGAGGCGGACCGTAGCGCGCCTGCATCTCGGCCTCGAAGCGCTTGAAGAAGTCGTCGGCCGTCGACTTGGCCGCGCCGTCGATCAGGCGCTGGCCCAGCTGCGCGATCTTGCCGCCGACCTGCGCCTGCACCGTGTAGTCGAGCTCGCACGCCGAATCGGTGCCGTCCACCGGCTTGAGCGTCACGCCCGACGAGCCCTTGGCGAAGCCGGCCACGCCGCCCTGCCCTTCGAAGGAGAGCTTGTAGCTGTCGGGAGGCGTGATGTCGGCGAGCCTGACCTTGCCATTGAACTTGGCCGAGACCGGGCCGATCTTCACGGCCAGCGCCACCGTGTATTCGTTGTCGCCGACGGGCTCGAACTTGTCGCAGCCGGGGATGCACTTCTTGAGCGTCTCCGGATCGTTGAGCGCCTCCCAGGCCTGCTGCTGCGTGATCGGGAGGCGGCGGTTGCCGAGCATTTCCATGATGGTTCCTTTGTTCTTCGTCAACGGCCGCAGCGCATCAGTGCCGCAAGGCTGGAGGCCAGTTGTTCCAGTGCGTTGAGATTGTGGACCGCGAGCATCGCGTCCGCATGGCGGTGCAGCACCGCAGCCCCGCGCGCCAGCGGGGCATAGCCTTCATAGCGCAGCAAAGGGTTGAGCCACAGCACGCGCCGCGAATGGCGCTTGAGCCACAGCAGCTCGCGCTCCAGCACCTCGGGCTCGCCGGTGTCGAGGCCGTCGCTGATCACCAGCACGAGCGTGCGGCGGCCCGTCAATCGGCGCGCGTGGTGCCGGTGCAGCTCGGCCAGCGACGAGCCCAGGCGCGTACCGCCTGCGAAATCGGCGATCGCCTCGCCGGCCGCGCGCAGCATCACGTCGGTATCGGCGATGCGGAAGGCCGGGGTCAGGTCCGTCAGCTGCGTGCCGAAGGCGAACACGTCGCGCCGCCCGGCGCGGCGCGTCGCCGCATGCAGGAAGGCCAGCAACAGGCGCGCATAACGCTCCATCGACCCGGAGACATCGATCAGCACCAAGAGGGGCAGCGGCTGCGTACGCCGCGCAAGCCGCGGCAGGCGCAGCATCTCGCCGCCCGTGCGGCCCGCTTCGTGCCAGACGCCCGGCCAGTTCATGCGCGAATGGGCACCCGCGTTGCCGGCCGCGTGCAAGCGACGGGCGGCGATGGTGGGCACCGGCAGCGCAACGTCGCGCGCCAGCCGCTCGACCAGGCGGTACTCGGCGGCGCCCAGCGCGTTGAAGTCGGCATGGTGCATGCGCTGGCGGTCGCTGGCGGTCATGGCGGCATCGAAGTCGACCTCGCGCTCGGTCTGGGCAGCCTGCACGGTCTCGCGCGGCGCGGCAAGCGCCTCGCGCACGCGCGGCCGGCGCTTCGAGGGCTCGGCCTTTCCTTCGGCGCTCGGCAGCATCTGCGCGAGCAGCTTGGCGGCGAGCTCGGGGTCGCGGAACCATGCATCGAAGAGCTCGCGGAAAACCCCGCGGTCCTGTTCACGGCTGATCATCACGGCCTCCATCGCGGCGGCGAGATCGGGCCGGCTTTGCACGCCCACGAGCATCGCCGCTTCGGCCGCGAGGGCGATGCGGGCCGAATCGGTTCGCACGCCGGCGCGCCGCAGTGCACGGCCGAAGCCGGCCATGTTGTCGGCGAGCTTGCCGCGGCGAGCGTCACCGAGTTGCTGCATTCATGTCCCCGCCTCAGGCGCCTTCAACAGTTCCGAGGCGAGCTCGTGCGTCAACGCCGCCACGTCGTCGCGCTGCTTGAAGAGGATGCCGGCGGTGTCCACCACGACCTCGGGGTCGAGGGCCAGCGTATCGAGCGCGACGAGCGCCCGCGCCCATTCCACGCTTTCGGCGATGCCGGGCGCGCGCTGGAAGGCATTCGCGAAGGGCGCGCTGCGCAGTCCCGCGACGAAGGCCGCCACCTGCTCGGACAAGCGTTCGCTGGCGCCCGGCACCTGCGCGCGCACGATCGATAGCTCGCGCTCGCGATCGGGGTAGTCGAGCCAGTGATAGAGGCAGCGGCGCTTGACCGCGTCGTGGAGCTCGCGCGTGCGATTGCTGGTGAGCAGCGTGACGGGCGGCACCAGCGCGCGCACCGTGCCCAGCTCGGGAATGCTGACCTGGTATTCGCCCAGGTATTCGAGCAGGAAAGCCTCGAAGGGCTCGTCGGCGCGATCGACCTCGTCGATCAGCAGCACGGCGCCTGGCGCCGGCGCTTGCAAGGCCTGGAGGAGCGGCCGGCGGATCAAATAGTGCGGCTGGTAGACCTCGGCCTCGACATCACGCGCGGCACCATGCGCCTCGGCCGCGCGCATGTGCAGCAGCTGCGCCGCATAGTTCCATTCGTAAAGCGCCTCGCGCTGCTCCAGGCCGTCGTAGCACTGCAGGCGCAGCAGCTCGCGCTGCAGCGCGCTCGACAGCGCCTTGGCCAGCTCGGTCTTGCCCACGCCGGGCTCGCCCTCCAGCAGCAGCGGGCGCTGCAGCCTGAGCGCGAGAAACACCGCCGTCGCCAGCCGCCGGTCGGCGTAGTAGCCCGCGCTTTCCAGCGCCTGCACGACCGCGTCGATGGTGGGGAACGGGGAGGCCGCGGCAGGCGTGATGTCGGTCATCCGGAAAGCTTAGCCCAATGCCTTGCGCACTGCGCGCTGCGTCAACACGCTGATCAGATTGGCGCGGTAGGCAGCCGTCGCATGCAGGTCGCTGTTGAGCTCGCTCGCGTCGATCTTCACGCCGGCCGCGGCCTCGGGCGTGAAGCTCTTGCCCAGCGCCTCTTCGAGTCCCTTGTGGCGGAACACGCCATTGCCCGCGCCGGTGACGGCCACGCGCACCCCCGCATCGCCCTGGGTCACGAAGATGCCGACCAGCGGGAAGTTGGAGGCCTTCTGCCGCAGCTTCTCGTAGGCCGCGCGCTTCGGGACCGGGAAGCGGACCGCGGTGATCAGCTCGTCCTCTCCCAAGGCTGTCGCGAACAGGCCCTGGAAGAAGTCGTCGGCCGCGATCTCGCGCTTGCTGGTGATGACGGTGGCGCCCGAGCCCAGCACGGCGCTCGGGTAGCAGGCCGACGGATCGTTGTTGGCCAGCGAGCCGCCGAGGGTGCCCATGGCGCGGACCTGGCGGTCGCCGATATGGTCGGCGAGCCAGGCCAGGGCCGGGAAGGCGGCCTTGATCTCCGCGTTGGCGCCGACATCGAGATGGCGCGTCATCGCGCCGATCACGAAGGCATTGCCCTCCTTCCTGATGCCGGCCAGCTCCTGGATGCCGCCGAGATCGACCAGTTGCTCGGGCGCCGCGAGGCGCAGCTTCATCGAGGCCAGCAGGGTCTGGCCGCCGGCCAGCAGCTTGCCGCCGGCACCCGCCAGCTTTGCCGCATCCGCCACGGTGGCGGGACGTTCGAGGGTAAAGGCATACATGTTCGATTTCCTCCGTGTCAGGGCGCCGGACGGCCCTGGGTGCTGGCGGTCAAGGGCGCTTGCTGCGGTTCCTGCGTCGGGCTCACGCTGCCCTTCTGGATGGCTTCCCACACGCGGTGGGGCGACGCGGGCATGTCGAAGTCCTTCACGCCGAGCGGCGCCAGCGCATCGAGCACCGCGTTGATCAGTGCCGGCGGCGAGCCGATGGCGCCGGCCTCGCCGCAGCCCTTGGTGCCGAGCGGGTTGTGGGTGCAGGGCGTGCAGGTGGTGTCGAGCTTGAACATCGGGAAATCGTCGGCGCGCGGCATGGCGTAGTCCATGAAGCTACCGGTCAGCAGCTGGCCGCTTTCCTTGTCGTAGACGCAGTTCTCCATCAGCGCCTGGCCCAGGCCCTGCACGATGCCGCCGTGCACCTGGCCCTCCACGATCAGCGGGTTGATGATGGTGCCGAAGTCGTCCACCGCGGTGAAGCTGTCAACCTTCACCTCGCCGGTCTGCTTGTCCACCTCCACCTCGCAGATGTATGTGCCACCCGGGAAGGTGAAATTGGTCGGGTCGTAGAAGGCGGTCTCGTCGAGCCCCGGCTCCAGCTTGTCGAGCGGGTAGTTGTGCGGCACGTAAGCGGTCAGCGCTACCTGGCCGAAGGGGATCTTCTTGTCGGTGCCCTTGATGGTGAACTCGCCATTGGCGAACTCCACGTCCGCATCGCTCGCTTCCATCAGGTGGGCAGCGATCTTCTTGGCCTTGGTCTCGATCTTGTCGAGCGCCTTCATGATCGCCGCGCCTCCGACCGAGATCGAGCGCGATCCGTAGGTGCCCATGCCGAAGGGCACGCGGCCGGTATCGCCATGCACCACGTCCACGTTCTCGACCGGGATGCCGAGCCGCGCCGCGACCACCTGCGCAAAGGTGGTCTCGTGGCCCTGTCCATGGCTGTGCGAGCCGGTGAAGACGGTCACGCTGCCGGTCGGGTGCACGCGGATCTCCCCGCATTCGAACAGGCCCGCGCGCGCGCCGAGCGCTCCAGCGATGTTGGAGGGCGCAATGCCGCAAGCCTCGATGTAGCTGGAGTAGCCGATGCCGCGCAGCTTGCCATTGGCCTCGCTCGCCTTCTTGCGCTCGGCGAAGCCAGCCACCTCGGCCAGCTCCTTCGCCTTGTCCATGGAGGCGTGGAAGTCGCCCGTGTCGTACTGCAGCGCAACCGGCGTCTGGTAGGGAAACTCGGTAATGAAGTTGCGCTTGCGGATCTCGTCCTGGCCCAGGTTCATCTCCCAGGCGCAGCGCGAGACCAGCCGCTCCAGCAGGTAGGTGGCCTCGGGCCGGCCGGCGCCGCGGTAGGCATCGACCGGCGCGGTGTTGGTGAACCAGGCATCTACCTCCACGTAGATCTGCGGCGTGGTGTACTGACCCGCCAGCAGCGTCGCGTAGAGGATGGTCGGCACCGCCGTCGAGAAGGTCGACAGGTACGCGCCCAGGTTGGCGTCGGTGTGCACGCGCAGCGCCAGGAACTTGCCGTCCTTGTCCATGGCCATCTCGGCATGGCTCACATGGTCGCGCCCATGCGCGTCGGACAGGAAGCATTCAGAGCGCTCGCCGGTCCACTTGATGCTGCGATTGAGCTGCTTCGCGGCCCATGTCAGCGCCACGTCCTCTGCGTAGAGGAAGATCTTGGAGCCGAAGCCGCCGCCCACGTCCGGCGCGATCACCCGCACCTTGTGCTCGGGCAGACCCAGCACGAAGGCCGTCATCAAGAGCCGCTCCACATGCGGGTTCTGGTTGGCGACGTAGAGCGTGTACTCGTCGTTCGCGCGGCTGTAGCTGCCGATGGCAACGCGCGGCTCCATCGGGTTGGGCACCAGCCGGTTGTTGACGAGGTCCAGCCTGGTCACGTGCGCCGCCTTGGCAAAGGCCGCCTCGACCAGCGCCTTGTCGCCCAGCGCCCACTTGTAGCACTGGTTGTCGGGCGCCGCGTCATGAAGGGTGACGCCGCTGGCCTTCTTCGCGGCATCGGCCACGCTCACCACCGCGGGCAGCACCTCGTACTCGACCTCGATGGCCTCGGCGGCGTCCTTCGCCTGCTCCACGGTATCGGCCACCACCATGGCCACGTGGTCGCCCACGTAGCGCACCTTGCCGATGGCGAGAATGGGGTGCGGCGGCTCCTTCATCGGCGTGCCGTCGGGGTTGTTGATGAGCCAGCCGCAGGGCAGCCCGCCCATCTTGCCGTCGATGTCCTTGCCGCTGAAGATGCCCACCACGCCAGGCATCTTCGAGGCCGCCGCGGTGTCGATGGACTTGATCGCCGCATGCGCATGCGGCGAGCGCAGGAACACGGCATGCGACTGGTTGGCCAGGTTCACGTCGTCGGTGTATTGCCCGGCGCCGGTGAGGAAGCGGTAGTCTTCCTTGCGCCTGAGTGCCTCGCCGATGTGCGGCAGCTTCGCGAAGTCGGGTGCGCCCATGGTGGTGCTCCTTATGCCGTGGCCGAGGTCTGGGCCGGCGCTGCCGCCATGGCCTCGCCGCCCATCTGCACGGCCTTGACGATGTTCTGGTAGCCGGTGCAGCGGCACAGGTTGCCGTCCAGCAGCTCGCGGATCTCGGTCTCGCTGGCCTTGGGGTGGTGGGTGCACAGGTCGATGGCGCTCATCACCATGCCCGGGGTGCAGAAGCCGCACTGCAGGCCGTGGCACTCCTTGAAAGCCGCCTGCATCGGATGCAGCGTGCCGTCTGATTGGGCAATGCCTTCGATGGTGGTGATGGTCTTGCCCGCCATCTGGCCCACCAGCACGTTGCATGACTTGACCGCCCGGCCATCGACCAGGATCGTGCAGGCGCCGCACTGCGCCGTGTCGCAGCCTACGTGGGTGCCCGTGAGGTTGAGGCGCTCGCGGATCGCTTGCACGAGGAAGGTGTTGGGAGGTGCATCGACCGTGACTGCGCGGCCGTTGACCGTGAATGAAACCTGCATGTGGCTCTCTCCGTTTTTGGTGATGGCTGGATTCGGACATCGCATGTTGGACGCCGGCCGGGGACGCAGCCCTAGGCAAAACCCTAGGGCTTGTCATGCCATGGATCGAGGGCGGCCCCGCCGCCGGGGCGCGGCGCATTTGCATGCTTCCTCTAATCCGCATCAGGATTTCGCGGATACAGTCTCGCCGTTTGCGCGTGCGTTTGGGAGAGCTTGCCCTCCTTGCTCGGCATTCCCGCCACATCGACCCTGCCCCCTAAAAGACGCGTACCAACGCGCGCGGGCTCTCCACCCAACTCGAAAGTTTCGTCATGAACAGAATGCATCGCAGTCTTTGGAGTCCCGCACTGGGCGCCTGGGTCGCCGTCCCCGAAAACGTTCGCGCGCGAGGCAAACGCGGCGGCAGCGCGAGGATTGGCGCGGCCCGTCTCGGCTTGCTTGCGAGTGCCTGCTTGCTCGGCTGGTCCGCACCATCGGCCTTCGCCTGCAATGCAAGCGACACCGGCACGTTGGCCAGCTGCATTGCCAACGTCGCCACGGACAGCACGATCACGCTCACGGCCGACATCACGCTCACGGCCAGCATCGGCGTGCTGAATGGCAATGCAGCGATCGACGGCAATGGCCACACCCTGGATGGCGCCAATACCTACCGTGGGTTCTTTATTGGCGCCGGCACGGCGAGCATCAGCAATCTGACGATGCAGAGCCTGCGGGCCCAGGGCGGGCAGGGTGGGCAGGGTCTCTCCGGCGGCGGTGGCGGCATGGGCGCAGGCGCGGCGGTGTTCGTGGCCCAGGGCGCGGCCGCAGATTTGAGGGACGTGACCATCTTCGGCAACCGCGCAATCGGAGGTAACGGTGGCGACGCCACCAGCCCGCTGCTCGACCTCAATGGTCAAGGCGGCGGGGGCGGGATGGGCGGCAGTGGAGGCGGCGGCGTGACATTGGGCACCGGGGTTGGCAACGGAGGCGGCGGCTTGTTCGGCGACGGCGCCAGCGCCAGTGCCGGGAACCTGCTCGTGGGTGGCAACGGTGGTGGGCCGAATGGCGGTGCAGGCAACAGCGGAAATGGCGGCATTGGCGGCGCCTACTCCGGTGGCGGTGGTGGTGGCTTCAACGGCGTTGCTGTGAGCACCCATGGCGGAGCCGGCGGATTGGGCGGCGGCGGCGGCGGCAGCGGAGCCTGGGGATTCGACGGCGTCGGAGGGCGCGGAGGATTTGGAGGCGGCGGCGGCGCTGGCAATGCGATCGGGGGAGTGGGCGGCTTCGGCGGCGGTGGCGGCGGAGCCGCCGGGATCGGCACGGCCGCCGGTGGCTTCGGGGGTGGCGACGGTGGAGCGCTGATCGGTGGTGGCGTCTTGGGTGCCGGTGGAGGCGGCGCCGGCATGGGCGGTGCGGTCTTCGTCATGGAAGGGGGTTCGCTCACCTGGAGTGGTGCCTCCCAGGTCAGCGGCAACAGCGTGGTTGCCGGCGTGCGGGGCAATGGCGGCCGAGGGCAGGACGGCTCGGCCTTCGGCGCGGGCATTTTCATGCAGGGTACGGGCACGCTCGCCTTCATGTCCGACGCCGGTGCCACGCAGACCGTGGCCGACGCGATCGCCGACCAGACCGGCTCCGACGGCACCGGCTCGAATGCCGGCAGCATCGGCCTCATCCAGCGCGGCGCCGGGCGACTGGTCCTGTCGGGCGCCAACACCTACAGCGGCGGCACCACGATCTCGGCCGGTACGCTTTCGGTCGCGGGCGACGCCAACCTCGGCGCAGTTTCTGGCGCGCTCACCTTCGACGGCGGGACGCTGCAAGTCACCGGGACCGCATTCACGTCCATCGCGCGCGGCATCAACTGGGGTGCCAGCGGCGGCGGCTTCGACATCGTCGATGGCAATGCCCGCTTCAGCGTCGCTCAAGCGCTCACCGGGACGGGCGGCTTGATCAAGCAGGGTGCGGGTACGCTGGTGCTGTCGGGCGCCAATGCCTACACGGGCGGCACCACCAACAATGCCGGCACCTTGGTGCTCGACGCCACGGCGACGCTGGCGGGTCCGGTCGTCAACAACGCAACCCTTGATATCGCCAGTGCCAACACCGCGGCCATCACCACCATCCAGAACAATGCCGCGCTGAACTTTCGGGGTGCGGGTTCGGCGGGCCAGGCGGCCATCACCAACAACGCGACGACGGACTTCTTCGACACCGCGACGGCCGGCAGTGCCGTCATCACCACCGCCGCCAACGCAGCGACCCGCTTCCATGATCGAAGCTCCATGGCCCAGGCCAGGTTCGTCACGGCCGCTGGCGGTGTTGTCGACTTCTCGCAAAGCGCCGGCGCCGCTGGGGATGGCCAGCTGTCGGCAGGCTCCATCGAAGGAGCGGGCCGATATGCCCTCGGCGCCAACCAGCTCACGGTCGGCGGCAACGGCCTGTCGACGGTGGCGAGTGGAGCAATCGACGGGGCCGGTGGCTCGCTGATCAAGACAGGCACCGGCACCTTGAGCCTCAGCGGCGCCAACAGCTACAGCGGCGGCACCACGATCTCGGCCGGTACGCTGTCGGTCGCGGGCGACGCCAACCTCGGCGCAGTTTCTGGCGCGCTCACCTTCGACGGCGGGACGCTGCAAGTCACCGGGACCGCATTCACGTCCATCGCGCGCGGCATCAACTGGGGTGCCAGCGGCGGCGGCTTCGACATCGTCGATGGCAATGCCCGCTTCAGCGTCGCTCAAGCGCTCACCGGGACGGGCGGCTTGATCAAGCAGGGTGCGGGTACGCTGGTGCTGTCGGGCGCCGATGCCTACACAGGCGGCACCACCAACAATGCCGGCACCTTGGTGCTCGACGCCATGGCGACGCTGGCGGGTCCGGTCGTCAACAACGCAACCCTTGATATCGCCAGTGCCAACACCGCGGCCATCACCACCATCCAGAACAATGCCGCGCTGAACTTTCGGGGTGCGGGTTCGGCGGGCCAGGCGGCCATCACCAACAACGCGACGACGGACTTCTTCGACACCGCGACGGCCGGCAGTGCCGTCATCACCACCGCCGCCAACGCAGCGACCCGCTTCCATGATCGAAGCTCCATGGCCCAGGCCAGGTTCGTCACGGCCGCTGGCGGTGTTGTCGACTTCTCGCAAAGCGCCGGCGCCGCTGGGGATGGCCAGCTGTCGGCAGGCTCCATCGAAGGAGCGGGCCGATATGCCCTCGGCGCCAACCAGCTCACGGTCGGCGGCAACGGCCTGTCGACGGTGGCGAGTGGAGCAATCGACGGGGTCGGTGGCTCGCTGATCAAGACAGGCACCGGCACCTTGAGCCTCAGCGGCGCCAACAGCTACAGCGGCGGCACCACTGTGACGAGTGGCACGATGTCGATCTCCGCGGACGGGAACCTGGGCGCCGCGCCGGGATCGCTGAACCTCGATGGCGGCATGCTGCGGACCACCGCCGACCTCACCATGAACCGTGCCACGACGCTCGACACGCGCAACGGCACGATCGAAACACTCGCAGGTACGACGCTGATCCAGCAGGGCGGGGTCGGCGGCGCAGGCGGTTTGATCAAGACCGGCGCCGGCACCTTGACCCTCACTGGCGAGAACAGCTACAGAGGCGGCACCGACCTCAAGCAAGGCAGCCTCGCCGTCGGCAACAACAGTGCGCTGGGCACCGGCCAACTCGCCATGCACGAAGGCACCACGTTGCGCTTTGCCGCCGATGGCCTCGACCTGGCCAATCCCATCGCCTTCACCGACGCGGTCGATCCCGCCATCGACACCGGCCCCTTCACCGCCACCCTCACCGGCGCCATCACCGGGCCTGGGGACTTGAGCAAGTTGGGAAGCGGCACCCTCGTCCTCGCGGGCGCCAACACCTACAGCGGCGCCACCGCCGTCACCGGAGGCACCCTGCGCGCGGGTGCTGCCAACACCTTCAGTGCGGCCTCCGCCCACGGCGTCGCCTCCGGTGCCACGCTCGATCTCGCCGGCTTCAGCCAGAGCATCGCTGGCCTCGCCAATGCCGGCACCGTCTCCCTCATCGGCGCAACACCGGGCACCACCCTCGCCGTCACCGGCCCCTATGTGGGCAACAACGGCCTGCTGCGCCTGGGCACGTTTCTCGGAGACAGCACCAGTGCCAGCGACCGGCTCGTCCTCAGCGGCCCGAGTGCCGTCGCCAGCGGGCGCACCACCGTGCAGGTCGTCAACCTCGGCGGCCTCGGGGCGCTCACCATCGGCAACGGCATCGAACTGATCAGTGCGCTCAACGGCGCCGCCACCACTGCGCAGAGCACGAAAGATGCCTTTGCCCTGCAGGGCGGCCATGTGGATGCGGGGGCGTACGAATACCGCCTGCAGGCGGGCGATGCCGCAGGCGCCGGAGAGAACTGGTACCTGCGCTCCACCAGCACCATCATCCCGCCGCCGCAGCCCGCGCCTCCCGCGCCACCGGCCCTGCCAGCCCCTCCTGCGGCCGCCCCCATCCAGGTGCCGACCTACCGCGCCGAGGTGCCCCTGTTCGCGGCCCTGCCCGAGCAACTGCGCCAGGGCAACCTGGCCATGCTCGGCAACCTGCACCAGCGCATCGGCGACGACGACGTGCGCTCGGCGGCCGGCGCCCAGACCACCGCTGCAGCCTCCGCCACCGGCGAGCGCCGCGCCTGGGGCCGCGTGCTCAGCACGGGCCTGAACATCCAGCAGGGCGGCACCGTCAGCCCGCAAAGCGACGGCCGCTTGAGCGGCCTGCAGGCCGGCACCGACCTGTGGACCCACGCCAATTGGCGCGCCGGCCTCTACGTCGGCCAGCTCGACGGCGACATGCAGGTCAAGGGTTTCGCGCGCGGCATCGCCAATCTCACCGTGGGCAGCAACGACCTGCGCAGCCAGTACCTGGGCGGCTATGCCACCTACACCGATACCAGCGGCTTCTACGCCGACGGCGTGCTGCAGGCCGGGCGCCACCGCTACGAGGTCAAGCCGCAGGCCAACCTGCGCACCCGGGGCAAGGCCAGCAGCCTGAGTGCCTCGCTGGAGATCGGCCAGTCCTTCGCGCTGGGCGAGGGCTGGCAGATCGAGCCGCAGGCGCAGCTGGTGCACCAGCGGGTGGACGTCGACGACGTCGACATCGCCGGGGCGCGCGTGCAGCAGGAACGAGACGGCAGCTGGCTCGCCCGCGTGGGGGTGCGCGTGAAAGGCGATATCGCCACCAGTGCAGGCCGGCTGCAGCCCTATGGCCGGGTGAACCTGTACCGCGCCTCGGGCGGCAACGACAGCACCCGCTTCATCAATCCTGCGGCCATCACGGCGATCGACAGCAGCACCGGCAGCACCTCCACCGAACTGGCAACCGGCTTCACGCTGTCGCTGAGCGAATCGACCAGCCTCTACAGCGAAGTCGGCAAGCTGTGGGCCTCAGGTGGAGACACCCGCGTGAAGTCGCAGCTGAATGCTTCGGCGGGGCTGCGGGTGCACTGGTAGATGCGCTCGTCAGCCACGACCGACGCCCGGCGCCGAAGTCCCCGCGCACACCGGCGGGCCACGCCGTCCGAAAATCATGCGATGAACACAAACTACGCAAGCACCGAGCCCTCGCGCGCGGAGGTCGACGGCCTCCCCGGCCCGACGCTCGTCGAATTTGGCGCCCCCTGGTGCGGCATCTGCAAGGCGGCGCAGCCGCTGATCGCCCAGGCGCTGGACGGCGCGAAGCCGCTGCGCCACCTGAAGATCGAGGACGGCAGCGGCCGGCCGCTGGGCCGTTCCTACGGCATCAAGCTCTGGCCCACGCTGATCTTCCTGCGCGACGGGCAGGAAGTCGGGCGGCTGGTGCGTCCCACCAGCGTGGACGCGATCTCGGACGAACTGACTCGCCTCGCCCAGCCTGCCTAGGCTATTGCTCCCTGTTCCGCGCCTTCTCGTACACCCGCGGCTGCGTCAGCACTTCATGGCGCAGCGCATCCTCCAGCTCCGCCTCGGTCATGAGCTTGCGCCTGAGCACCACCTCGCGCACATTGGTCCCGTTGGCGTAGGCCTCGGCCGCGACCTCGGTCGCCTCCTTGTAGCCGATGATCGGATTGAGCGCGGTGACCAGCGCGATTGAGCGCTCGATGCTCTCCCGCAGCCGGTCCGGGTTGGCGGTGATGCCCTTCACGCACAGGTCGGCCAGCGTCGTGCAGCCGTTGGTCAAGTGCTTGAAGCTGCGAAACAGCGAGCTGGCAATGATCGGCTCGAAGGCATTGAGCTGCAGTTGCCCGCCCTCGGCCGCGAAGGTCACGGTCAGGTCGTTGCCGAACACCTCGAAGCAGACCTGGTTCACCACTTCCGGGATCACCGGGTTGACCTTGCCCGGCATGATCGAGGAGCCGGCCTGCATCGGCGGCAGGTTGATCTCGCCGAAGCCCGAGCGCGGCCCGCTGGAGAGCAGCCGCAGGTCATTGCAGGTCTTCGACAGCTTGACTGCGATGCGCTTGAGCACGCCCGACAGCTGCACGAAGGCGCCGCAGTCCTGCGTCGCCTCGATCAGGTTGGGCGCGGTCGAGAGGTCGAGCCCGGTGATCTTGCGCAGCGCCGCCAGCGCTTTGCCCGCGTACTCCGGATGGGCGGTGATGCCGGTGCCGATGGCGGTGGCGCCGAGGTTGATCTCGCGGATCAGCGCAGACGCCTCGGTCAGGCGTGCGATGTCCTCCTCCAGCATGACGGCATAGGTCGAGAACTCCTGGCCCAGCGTCATCGGCACTGCGTCCTGCAGCTGGGTGCGGCCGATCTTGAGCAGGTGCGCGAACTCCGTGGCCTTGGCGGCGAAGGCGCCGCGCAGGTGCGCCATGGCCGCCAGCAGCCGCTCGATCGCGAAGCAGGTCGCGACGCGGATCGCCGTCGGGTACACGTCGTTGGTGCTCTGCGCCATGTTGACGTGCTCGTTGGGGTGCAGGTACTGGTACTCGCCGCGCTGGTGGCCGAGGATCTCCAGCGCGCGGTTGCACACCACCTCGTTGGCGTTCATGTTGGTGGAGGTGCCGGCGCCGCCCTGGATCACGTCGACCACGAACTGATCGTGCAAGGCGCCGTGGCGGATCTCCTCACAGGCCGCGACGATGGCGTCGCGCAGTTCGGGAGGCAGCAGGCCCAGCTCGGCATTGGCCTGCGCCGCCGCTTCCTTGACGGAGGCCAGCGCGATCACCAACTCCGGAAAAGCCGAGATCGTGGTGCCGGAGATCTGGAAGTTCTCCTTGGCGCGCAGCGTGTGCACGCCGTAATAGGCCTCGGTGGGTACCTCGCGGTCACCCAGCAGGTCGTGTTC
Organism: Variovorax sp. PBL-H6; assembly: GCF_901827155.1. NCBI lineage: Bacteria > Pseudomonadati > Pseudomonadota > Betaproteobacteria > Burkholderiales > Comamonadaceae > Variovorax > Variovorax sp. PBL-H6. The sequence continues at coordinate 4,577,180 of NZ_LR594659.1, forward strand.
GATGCGGAACTTGCTCATGCTTGCTTCCTTGTTGGCACGGGTCCGTTTGGGTCGCGGACCGCAACAGAGTGTGCGCCCAAGGCGCTTTTGCGGCAAAGCCGGGTGCGGCCAGCGCGCATTCCACACCTGGCCTGTCACAAATGCGCACAGCGACGCGTCTTAGGTGCATGGAGGGCTGCATGGGGTGGCTCTCCGTAGCCCCTTTCAAGGAACATTCATGACGCACGCCGCACGCATTCCCTACTTTCAGCTCGCGCCCAAGGCCTTCCAATCCTTGCTCACCCTCTCCGGCGCGGTCCGCAAGGACCTGCTGGGCCATCGCCTTTACGACCTCGTGCTGCTGCGCGTCTCGCAGATCAACGGCTGCGCCTTCTGCATCGACATGCACTGGCGCGACCTGATCAAGCAGGACATCGATGCTCGCCATCTCAACGCCCTGGCGGGCTGGCGCGAGGCGCCCTTCTTCACCGAGCGCGAGCGCGCCGCGCTGGCCTGGGCCGAGATCGTCACCGACATCCCGCACCGCGACCCGAGCGACGAGGAGTTCGCCAAGCTCAAGGCGCAGTTCTCCGACGAGGAAATCGCCGAGCTCGGCTTCACCATTGCCGTGATCAACGCCTGGAACCTGCTCAACGTGAGCTTCCGCAACCCGGTGCCGGAAAAGGCCTGAGGGCCGGTCACAGGCTTGCGATAGCTCCTATCCCGGCAGCGCCACCACAACGGCCGCGTCGTCGACCGTTGCCAAAACGCGCTGCCGCGCACGCAAACCCGACCCGCGAGGTGCGAAGCCGACGAGTTGCAAGCCGCCTTCGAGCGCCATCGCGATCTGGTCGCCGTCATCGCCTCGCGCCACGCCCTGCACCACGCCGGCAAGCTGGTTGCCGCGGGTCCGGCGCGGCACGGAGGCACGCTCGATGCGCACCGCCGTCGCCTTGCACAGCGCAATCGCCTTTTACACTCCCGCTATTCCGTTGATGAATAGCGAAGATGAAAGTCGCCGCCCTGCTCTCGCGTTCGCTTGCCGCCCTGCTCGCGCTGGCCGCATCGCTGGTTGCCCACGCGGCCGAGGTCCAGGTCGCCGTCGCGGCCAATTTTGCCGGCCCGATGAAGGTCCTGGCCGCGGACTTCGAAAAGGCGACCGGCCACAACGCGGTGCTCTCGATTGGCTCCACGGGCAAGTTCTATGCGCAGATCCGGAGCGGCGCACCCTTCGATGTCTTCCTCGCAGCGGACGACGAGACACCGGCCAGGCTCGACAAGGAAAACGCGACCGTGCCGGGCAGCCACTTCACCTACGCGACCGGCAAGCTGGTGCTGTGGTCGGCCCGGCCCGATCTTGTGGACGCCAAGGGCGAGGTGCTCAAGAGCGGCCAGTTCGCGCACCTCGCGCTGGCCGCGCCCAAGCTCGCGCCCTATGGCGCGGCAGCCGTCGAGGCGATGACGCGCCTGGGCGTGCTCGCCCGGCTGGAGCCGAAGTTCGTGCAAGGCGAGAGCATCGGCCAGACCTTCGGCTTCGTTTCCAGCGGCAACGCGGAGCTCGGCTTCGTCGCGCTGTCGCAGGTGTGGGGCAACGGCAAGCTCAAGAGAGGCTCGGCCTGGATCGTGCCCGCGGAGCTGCACAGGCCAATCCGGCAAGACGCGGTGCTGCTGGGCCGGGGCAAGGACAATGTGGCCGCCGTGGCGCTCATGGCCTTTCTCAGGTCCGAGGCCGCCAAGGCGGTGATCCGGTCCTTCGGCTACGACGTCTAGCTTCGAATGCTCACCGCCGCCGACCTGGCCGCCGTCGTCCTCACGCTCGAGCTGGCGGCACTCACCACGCTGATCCTGCTGCTGCTTGGCACGCCGCTGGCCTGGTGGCTGGCGCGCACGCGCTCGACCTGGAAGGGCCCCGTCGGCGCGCTGGTGGCCCTGCCGCTGGTGCTGCCGCCCACCGTACTGGGCTTCTACTTCCTTGTGACGATGGGGCCTGACGGACCGATCGGCGCCTTCACCCAATGGCTGGGCATCGGGCTGCTGCCCTTCAGCTTCGCGGGGCTGGTGATCGGCTCGGTGCTGTATTCGATGCCCTTCGTGGTGCAGCCGATCCAGAACGCCTTCGAAGCCATCGGCAGCGAGCCGCTGGAGGCGGCGGCGACGCTGCGGGCCTCGCCGCTCGACCGCTTCTTCAGCGTCGCCCTGCCGCTGGCGCGGCCCGGCTACCTCACGGCCGTGGTGATGGGCTTCGCCCACACGGTGGGCGAGTTCGGCGTCGTGCTGATGATCGGCGGCAACATCCCGGAGAAGACGCGGGTGGTGTCGGTGCAGATCTACGACCATGTCGAAGCGCTGGAGTACGCGCAGGCGCACTGGCTGGCCGGCGGCATGGTGCTGTTCTCCTTCCTCGTGCTGCTGGCGCTCTACGTGCTCCATCCCACCGGGCGGCGGCGATGAGCGATGAGATGAGCGACGCGGCGGCGGGCGTGCAGGCGCGCCTGAAGGTCGAGCACCCCGGCTTCTCGCTCGAGGTCGCGCTGGCGCTGCCGGGCCGCGGCGTGAGCGCGCTCTTCGGGCCCTCGGGCTGCGGCAAGACCACTTGCCTGCGTGCCATCGCAGGGTTGCAGCCGACGGCCCCTGGCTCGCTCGTGGAGATCAACGGCGAGCGCTGGCAGGACGACAGGGTCTTCGTCCCCACGCATCGGCGCGCCCTGGGCTACGTGTTCCAGGAGACACGCCTCTTCGCGCATCTCGACGTGCGGCGCAATCTCGAATACGGCATGAAGCGGGTCGCCGCCGCACAGCGCCGAGTGGCGCTCGTGCAGGCAGTGGAGCTGCTGGGCATCGGCCATCTGCTGGCCCGCCGGTCCGACACGCTCTCGGGCGGCGAGCGCCAGCGCGTGGGCATCGCACGTGCCCTTGCCACCAGCCCCCGGCTGCTGCTCATGGACGAGCCGCTCGCCTCGCTCGATCTGCAGCGCAGGCGCGAGATCCTGCCCTACCTCGAGCGGCTGCATGCCGAGCTCGACATCCCGGTCATCTACGTGAGCCACGCACCGGACGAGGTCGCGCGCCTGGCCGACCACCTGGTGCTGATGGAGGCCGGGCGCGTGGTCGCCAGCGGCCCGGCCCATGCGCTGATGACGCGGCTCGATCTGCCGCTGGCCCACGGCGACACGGCCGGCGCGCTGGTCGAGGCCAGCGTCACCGGCTTCGATGCGGCCTTCGGCCTGACGCAGCTCGGGTTCGCCGGCGGCACGCTCTGGCTACCGCACGGCGGCGCGCGCCTTGGCCAGGCCGTCCGGGTGCGCATCCAGGCGCGCGACGTGAGCCTCACGCTCGCGCCCCACGCCGACAGCAGCGTGCTCAACATCCTGCCTGCGACAGTGACCGAGCTCGCCGAGGACGGCCCCGCGCAGGTCATGGTGGGGCTGGATGCCGGCGGCGCTCGCCTGTTGGCGCGCATTACCCGCAAGTCGGCCGCGCTGCTGCGCCTTCGCGCGGGCACGGCCGTGCATGCGCAGATCAAGGGCGTCGCGATCGTGGAGTGACGGCGCGGTCGATCACGCGCCGACCGGCACCTTGTCCAGGAAACCGGTCACCGCGCGCAGCTTGCCGGACTCGAGTTGCACGAAGTCCGTGCCCTCGACCAGGTCCTCGGCCCCGCTCGGGCCCAGCGTCCAGGAAAAGCGCAGGTGCTCGCCGTGCGCATCGGCCTGGCCCTTGAGCTTGAAGCGGAAGCCTGGGTAGCGCTGGTGCACGCCGCCCACCAACGCGCTGATCTGCGCATGGCCGCTGCCCTGCATCAATGGGTCGACGTAGCGCGCATCGGCGCTCCAGTGGGCCTCTAGCAGCTTCAGGCGGCGCTCGGCATCGGTCTCGTTCCAGACGGCGATGTACTGTTCGGCGATGCGCGCGGCATCGGGTGCGGCGGTGTTCATGGTGCGATCCTTTCGTCTTCAGGGCCCGCAACGGCGCGGGGTGAGCGAATGGTCGCCGCAGGCGCGCCGCGGGTCGATGACGTGGGAGGTCATGGGTGGTTGGTGCCAGCCTCCCCGCAACCTTGCCGCGGCACCGGAGCGGCAGCCTTACTGCGGCACCGGCGCTTTGGATCGCGGGAGCGACCAGCCAAGGTTCATTCCCGCCGCAGCAATCAGGATGGCCGCCGCGCCCACGATCTGCGTGGGGCACAGCCGATGGCCGAAAACCAGGTAATCGACACCGATCGCCACGATGGGAAAGATGAAGGACAGCGCCGCCGTCAGGTGCGTCGGCAGCTTCTGTATGGCGCCGTAGAGAAGCACGTACACCAGGCCGGTGTACACCACGCCCATCGCCACCAGCGCGGTCCAGGTCCCCGGGTCGGAGGGCAGGACGGAGAGCTTGGCGAATGGCGCGAACACCAGGATGCCGACGCAAAGCTGAATGAGCGCGATCAGGTGCGGCGCGGCACCGCGGAGCTTCTTGGTGATGATCGCGGCAATTGCATAGAGGAAGGCGGCGCCGAGTGCCATCAGCACGCCGGCCGCGTAATCCGTGCCGCTGTAGCGTGCGTCGGGCTGGGCCTGCGCGATCAGCAGCACGCCGCCGAAGGCGACAGCCAGCCATGTCAACTTGGTCGCGGTCAGCCGCTCGGAACAGAAGACCGCGCCCAGCGCCACGAGCATGAAGGGCTGGGTGTTGTAGACCGCCGTGGCGATGGAGATCGACGCGCGCGAGAACGAAGCGAAGATCAGCACCCAGTTGAGGACCAGGGCGACACCGCCCAGTGCCGCGATGCCGATCACCCGCAGGCTGAGCGTGCCGCGCAGCATGCCCAGCGCCGCGCAGACGGCCAGCAGCGTGGCCGCGCCGAAGACGCAGCGCCAGAAGAGCAGATCGACGATCGGCTGGCCCGACCGCACGACGGCCCAGCCGATCGTGCCCGAGATCACCATGGCCGCGCTCATCTCGAGCGTGCCGCGCGTATTGCTGTTCATGAGACGCCGAGCGTGCCACGGGTTGGCGGCTCTGACCATGTGCCACGAAAGTTCCCATTGCGAGAACGAACGCGTGCAGCCCGAACCGCTCCTGCCCGGCGAGGCCGCGGACGGCGCACTACCATGCAGCAGTTTTCTTGAACGGAGCAGGTCATGAGGATCGCGGTGATGGGGGCGGGTGCGGTGGGTTGCTACTACGGCGGCATGCTGGCGCGCGCCGGGCATTCGGTGGTGCTGATCGGGCGGGCGCAGCATGTGGAGGCGGTCCGCCGCGATGGCCTGCTGCTGGACACGCGGTCCTTCCAGGCCCGCGTGCCGCTGGAGGCCAGCACCGAGGTCGATGCGGTCCGCGATGCAGGGCTGGTCCTCTTCTGCGTAAAGTCCACCGACACCGAAAGTGCCGCCGCGGCGATGCGGCCGTACCTGGCGCCCGATGCCCTGGTGCTCACGCTGCAGAACGGCGTCGACAACGCGACCCGCCTGCAGGCTGCGGTGGCGCAGGAGGTCGCGGCGACCGTGGTCTACGTGGCCACGGAGATGGCCGGCCCGGGGCACGTCAAGCACCATGGGCGCGGCGAACTGGTGATCGCGCCCTCCGCCAGGAGCGCCGAGATCGCCGAGTTGCTGATCGTCGCCGGCGTGCCCACGCAGGTGTCCGACAACGTGACCGGCGCCCTCTGGGCCAAGCTGATCCTCAATTGCGCCTACAACGCCATCTCGGCGATCACGCAATTGCCCTATGGCGTCCTGTCGCGAGGTGAAGGCGTGGAGGCCGTGATGGCCGACGTGGTGCGCGAATGCCTGGCCGTGGCCGAAGCTGGCGGCGTCACCGTGGCGGGCGACACGTGGGCGGCGGTGCAGCGCATCGCCGAGACCATGCCCTCGCAGTTCTCCTCGACCGCGCAGGACCTGGCGCGCGGCAAGCGCAGCGAGATCGACCACCTCAACGGCTACGTGCTGCGCCAGGGCGAGGCGCTGGGGGTTGCGACGCCGGTCAACCGGGTGCTGCACACGCTGGTCAAGCTGCTGGAGGCGCGCGACACGGCAACGCACTGAAGCGCCGGCCGCACGAGCCTCGGATTTTTCCTTCAACCAGGCGGGCCATCGTCCGCCCGTCGCGCGACGGCTGCGCATCCAATGTCGAGGCGTCAACGCCCGGCTTCCATGCTTCCATGATCGCCATGCCGAAACCTCCACCCCTGCACCGCCTTGCGCTACGCGACGCAGACGGCGCGATCCGGGTCGTGATCGAGGCCATCCAGGGCTCGCGCAACAAGCTCAAGTACGACCCGGAGCTCGCACTCATGGAGCTTCACGTCGTGCTGCCGCTCGGCGTGTCCTTTCCCTACGATTTCGGCTTCATCCCGAGCACCCTTGGCGAAGACGGCGATCCGCTCGACGCGCTGGTGCTGATGGATGAATCGGTGCCGCCGGGCGTGGTGGTGCCCTGCCGCCTCGTGGGCGTGATCGAGGCCGAGCAGAAGACGAAGAAGGGAAAGACCAAGCGCAACGACCGCTTCCTGCTGGTTGCGTCCTCCTCGCACCGCTTCCGGCACTGCAAGGACCTGGTCGATATCGCGACTGACGTGATCGAGGAGGTCGAGCGCTTCTTCGAGTTCTACAACAAGCAGAAAGGCGTGGAGTTCCGGGCGATCGGGCGCCATGGACGGCAAAGGGCCGAAGCGCTGCTCAGGGCCGGCGAGCGCAAGGCACGTTGAGCGTACGCCTGGGTCAGGCCGGAGCCCCGTTGGGCACCGGGCTCGTCGTGCGTCGCGGCTCGATCGCCCCGTACCGGTCCATCGCCAGTCCATCGGTGCTGATGTCGGGCCGCCGCCCCATCACTTCGTCGGCCACCAGCTTGCCGCAGCCGCAGGCCATGGTCCAGCCGAGCGTGCCGTGGCCCGTGTTGAGGTACAGGTTGGCAAATGACGTGGGGCCAACGATCGGAGTGCTGTCCGGCGTCATCGGCCGCAGCCCGGTCCAGAAGCTGGCCCGCGGCAGGTCGCCGCCGGGGAACAGCTCGCCAACCACCCGCTCCAGCGTCTCGCGCCGCTGCGGGTTCAAGCGCAGATCGAAGCCGGCCAGCTCGGCCATGCCGCCCACCCGGATGCGGTTGTCGAAGCGCGTGATGGCAATCTTGAAGGTCTCGTCGAGCACGGTGGACCGCGGCGCCAGCGTGGAATCGACCAGCGGCACGGTCAGCGAATAGCCCTTGACCGGATAGACCGGGATGTCCAGCCCGAGCGGCGCGATCAACGCGCGCGAATAGCTGCCGAAGGCAAGCACATAGCGGTCGGCCTTGAGCACCTCGGCCTTGGGGCCGGCCAGCCGCACGCCGGCGATGCGCCCGCCTTCGGTGAGCAGGCTTTCAACGGCGGCGTCGAAGCGGAACGCGACCCCCAGCCCGCGCGCCACATCGGCCAAACCGCGGGTGAACAGGTGGCAGTCGCCGGTTTCGTCGTTCGGCAGGCGCAGGCCGCCGGCCAGTTGCGCTGCACTGCGGGTCAGCGCGGGCTCGACCGCGGCGAGCTGGTGGCGATCGAGCAGCTCGAAGGGCACCCCGCACTCCTGCAGCACCGCAACATCGCGCTGCACCGCATCCAGTTGCGCCTGCGTGCGAAACAGCTGGAGGGTCCCTTGCGTGCGGTGCTCGTACTGCACGCCGGTCTGCTCGCGCAGCTCGCGCAGGCAGTCGCGGCTGTACTCGGCCACGCGCATCATGCGTTCCTTGTTGGTCGCGTAGCGCTCGGGCGAGCAGTTCTTGAGCATGGCGGCCATCCAGCGCAGCTGGAAAAGGCTGCCGTCCGGCCGGATCGACAGCGGCGCATGCTTCTGGAACATCCACTTGAGCGCCTTCAGCGGAATGCCCGGCGCGGCCCAGGGCGTGGAGTAGCCGGGCGAGACTTGCCCGGCATTGGCAAAGCTTGTTTCCTCCGCGGGACCACGCTGACGATCGACCAGCGTCACCTCGGCACCGGCGCGCGCGAGGTAGTAGGCCGTCGTGACGCCGATGACGCCGCCGCCCAGAACAATTACTTTCATGGCAACTTCCCCTAGATCTCGAGAGAGAAGCAGAGGTTATTCATCCTCTTGCCATAAACTTCACTGAAGTTTGACGACATGCCGGTGCTTCTTGCTGTCAAGATCGGCCGCCCCGGCAACCAGGAGTGAAATGACCGAGCTCGACCGTATCGACCGCAAGATCCTCGAAGTCCTGCAGCGGCAAGGCCGCATTCCGATGACCGAGCTGGCGCAGCAGATCGGCCTGTCGACGTCACCGTGCACCGAGCGCGTGCGGCGCATGGAACGCGAAGGGGTGATCACCGGCTACCACGCCCGCATCGACCCGCAGGCGGTCGGCAAGACCCTGCTGGTGTTCGTCGAGATCACGCTCTCCTCCAAGTCGGCCGATGTCTTCGACAAGGTGCGCACCGAGCTGCTGCACGTGCCGGAGGTGATGGAGTGCCACCTGGTCTCGGGCGGCTTCGACTACCTGGTGAAAGCGCGGCTGCGCGCGATGAGCGACTACCGGCGCCTGCTGGGCGACCTGCTCAAGAAGCTGCCGGTCACGGCTGAATCGAACAGCTATGTCGTCATGGAGGAGGTCAAGGAAAGCCTCTACCTGCCAATGGATCGGTGAAATGCGGACCGCCGGCCGCGCCGCAGCAGCTCAGGCGCGGGCGTCCTGCATGCCTTCTTCGCGCGGCAGCTCGTCGAGCATCACGTCGATGCGGGCGGCGCCCTCGAGATTGACGGTGTCGCGGACGTCCGCCAGCGCGGTGAACTGGCCGTCGAGGTAAAGGAACCGGACGTTGTCTGCCAAGTGGCGCAATGCCGCTTCAGGGCTGGGCAGCCCCTGCCCGGTCTGCTGGTTCCCATCGAGCACGTAGCCATAGCCTTGGCCCTCTTCGGTCAGAGGCCCCAAAGCGATCAGCTTCTGCTTCACGTTGCTGACGTAGATTTGCCCGTTCGCTGCGTAGAACGTGAACGCTTGCCGCGGAGATGCCGGTTCGGGTGATGTGGATGCAACCATGCGTGCTTGTCTCACCGCTGCGATCCGCCTGCTGTAGGACGGCGTCGCAGTCCTGCATCGCCTTGCCGCCTCGCTCGCCGGCAAGACCCCTACAGGCCACCCGCGTTCGGAAAGAACAGCTGCTCGCCGCCGATCTTGTAGCTTGCGACGGTCGATTGCCCTGCCGGCGAGACGACCCAGTCGACGAACTTCTGCGCGCCGGCATTGTTGAGCTGCGGAAATTTCGAGGGGCTCACCACCATGACGCCGTATTGGTTGAAGAGTCGCTTGTCGCCTTCCACCAGCACCGCGAGGTCGGCGCGGTTCTTGAAGCTGAGCCAGGTGCCGCGATCGGCCAGCACATAGGCGCCACTGGACGCCGCCATGTTGAGCGCCGGGCCCATTCCGCAGCCGCATTCCTTGTAGCCCGCACCCTTCCGGTCGCTGGGCAAGGGTTGGCCTGCATTGCCCAGGCCAGTCTGCACCCACAGGCGGCGCTCGGCAGCGTCGGTGCCGCTCTTGTCGCCGCGCGACACGAAAGCCGCGTTGGCAGCGGCCACCTTCTTCAGTGCCGCGGCGATGTCCTTCCCCTTCGCCGCTGCCGGGTCGCTCTTCGGCCCGATCAGCACGAAGTCGTTGTACATGACGGCGTAGCGCTTGTCGGCAAAGCCTTCGGCCACGAACTTCTCCTCGGCTGCGGTGTCATGCACGAAGAGCACGTCGGCATCGCCGCGCCGGGCCAGGTCGATGGCCTGGCCGGTGCCGACCGCCACGACTTTCACGTCGATGCCGCTGGCCTGCTTGAAGGCCGGCAGCAGGTGCGCGAACAGGCCCGACTGCTCGGTCGAGGTGGTGGACGCCATGGTGATCGTCTCCGCCTGCGCCGCCAAGCTGCCCGCCGCAAGGGCGAGGGCTGCCGCCAGGATCTTGAATGCCTTCATGCCAGCTCTCCTTTGACAAATAGACGAGCCGCCTCCGGCAGCGGCCCGTGGAAAAAGTCGTTGACCGGCAGGTCCGCGAGAACCCGCCCCTGCTCCAGGTAGACCACCCGGCTCGCCAGCCGCTTGACCTGGCCCAGGTTGTGGCTTGCGAATACCAGGGTGCGGCCCTGCGCGGCCTCGGCGATCAGGGTCTCGACCTCGCGCTTGGCCGTCGGGTCCAGGCTCGCGGTCGGCTCGTCGAGCAGGAGCACCGACGGCTTCAACGTCCACGCGCGCGCGAGCGCCAGGCGCTGCTGCTGCCCGCCTGAGAGCGTGCGTGCGTTGCGGCCGGCGACGCTGGCCAGGCCGACCCGTTCCAACGCCACCATGGCCTCGATCTGCGCGCTGCGCCAGGGCACGCCGCGGAGCCACAGTGCCAGCGCCACGTTCTTGTGGACGCTCATGCGCAGCATGTGCGGGCGTTGGAACAGCATGGCCTGTGCGCAGGGCGGCACCTGGCTGGCGAACGCGCCGGCCGCGTGCGGCACCAGCCCGTGCAGCACGCGCAGCAGCGTGCTCTTGCCACTCCCGTTGGCTCCGATCAGGGCGACGCGCTCGCCGGCATGGATGGACAGCGTGATGTCGGCCAGCGCAGGCACGCGGCCGTAGCGCACATCGATGCCTTGCAGGGTGAAAAGTGCGGTGCCCGCCAGCGCCGGCGCGTGCGGCTCGGCGTCGTGGCGCGCGGCCACGACCTGCAGCCGGGGACGAACGCTCATGCCGCCACCTCCACCCGCCGCGGCCCTGCCGCATCGGCTGCGCCGCCATCGACACGCTCGCGCCAGCCGCGCAGCGCGCTGATCGCGAGATTGAGCAGCAGCACCACGCCGAGCAGCACGAGGCCGAGGGCCAGGGCCAGCGGCAGGTCGCCCTTGCTGGTCTCGAGCGCGATGGCGGTGGTCATGACCCGCGTGAAGCCGTCGATGTTGCCCCCGACGATCATCACCGCGCCGACCTCCGACACGGCGCGGCCGAAGGCGGCGATCAGCACGGTGACCAGCGCGTAGCGCTCGTCCCACACCAGCAGCAGCGCTCGCACCAGGCCACGCGCACCGAGCGAGCGCAACTGCTCGCCGTGGCCGCGGTCCGCGTCCTCGATGGACTGGCGCGTGAGGGCCGTGACCACCGGCAGCACCAGCAGCGTCTGCGCGAGCACCATGGCCTTGAAAGAGAACAACCAGCCCAGGAAGCCCAGCGGCCCCGAGCGCGACAGCAGGAGGTAGATCACCAGCCCCACCACCACCGAAGGCAGCGCCAGCAGCGTATTGAGCAAGGTGAGCAGCAGCCCACGCCCCGCGAAGCGTGCAACCGCGAGCCAGGCGCCGAGCAGCAGGCCGAAGCCGCAGGCCAGCGCGCAGGCCGTGGCGCTGACGGCCAGTGAACGGCCGACAATGGCAAGTAGCACGGGGTCGCCGGCGACCAGCAGGTGCCAGGCAGCGATGGCGCTGTCGGTGAAGGTGTTCATCGGGGACGGCTGGCTTAATTCGCGCAGTATCGGAAAGGCCGGCGCACAACCTATGCAAACACGTGCATAGGTGGAAGACGCACTCTGCATAATCCTCCGCGCCATCCCGGCCTTCTCCTCCACCGTCGTGCAGCAGATCGAACTCTCCTACGCCATCGCCCCGCGCCGCAGCGGGCGCACGCTGATCCGCAATCCGCTCATGGAGCTGCTGCACGCGGTGCGCGAACACGGCTCCATCTCGGCCGCGGCGCGGGCGCTCGGCCTGTCGTACCGCCATGTCTGGGGCGAACTCAAGCATTGGGAGCAGGCCTTGGGCCATCCGCTGGTCAGCGGTGAGCAGGGCCGCTCGGCCCAGCTCTCGGAATTCGGCGACAAGCTGCTGTGGGCCGAGCGGCAGGCGCAGGCCCGGCTGGCGCCGCAGATCGAGGCCCTGCATGCCGACCTGGAGCGCGCCTTCGCCATGGCCTTCGACGACGGCCTGCACGTGCTCAGCCTGCATGCCAGCCACGACGATGCGCTGGTGCTGCTGCGCGCCCACGCGGCCGAGCGTGCGCGGCTGCAGCTCGACATCCGCTTCACCGGCAGCGTGGACGCGATCAGCGCACTCAACCAGGGGCGCTGCGTGATGGCGGGTTTCCACACGCTGGAGCGACCGCCGGCCGGCTCGCTCGCACAGCGCACCTACAAGCCGCTGCTCAAGCCCGGGCTGCACAAGCTGATCGGCTTTGCGCGCCGTACGCAGGGCCTGATCGTCGCGCCCGGCAATCCGCTGGGCCTGCGCAGCATCGGCGATGTGGCGCGGCAGCGCGCACGCTATGTGAACCGTGCCCTCGGCACCGGCACGCGGGTGCTGCTGGACGAGCTGCTGGTGCAGGAAGGGCTGGACGCGAACGTGCTCGAGGGCTATGCGCGCGACGAGCCCTCGCACACGGCGGTCGCCCATGCGGTGGCATCCGGCCGGGCCGACGCGGGCCTTGGAATCGAATCGGCCGCGCGGGGCGCGAACCTTGGCTTCGTGCCGCTGGTTCACGAGCGTTACCACCTTGCCTGTCTCAAGTCGGCGCTGGACCAGCCGGCTATCCAGGCCTTGCTCGCGCTGCTGCGCAGCGCCGGGTGGCAGCACCAGCTCGGCACGTTGGCGGGCTACGAGAGCGCCGGCAGCGGCGAGGTGCAGTCGCTGAGCGCGCTGCTGCCGTGGTGGCGCTTCAAGGCGCCGAAGCGGTAGCCGAAGGCGCGGCTTCGCGCTGCGAAATCGCCGGGTCGGCGTACCAGGCCCTGGTCAACGCAGCTTGCGGTCCTCGCGCTTGGCGTCGGCCATCGCCTCGGGCTCCAGTTCCTCGGCCGAGCGATTGAGGCGGACGAACAGGCCCCATCCGGCCAGCAGGAGCGCGACCGAACCCACCAAGCTGCCTGCATACAGCAGTTGCGCCGGTTCGTCGCGCGCCCTGAACGTGGCCACCAGCCCTTCGACCGCCAGGGCCACCACGATGACCACCATGAAACGCGACAGGAAGCGACGCACGCGGGTAGGCGCGCTGATGTGCGCGTCGCGCACCACTTCCTCCTCGGTGATGGTCTGTGCCACCTGCAGCGCGACCACCGCCGCAGCCAGCAGGCCCACCGCCTCGATGATCGATTCCGCGGCCGCGCGGTCGAATCCCTCGCCCACGGCCGACCAGCCGATACGCGCCGACACGGCAATCAGCATCAGCGCTGCGCAGGCGAAGAGCAGTGCCATGAAGGCATGAATGCCGGAGAACACGCGCCGCAGCCATTTCATTGTCAGGCTCCGTTTGTTGTTGGATGCCGCAGTGTCGCGTTCTTTGTGTCTAGCGACTGTCAGCCGGGGCCCTTTGCTTGGCGCACAACAACGAGTTGCGAAGACGCGCCGCCAAGCGCTGCACGCTCGCTGTCCACCGGTTCGGCTTCTCTTCCGCCCACTGCTGCGCGAGCTCTGAAGACGCGGGTTCCGTCACGCGGACCATGGCCTGCGCCGCGCGTGGCGCCAGTGCGCGCAGCTGCTCGGGCGGCGTCGCGGACAGGCATGGCGCCACCCTCGTCTTCGGGGCCGCGCCGTTGCTGCCGAGTGCGCTGGCGATGAGCTCGGCGGCAGCCACGGCGGCGGCTCCATCATCGGCATCGACAAAGCTCGCCGTCAGCGCCATGTCGATGGCCTGGGCCACCACGGTGGCGTCGGTGGAGCGCGCGCATTCCGCCAGGAAGTCCTGCGCGGCATCGTTGTCGAAGGCGCCCTCGCCCCAGGCACCCGCCCGGACCGGCAAGGTCAGCATCCATGCGAGGACGGCGACGCAGGCGCGCCTGGACACGTTCATGCGGCGAATTCTCCATCGGGGCCCAGCCCGGTGGCCACGCCCAGGCGCCGCGCGAGGTTCGCGGCGTCATAGGGTGCATGCACCTTGGCGTCGTTGTCGAAATAGCAATACACATCGCGCGCGGCGCGGCGCGGCGCAGCGCGCGTCGAGGCCTTGCGAGCATCCTCCACCTGCCGGCCATGGCGCCAGGCATCGATGCGCGCGGCCCACCGGTCCAGCGCGGCATCGTCGTAGCCGCTGGCATAGAGCTCCTTGTCGCCATGCAGCCGCAGGTAGACGAAATCGGCGGTCAGGTCCTCGATCAACGGCCACCGGCCGGCGGTGTCGGCGACCACCAGCGCGATGCCGTGCTGGCGCAATTGGGCGATGAAAGCCGGGTCGACGAAGCTCGGATGGCGCACTTCCACCGCGTGCCGCAGCGCCCGCTTCGCGGAACGCTTGAGCCAGCTCCGGCCCTCGAGCCGCTCGTCATGCTCGCGCGCAAGCGCCAGTGCCGCGCTCGTGTCGCGCGGCAGCAGCGAGAAAAAATCTTCGAGCCGCTCTGGCTCATAGGCCATCGAAGGTGGCAGCTGCCACAGGAACGGCCCCAGCTTCGCGCGCAAGGCGAGCACGCCCGAGGCCAGGAAGTTCGCCAGCGCGATGCGGATGTCCTTCAGCCGCCGCATGTGCGTGATGTAGCGCGAGCCCTTGACTGCGAACACGAAACCGTCGGGCGTCTCGTCGTGCCAGGCGAGGTACGACTCTGGCCGTTGCAGCGAATAGAAGGACCCGTTGAGTTCGATGGTGGGCAGCATGCGCGAGGCGAAAGCCAGTTCCTGGCGCTGCGGCAAGCCCTTGGGATAGAACTTGCCTCGCCAGGGCGCATAGCGCCAGCCTGAGATGCCGACGCGGGTCTCGCCGGGTGTTCCAGCCATGCTTTCCTGGGCTCTGAAGGAGCCTTCGCGTACGGGCCCGCGCGGGATGCCGTGCCTCGGCGCGCGATTTTGTGTGGTGGCACGGCCTCGCCGTGAAGGACAAGGCCGCGCCTGCCGCCCTTGCTAAGCCGCCTTGTCGGCGCGCGCGCCCAGCCCCAGGTAGGTGTCGATGATGCGGCGATCGTGCAACAGCTCCGAGGCTGCGCCCTGCAGCGCGACCGCGCCCATCTCCAGCACATAGGCCCTGTCTGCGACCTGCAGCGCAGCGCGCGCGTTCTGCTCGACCAGCAGCACCGACACGCCGTGCTTGCGCAGCGAGGACACGACCTGCAGCACTTCGCGCACGATGAGCGGGGCCAGGCCGAGCGAGGGTTCGTCCAGCATGAGCAGGCGTGGCCGTGCCATGAGCGCGCGGCCGATCGCCAGCATCTGCCGCTCGCCCCCCGAGAGCGTGGAGGCCAGCTGCGCGCGGCGCTCGGCCAGGCGCGGGAAGATGGCAAAGACTTCGTCCATGCGCTGGCGCTGGTCACGCTCGCCGCGCCACCAGCGCGAGAAGCCACCCAGCAGCAGGTTGTCTTCAACGGCCATCTCGCCGAACAGCTCGCGCTTCTCGGGCACCAGGCCCACGCCCCGAGCCACCATGGCCTCGACGCTGACGCGGGGCATGGGCTCGCCGCCGAGCAGCACCCTGCCGCGCGAAGCCAGCAGGCCCATGGCAGCGCACAGCAGCGTGGTCTTGCCGGCGCCGTTGGGACCGATCACTGTCACGATTTCGCCGGCGTCGACGCGCAGGTCGATGTGGTGGATTGCCTCGACCGGGCCGTAGGAGACGCAGAAGTCTTCCAGTTGGAGCAAGGGGGAAGCGCTCATGGTCTTGCTCCCTCCCCCAGCGGCAGAGGAAGCAAGACCGGAAGCAATGCGCCGCTCACGCCACCTGCTCCACAAGCCCACCTTCAGCAGGCTCATCCACCCCACCCAGATAGGCATCCAGCACCTTCGGATCCCCCTGAACCTCCGCTGGCGTCCCACGCGCGATGACAGCGCCAAACTCCAGCACAGTCACGCGATCCGCCAGGTTCATCACAAACTCCATGTCGTGTTCCACCACCAGGATGCCCAGCCCCTCGGCGCGCAGTTGGTCGAGTAGCGTCGCGAGCGCACGCTTCTCCAGGTGACGCAGTCCAGCCGCCGGCTCGTCCAGCAGCAGCACCGCCGGATTGCCCGCCAGCGCGCGTGCGATCTCGACCACGCGCTGTTGGCCCAGCGCCAGCGAACCTGCCGGTACCTCCGCGAACTCGCTCAGGCCGCAGCGCTCGATCTGCTGGCGTGCTTGCGCAAGCAGCGCGGCCTCCTCGGCACGGTCGAGCCGCAGCATCGAGGCGATCCAGCCGCGCTGCCCGCGCCGGTGCGCGCCCAGCGCGACGTTCTCGATCACGCGCCGCTGGCCCAGCAGGCGCACATGCTGGAAGGTGCGGCCGAGGCCCAGCGCCGCGAAGGCACGCGAGGGCTGGCCGGTCATGGGCCGGTCCATCAGCCGCACCTCGCCTTCGGTGGGATCGTCCACCCCCGAGATCATGTTGAAGAAGGTGCTCTTGCCGGCGCCGTTGGGTCCGATCAGCGCATGGATCTCGCCGGCCTTCACATCGAGGCTGACGGCATCGTTGGCCACCAGCCCGCCGAAGCGCTTGGTGACGGCCTTGGCCTCCAGCACGACCTGGCCGCGCGGTGGCAATGCGGTCTCGGGCAGTGCGAGCACGTGGCGCGGCGGCCGCACCGCAGCCGGCTTCAGGAACCGCCCGCCGATGCGTGCCAGCGTCGGCCACAGCCCATCGGCGAAGCGCTGCAGCACGACGAGCATCAACAGCCCGAAGACGATCACCTCGAAGTTGCCGCTCGATCCGAGCAGCTGCGGCAGGATGTCCTGCAGCTGCTCCTTCAGCAGCGTGATCAGCGCGGCGCCGAGCACCGCGCCCCACAGGTGGCCGGCGCCGCCGACGACCGCCATGAACAGGTACTCGATGCCGATATTGAGGTTGAAGGGTGTCGGGTTGATGAAGCGCTGCAGGTGCGCATAGAGCCAGCCGGACACCGCCGCCAGCAGCGCCGCCAGCACGAAGACCTTGATGCGGTAGCGGCCCGTGTCCACGCCCATCGACTCGGCCATCACGCGGCCGCCCTTCAGCGCGCGAATGGCACGTCCCTCGCGCGAATCCAGCAGGTTGTGCAGCGCCCAGAGCGCCAGCAGCAGCACGCCCCAGATGACAAGGCCGAGCGAGCGCGGCGAAGCGAAGGAGATGCCTGCGACTGCGATTGCCGGCACGCCGGCCACGCCAGTATGGCCGCCGAGGAACTCGAGATTGCCGAACAGGAAATAGAAGCTCAGCCCCCAGGCGATGGTGCACAGCGGCAGGTAGTGGCCGGACAGGCGCAGCGTGATCGCGCCCAGGCACCAGGCGATGACGAAGGTCACGACGATGCCGAAGAGCAGCCCGATCCACGGGAGCAGCGCCGGGCTGATGCCACCCAGCGCGGAGGCGGCCATCGGCGAGGTGCAGATCCACGCGGTTGCGTAGGCGCCGGTGCCGACGAAAGCGGCTTGCCCGAAGGAGGTCATGCCGCCGACACCGGTGAGCATCACGAGGCCGGCCGCCACCAAGGCGTAGAGACCGATGTAGCTGAGCACGGTGACCGAGAAGTCGGGCAGGAAGCTCCAGGCCACTGCGAGGGCGACGATGAAGGCCAGGGTCAGATGCCGGCGGGTCATTGGCAAACCTCCCGACGGCTTGTCGCTTCAGCCTGCGAGCCGGCGGGGTCTTGGACTTTGAGAACACTCATGGTAGTGCTCGCTTCCCCTCGCTTGCGCCCTCTCCCTCGGGGAGTGGGCTGGGGTGAGGGCGCTTTGGCTGTCGATTCGTACTGTGCGCTCGTTCGGAGGCTGGAGCCGGGGCGTCGTCCCGGCAGCCGAGTCACTTTCTTTTGCTTCGCCAAAAGAAAGTAACCAAAGAAAAGGCGACCCCACTGGCCGCGACCCTCCGCTTCGCTGCGGGCAACCTGCGGTGCTCGCTTTTCGCGGGGTCCGCGCAAACTCGCTGCGCTCAAACACGCGCGGCCCTGATCCGCGAAAAGCTCCGCTCCTCGGCGCGGCCAGAGGGGATTTGAACTCCAACGCGCCATGGCGCGTCCTTCTGTGGAGTGCAGATCGGCGTGAACTCTGGGTCCTCGCTCACGTCGACACTCGCGCACACGCACACGCACACGCACAGGTGCAGGCACATGCTCGTGCTCGTGCTCGTGCTCGTGCTCGTGCTCGTGCTCGTGCTCGTGCTCGTGCTCGTGCTCGTAGCGATGCACATGCGCGTGCTCCCGTTCGCACGCATACGCACGCACCTGTTCGAGGCCTCGCGCAGCGAGGCCGTCGGTGGCCGAGCGAAGCAATGGCCCGACTGGTCCCCCATCCCCTCTGCGCGTGCCGAGGAGCGGAGCCTTTCGCGGAAAAAGGGCCGCGCGTGTTTGAGCCGCAGGCGAGTTTGCGCGGACCCCGCGAAAAGCGAGCACCGCAGGTTGCCCGTAGCGAAGCGAAGGGTCACGCGCAGTGGGGTCGCCTTTTCTTTGGTTACTTTCTTTTGGCGAAGCAAAAGAAAGTGACTCGGCCGCCGGGACGAACCCCCGGCTCCTGCCTCCGAACAAGCGCAAAGTACAAATCGAAATAGACGTGCAAATCAGAGCCCCGGTGCCGCCCCAACCCTCCCACAGAGGCCGAGAGAGCAAATCGGAAACCAGCGCGCTCATTCCTCATCCTCCACATGCCGGCTGCTCAACGAGCGCCACCACAGCACCGGGATGATCAGCGTGAACACGAAGACCTCCTTGAACGCACTCGCCCAGAAGGACGAGAAGGCCTCGAGCTGCCCCACGATCAGCGCCCCCACCAATGCCAGCGGGTAACTCGCCAGCCCGCCGACGATCGCCGCCACGAAGCCTTTCAGCCCGATCAGGAAGCCGGTGTCGTAGTAGATGGTGGTGATCGGCGCGATCAGCAGCCCGGAGACCGCGCCGATCGCTGCTGCCAGCGCGAAGCTCAGGTCGCCCGAAAGCCCGGTGGGAATGCCCATCAGCCGAGCACCGACACGATTGATCGCGGTCGCGCGCAGCGCCTTGCCCACGATCGAGCGTTCGAAGAACAGGAACATCAAGACCACCAGCGCAGCCGTGACCGCCACGACCACCAGCGACTGGCCGGTGACCGCGACTCCGCCCAGGTCTACCCGCATCTCGGAAAAGGCCGGCGTGCGCGAGCCCTCGGCGCCGAAGAACAGCAACCCCAGGCCCACGAGCACGCCGTGCAGCGCCACCGACACGATCAGCAGCGTGAGCACGGTCGCATCGGCCAGCGGCCGGTAGGCCAGCCGGTAGAGCAGCGGGCCCAGCGGCACGATCACGGCAAACGCGGCGAGCGTCTGGGTGAACTGCGATTCGGGCCGCAGCAGCAGCACCAGCGCGCACGCCACCAGCGGCAGCACCACGCACCAGGCGAGTGTCGAAACCCAATCGACGGCCACGCCGCGCTTCCACCGCCACAGTTCGACGATGAGTGCCGCCGCAGCCAGCACCAGCAGCAGCCACAGCGTGGCAGGCACCCGGCCAGCCTGCAGCGCCACGACCGACAGCGCGCTGAAGGCCACGAATTCCCCTTGCGGGATGAAGATGACGCGGGTCACGGAGAACACCAGCACCAGGGCCAGGGCCATGAGCCCGTAGATCGCGCCGTTCACGATGCCGTCCTGCCCCAGGATCAGGGCGATTTGCAAATCCATGCATCCACTCCGACGCAGAGCGCCAAGGCTCCCATTGACTCATTGCTCCAAAACGAACGCGGCCCCCTTCGGGAAACACCGCGGAACCGGCTTTGCCGGGCCGCTGGTGTTGCCCCCGGCAGGGGTGGGCGGCTACACGAAGTGAGCCAACCTGGGGGCGAGCTTAGTCTTGCGGCTGGTACTTCCAGGCGCCGTTTTCGATCTTCACCATCACGCGCGCGCGCTGGTCCAGGCCCAGGTGGTCAGTCGGGGACATGGTGAAGATGCCATGCGCGCCGGGGACGTTCTTCACCTCTTCCAGCGCATCGCGCAGCGCGGCGCGGAAGGCCGGCGTGCCGGGCTGCGCCTTCTTCAGCGCGACAGGGATCGCGGCGTTCATGATCAGGCCGGCATCCCAGGCATGGCCGCCGAAGGTCGACACGCTGCCCTTGCCGTTGGCCGCTTCGTAGGCATTGACGTAGGCCAGCGCGGACTTCTTGAGCGGATGCGAATCGGGCAGTTGCGACGCCACCAGCATCGGGCCGGACGGCAGCAGCGTGCCCTCGACGTCCTTGCCGCCGACGCGCAGGAAGTCGGAGTTGGCGACGCCGTGGGTCTGGTAGATCTTGCCGGCGTAGCCGCGCTCCTTGAGCGTCTTCTGCGGCAGAGCGGCCGGGGTGCCGGAGCCGGCGATCAGCACGGCGTCGGGCTTGGCGGAGATGAGCTTGAGCGTCTGGCCGGTGACCGAGGTGTCGCTGCGAGCATAGCGCTCGTTGGCCACGACCTTGAGCTTTCTCAACTCGGCGGCCTTGGTGAATTCCTGGAACCAGCCTTCGCCGTAGGCGTCGGAAAAGCCGATGAAGCCGACCGTCTTCACGCCGTTGGCTGCCATGTGCTCGGCGATGGCGAGCGACATCATGATGTCGTTCTGCGGGGTCTTGAAGACCCACTTGCGCTTGGCGTCCATGGGCTCGACGATGCGCGACGAGGCGGCCATCGAAATCATCGGCACCTTCTCCTCGGCCACCACGTCGATCATGGCCAGCGAGTTGGGCGTGACGGTGGAGCCGAGCACGATGTCGACCTTGTTCTCGCTGATCAGCTTGCGCGTGTTCGACACCGCGGCCGTGGTGTCGGAGGCATCGTCGAGCACGATGTAGTTGATCTTCTGCCCGCCGATGGTCTTCGGCATGAGTGCGATGGTGTTCTTTTCGGGAATGCCGAGGGAGGCGGCGGGCCCGGTTGCCGACAAGGTGACGCCGACATTGATGTCGGCGTGCGCGGCAAAGGCCATGGCGCACAGCAGTGCCACGCCGAGGCGGGTGAAAGAACTCATGAAGGTCTCCGGTAGTTGAAAAAACGTGTGCGCTCAGCGTTCGTCGAAGGACAGCCGCACGCGCTCGGTCAGGGGGTGTGCCTGGCAGGTGAGGATAAAGCCACCCGCGACCTCATTCTTGTCGAGCGCGAAGTTGCGCTCCATCCGCACTTCCCCTTCCAGGAGCTTGGCGCGGCAGGTGCCGCACACGCCGGAGGTGCAGGAATACGGCACCTCCAGGCCGGCGGAAGACGCCGCGTCCAGGATGCTGGGCTGCCCCAGCGTGTACGGGATCTCCCGCGCGATACCGTCGCGCACGATGGTGATGCGCGCGGTCTCGGCATCGCCCGGCTGCGGCTCGTGCACGACCGCGCCTACCGTGCCGCTGGGCGACTGGGCGAGGCCGAAGCGCTCGATGTGGATGCGCTCCTCGGGCACGCCGGCCTCCAGGAGCGCGGCCTCGGCCTCGTCGTTCATCTGGAAGGGGCCGCAGACATAGACGTGGTCGATGCTGCCGGGTGCCACCAGGCCCCTGAGGAACTCGGCGATCTTCTCGCGGTTCATCAGGCCGGCGTTGATGGGCACGTCGGTGTGCTCGTCGGAGAACACGAGCTGCAGCGACAGGCGCGTCATGTAGCGGTTCTTCAGGTCCTCGATTTCTTCCTTGAACATCGTGGACCGGAGCTGCCGGTTGCCGTAGATGAGAGTGAAGCGCGAATGCGGCTCGCGCGCCAGCACCGTCTTCATGATGGAGAGGATGGGCGTGATGCCGCTGCCGCCCGCGATGCCTACGTGGTGGCGCCGTGCGTCGGGCTCAATCGGCACGAAGAAGCGGCCCTGTGGCGCCATCACCTGCAGCGTGTCGCCGGGCTGGAGGCTGCTGTTGATCCAGTTGGAGAACAGGCCCTGCTGCACCTTGCGCACGCCGACCCGCAACTCGCCGTCGTCCACCCCGGCGCAGATGGAGTAGGAGCGGCGCAGGTCCTGGCCGTCGATCTCCTTGCGCAGCGTGAGGTACTGGCCCTGGGTGAAGCCGAACACGCCGCGCAGTTCCTCCGGCACGTCGAAGGAGACGATCACCGCCTCGGCGGTGTCGGGCTCGATGCTGCGCACGCGCAGCGGGTGGAAGATGACGCTCATGGCTCAGAGGGGTTTGAAGTGCTCGAAGGGTTCGCGGCAATCGAGGCAGCGGTAGAGCGACTTGCACGCGGTGGAGCCGAAGGCCGAAAGCCGCTCCGTGTGGGCGCTTCCGCATCGCGGACAGGCCACCGGCGCGGCCGGCGGGCGGCGCACCAGGCGAATCGGCACCGCGCCGCCATGCGAGCCCGCTGCGCCTGGCGGCGCGATGCCGTATTCGCGCAGCTTGCGCTTGCCTTCGGAGCTGATCCAGTCGGTGGTCCAGGCCGGCGCGCGGCGAAGGGTCACGCGGGCCGGACCGAGCCCCGCGGCGTCGATGGCCTCGAGCACGCTGCGCTCGATCACCTCGGTGGCGGGGCAGCCGGAATAGGTGGGCGTCAGCACGATCTCGAACCCCTCCTCTCGCGGCAGGATCTCGCGCACGATGCCCAGGTCGCAGACCGACAGCGCGGGCACCTCGGGGTCGAGCACGGTGCCCAGTACCTCCCAGGCGCGTGCAATCCGAGCCTCTTCAGCAGCAGGAAGGCGCAGCGCATCCATCACCACACCCCGCCGGGATAGGCGCGCTGCAGAAACTGCATTTCGGCGAGGATGTAGCCCATGTGCTCGCTGTGCAGGCCGCGCTTGCCGGTGCTCAGGAAGGCGGATTCGGCCGGCATGGCGAGCGTGGCCTCCTCGAGCACCGAACCCATCTCGGCAAACCAGGCTTCCCGCAGCTCGGACCAGGCCGGCCCCAGGCCGCTGGCGCGCGCCTCCTCGTCGATGGCGTCCGACGCGAAGAGCTCGGGCACATAGCGCCACAGCTGGGTCAGCGCAGCCTCCATGCGCGAATGCGATTCGTCGGTGCCGTCGCCCAGGCGCACCACCCAGTCGGCCGCATGCTGCTGGTGGTAGCGCGCTTCCTTGATGGCCTTGGCCGCAATGGCTGCCACCTCGGCATCGCTCGAGGATTCAAGCCTTTCCCACAGCAGCTTGAGCAGCGTCGCGGCCATCGCGTTGCGAAGCACGCTGAAGGCGAAGTCGCCGCGCGGCAGTTCGACCAGCGTGGGGTTGAAGTAGTCGCGCTCGTCGCGCAGGAAGGCCAACTGGTCTTCATCGTGCGCGCGGCTTTCGATCTGGCCGGCGCGGGTCAGCAGCGCACGCGCCTGGCCCACGAGGTCGAGCGCCATGTTGGTCATGGCGATGTCCTCTTCCAGCACGGGCGCGTGGCCGCACCATTCGCCGAGGCGCTGCGCGAGGATCAGGCAGGTATCGCCGATGCGCAGCAGGTACTGCACGGCGGGGCTGCGGTCGAGTTCGATGGATGCTTGCATGGCGTCACGTCACATGTGGTCGACCGATTTCGGCAAGGCGTAGAAGGTCGGATGGCGGTAGACCTTGTCTTCCGCCGGGTCGAAGAACATGTCCTTGTCGCCGGGGTCGCTGGCGACGATCTGGTCGGAGCGCACCACCCAGACGCTGACGCCTTCCTGGCGCCGCGTGTAGACGTCTCGTGCCATCTGGAGCGCCATCTTGGGGTCGGGCGCATGCAGGCTGCCGCAATGCTTGTGGTCCAGGCCGGCCTTGCTGCGGACGAACACTTCCCAAAGCGGCCACTCATGTTCGGTTGCGGTCGCGTCGATCATGCTGCTTCCTTCAGATGATGTTGCTTGCGCGCATGGGCCAGCGCGGCATCGCGCACCCAGGCGCCCTCATCCCAGGCCTTCACCCGCGCGCCGAGCCGCTCGCGGTTGCAGGGCCCGTCACCGCCGATCACCCGCCAGAACTCGGCCCAGTCGATCAGCCCATGGTCGTTCGCCTGGCGCTCCTCGTTCCACTTCAGGTCGGGGTCGGGCAGGGTCACGCCCAGCACCTTGGCCTGCTCGACAGCGGCATCGATGAACTTCTGGCGCAGCTCGTCGTTGGTGAAGCGCTTGATGCCCCAGCGCATCGACTGCGCACTGTTGGGCGACTGGTCGTCGGGCGGACCGAACATCATGATCGAGGGCCACCACCAGCGGTTGACCGCGTCCTGCACCATCGCCTTCTGGGCCTCGGTACCGTGCTGCATCATCGTCAGCAGCGCCTCGTAGCCCTGGCGCTGATGGAAGCTCTCCTCGCGGCAGATGCGGATCATGGCGCGTGCATAGGGCGCATACGAGCAGCGGCAGATCGGCACCTGGTTCATGATCGCCGCGCCGTCGACCAGCCAGCCGATGGTGCCCATGTCGGCCCAGGTCAGCGTGGGGTAGTTGAAGATCGAGCTGTACTTGGCCTTGCCGCTGTGCAGCGCGTCCAGCATCTGGTCGCGGCTGGTGCCCAGGGTCTCGGCGGCGGCGTACAGGTAGAGGCCATGGCCTCCCTCATCCTGGACCTTGGCCAGCAGGATGGCCTTTCGTTTCAGCGTGGGGGCGCGGCTGATCCAGTTGCCCTCGGGCAGCATGCCGACGATCTCGGAATGCGCATGCTGGCTGATCTGGCGCACCAGCGTCTTGCGGTAGTGCTCGGGCATCCAGTCTTTGGCCTCGATGAAATCGCCGGCATCGATGCGATCGTCGAAGCGCTGCTGCAGGCGCATCTCCTCGGCCGAGCGCACGGCCTTGGGGCCGTCCTTGTCCTTGCCCATGGTGTCCATCGCTTGGGTGTACATGGCGTGTCCTTTCAGCAAACTCTCAGGTCTTGGGGCGTTCGTCGATCACGCGCCGGGCCTTGCCGGTCAGCGTGCGTTCGAGCGTGGCGGGGGGCTGCACCAGCACCGCGGTCGAGATGCCGACCAGGGTCTTGACGCGCTGCTGCACCCATTGGGCGATCTGGTCGCACTCGGCATCGGGGATGCCGGCGGCGCCCTGCTGCAGCTCGCAGCGCACTTCCACATGGTCCAGGTGGCCCTCGCGGCCTACCTTGATCAGGTACTGGCCCGAAAGCTTCTCGTGCGCAAGCACGATCTCCTCGATCTGCGTGGGGAACACATTGACGCCACGGATGATCAGCATGTCGTCGCTGCGCCCGACGATCTTGCCCATGCGGCGGAAGCTGCGCGAGGTGGGCGGCAAGAGGCGCGTGAGGTCGCGCGTGCGGTAGCGCACGATCGGCAGCGCCTCCTTGGTGAGCGAGGTGAAGACCAGCTCGCCCTCTTCGCCGTCAGGCAGCACCTCGCCGGTCTCGGGGTCGATGATCTCGGGATAGAAATGGTCTTCCCACACGACCGGCCCGTCCTTGCTCTCGATGCATTCGCTGGCCACGCCGGGGCCCATCACCTCCGACAGGCCGTAGATGTCGACTGCGTCCATGCCGCCCTTGTGCTCGATCTCGCGGCGCATGGCCTCGGTCCACGGCTCGGCGCCGAAGATGCCGACCTTGAGCGAGTTCTCGCGGGCATCCAGCCCCTGGCGCTGGAACTCCTCGATGATCACCTGCATGTAGCTGGGCGTGACCATGATGATGTCGGGCCGGAAGTCGCGGATCAGCTGCACCTGCTTCTCGGTCTGGCCGCCTGACATCGGGATCACGGTGCAGCCGGCGCGCTCGGCGCCGTAGTGCGCGCCCAGGCCGCCTGTGAAAAGACCGTAGCCGTAGGCCACGTGCACGATGTCGCCGGCCCGCCCGCCTGCGGCGCGGATCGAACGCGCCACGAGGTTGGCCCAATGCTCGATGTCCTGCAGGGTGTACCCCACGACGGTCGGCTTGCCGGTGGTGCCCGAGGAAGCGTGGATGCGGGCCACCTGCTCGCGCGGCACGGCGAACATGCCGAAGGGATAGTTGTCGCGCAAGTCCTTCTTGACGGTGAAAGGAAACTTCGCGACGTCGCTCAGCTGCTTCAGGTCGCCCGGATGCACGCCGCGTGCATCGAAGGCCTGACGGTAGTGCGGCACCTTGTCGTAGGCGCGCTGCAGGGTGGCCTGGAGGCGCTGCAGCTGAAGCGCGGCGATCTCGTCGCGGCTCGCGGTTTCGATGGGTTCGAGATCACCGGGCGAAGGGCGTCGGGCGGGCATGGAAATCTCCTCAAATCCTGGGGGCTGTTGCGATTCACGCCGGTGCGACCGGCTTGCCCTTGAGAGTGTAGGAACGCCCGCGGAACACCGCGACCCGCTCGCCGCGCTGGTTCAGCACCTCGGTGTCGTAGACGCCCGTGCGGCCTGTCTTCGAGACCTCGACGCAGCGCGCAAGCAGCCGATCGCCCTCACGCGCCGGTGCAACGAAGTCGATGCCGAAGCCGGATGCGACGGTGACCTCGTTGTAGGAGTTGCAGGCATAGGCGAAGGCCGAATCGGCCAGGGCCGAGATGAAGCCGCCATGGCAGATGTCGTGGCCGTTGAGCATGTCTTCGCGCACGGTCATGGTGACGTCGGCGCGGCCGGGTGCGATGGCCTCGATCTCCATGCCGAGGCCGCGCACGGCGCGGTCCCTGGCGAACATGGCATCGCGCACGCGTTCGGCGGTGTTCTGGGCGTGGGTGTCGCTCATCGGTCGAAGCTTTTTCAACGGTCGTTGAACTGCGGCAGGCGCTTGCCGCGGAAAGCCTCCACGCCTTCGCGGTAGTCGGCAGCGGCACCGAGCTCGCGCTGCATCGCGGCCTCGCGCGCCATCGCGGCGGGCAGGTCCAGCGCCTGTGCATCGGCCAGCGCCTTGCGCGTGGCGACCAGCGCGCGCACCGGCATGGCGGCCAGGCGCTGCGCCAGCGACTCGACGGCGAGGCTGAGCTCGTCGTCCTCCACACACTTCCAGATCAGGCCCATTTGCGCCGCCTCGGCCGCCGGCAGCTTGTCGCCCAGCAGGGCGAGGCCCAGCGCGCGCGCCTGCCCGACCAGGCGCGGCAGCAGCCAGCTGCCGCCGGTGTCGGGCACCAGGCCGATCTTGGTGAAGGCCTGGATGAAGCTCGCTGAGCGGCCGGCGATCACGAGGTCGCAGGCCAGCGCAAGATTGGCGCCGGCGCCGGCCGCGACGCCATGCACCTCGGCGATCACCGGCACCGGCATCGAGCGGATGCGCAGGACGAGCGGCGCGTACAGCGACTCGATCACGTGGCCCAGGTCCTTGGGGGTGGCGCCGGGCGTGAAGTCCGGCGCCACCATCGGGTCGGACAGGTCCTGGCCGGCACAGAAGGCGCGACCCACGCCGCCCAGCACGACACAGCGCACCGCGGAATCGTCCGCGGCTTCGTCGAGCGCAGCCATGAGCGCGGCATGCAGCTGCGAGGTAAAACTGTTGAGCGCCTCCGGCCGGTTGAGCTGGAGCGTGCGCACGGCGCCCGATTGCGTGCTACGTACCAAGGGTTCGTTCATCGTGGTTGCTGCTGGTGGGGTTGACGGCAGGCCATCGGCCGCAGGATGTCTCGAATAATTGACCGACCGTTCGGTTGATTATAGGATTCGCGATCTCGCCCGCGCAAGCTTTCGCCTTCGGTACTAACCCTGAGGGCGAGCGCGCGTCGACCTGTCTTCCAATCGTGAGGGAACGGATCTCATGCCCTGTTATGCGCTCGAAGGCGTGGTGCCGGTCGTCGACCCCGGCGCCTACGTGCACCCCACCGCCGTTCTGATAGGCGACGTGATCGTGGGGCCTGGCTGCTACGTCGGCCCTTGCGCCAGCCTGCGAGGCGACTTCGGGCGCATCGTGCTCGAGCGCGGCGCCAACGTGCAGGACAACTGCGTGATCCACGGCTTCCCGGACCAGGACACCGTGGTCGAGGAGGACGGCCATATCGGCCACGGCGCGGTGCTGCACAGTTGCGTGGTGCGGCGCGATGCGTTGGTGGGCATGAACGCGGTGGTGATGGACGAGGCCGAGATCGGCGAATCCGCCTTCGTCGCGGCCTGCGCCTTCGTGCCAGCCGGCATGAAGGTGCCCGCGCGCAGTCTGGTGACGGGCGTGCCGGCCCGCGTACGGCGCCAGCTCGGCGATGAAGAGGTCGCGTGGAAGCAGGAAGGCACGCGGACCTACCAGGACCTCACCAAGCGCTGCCTCGCGAGCCTGGTCGAGGTGCAGCCCCTGGCCGCGGCGGAAGAGAACCGGCCGCGCCTGCAGTCGCCTGACGTGCGTCCGCTGATCGCCACGCGGCGCGGCTGAGCCCGCTGTCTCTTTCTAATCGCTCCTCAACGCAGCTTGCGCGCACCGGCCACTGCGCGCTCGCCCTTCGGGGCCAACGCCGGCGGCAGTTCCACCGCCCGCACGCCGCCGAAGAACAGGTCGGCGACGATCTCGCCGATCGCCTCGTGGTCGAGCTCGCGGCCGGGCTTCATCCAGGTGAACATCCAGTTGATCATGCCGAAGAGCAGCATCGCCATCGGCTTGCCGAGCTTGCTCGCCGGATCCTCGCCGCGCACTTCGGCAATGGTGCGCGCGAAGGCAGCGACCACGCGCCGCTCGACGCCGACGATGCGCTGCTGATCCTCTTCTCGCAGAAAGCGCACGTCTTCGGTCAGCACGCGCTGGGCGTTCTGCGCCATCGCGTATTCGGCCACGAAGCTGCGGATCAGCGCACCGAGGCGGGCCTCGGGCGTCTCGTGTTCGCGCAGCACTTCATCCACCACCGTTTCGAGGCGCTGCACGTGCTCTTCGGCGATGCGCACGGCGAGGTCGTGCTTGTCGCGCACGTAGTGGTAGAGCGTCGCCTTGGAAACGCCGCAAGCCGCGGCCACTTCGTTCATCGACGTGCCCGCATAGCCGCGCTGCGCGAACAGCTGTGCCGCGTTCGAAAGAATCATTTCTCGCTGGCCGTCGTAGCCAGCCGGGTCACGCACGCGAGCCATCCGCAAGCGCCCTTTCCGTCGATGTTGTGCCGGCGCCGATGATGGCACGCCGCTAGAGCGCGCAGGTCCGGAACCCGAAGAACCCGTCATCCCGCTCCGGCCAGGCGAAGCCGCGTCGCTTCGGTGAACGCAGGCGTGCGCGGGTGGCGGTGGAAGCGCCGCGCAGCACGCGCGCCGTGCCGAAGGCAGGCTGCGGATCGAACTCGGTGCCTGCGCTCCAGGGGTCGGCGCGGAAGCCAGGCCAGGGCCGCAGGGTGCCGGCGGTCCACTCGTGCACATCGGCCCAGCGGAAGCCGTGCCGCACGGCGGTATGGGCGGCGATCTCCCATTCGATCTCGGTCACGAGCCGGCGCCCGGCCCAGCGCGACCAGGCATCGGCCTCCCACCAGCTCACATGCACCGCGCTCTGGTTGCCGGCCGCGCGCACGGGGCGGCCGAAGCGCTGCTGCAGCACAGAGCCGCCGCCGCCACGCCGCGCGGCGCCGATCTGCTCCACATGGCGGGGGCCACGGCGTCCCTCCGTCTGGGCAGCGAGCCAGGCCAGCCCGCCCGGCAGCCACAGCGCTTCGCGGTCGTAGCCACCGTCGTCGACGAACTCCACGTACTGGCTCCAGGTGATGGGCTGCGCATCGATCTCGAACTCCGGAACTTGCAGCATGCGTTGGCCGCGCTCCTGCGCGAAGCCAAAGCCGGACTCGTGGAGCCCGAGCGTCCAGGCGGTGGCGGGCAGCAGCAACGGCTGGTGTTCCACCGGCGCCGCTCGGGCCTCGATGCCCAGCGGCAGACCGAGGGTCTGCGCCATCACGACCAGTTGCTCGCCACGCAGGTCTTCGTGGAACAGCGCCAAGCGGTAGAAGTAAAGGCCGGCATCGGTCTCGACCGCATGCTCCAGAAGTTCAAGCGTGCTCTCCAGTGTCTCGAGCAGGTAAGCCTTGGTCATCGAGAGATCGGGCAGCTCCGGCGACCAGCGCGCCTTGGCCTCGACCTGCGACGGGTTCCACCATGCATCGGCCTGCGGCTCGATGGCGGCCAGCCGCGTCGGCCGCACAGGACAGTCGGCGCCGAAGGCGCGCTGCGTGTTGCGCGCAATCCACCATTCGGAGAACCAGCCGATGTGGCCGGCCAGCCAGAGCGGCGGATCGATGCCTTCCTGCCGCGGCACCGCGAGGCTCTGGGAGCCCAGCGCCTGCTCGTAGAGCGAGAGAAGGTGCAGCGTGTGGTTGCGCGCGTCGATCAGTGCCAGCGAGAGCAGCTCGCGGCCCGCGCGCCGCATGTCTGGCGAGTCGATGGCATGGGGAGGCGGGCCGGAGCTGCCGAAAGGCGGGCGGGACGGCGGACTCGAAGGCATGCGCTCATTATGGCCACCGCCCTCGCGCGACACGGGGGGACTTCGCAGGGTAAACCCGCCGAGTGCGCGAGCGGGCGTTCTGCGGCGGCGAGTTAACATTCCGGGCTTTGCGCCGACCCTACCCGACTGGCGCCGAACCACCCCAAAGAGACATACCTTGTCCGCATTCCTCAAGTTCGCGCTGGCCATGGACTGGATCAGCGCCCAGCTCGGCAAGCTCGCGGCATGGGCCGTCCTCGCCGCCTCCTTGATCTCCGCAGGCAACGCCTTCGTGCGCTACGGACTCGATTTGAGCTCCAATGCGTGGCTCGAGATCCAGTGGTACCTGTTCGCCGCCACGGTGATGCTCGGCGCGCCGCTGGTGCTCAAGCTCAACGAGCACGTGCGGGTGGACATCATCTACGGCAAGCTCAAGCGCAACGGGCCGGTCTACGTCGATCTCTTCGGCCTGATCTGTTTCCTGCTGCCGGTCATGGGCCTGCTGTTCTGGCTCACCCTCCCCTTCTTCCTCGGCATGCTGAGGAGCGGCGAGATGTCCGGAAACATCGGTGGCCTGATCCGCTGGCCGGCGGCGTTGATGATGCCCGTGGGTTTCGGCGCCGTGTTCCTGCAGGGCGTGGCCGAGGTGATCAAGCGCGTCGCCTACCTGCGCGGCCTGATCAAGATGGATACGCACTACGAGAAGCCGGTGCAATAAGCACCCCCCCAACCGCACCGCTTCCCAGGACAAGAAATGCAGATGGAAAATTTCGCCCCGATCATGTTTGCGGGGCTGGTGGTGATCATGCTGATCGGCTTTCCGGTGGCGTTCTCGCTGTCGGCGCTCGGCCTGCTCAGCGGCTTTGTTGCGATCGAGATGGGCTGGTTCCCGCCGGGCTTCATGGCCAACCTGCCGCTCAACGTGTTCGGCATCCTGTCCAACGAGACGCTCCTGGCGATTCCCTTCTTCACGCTGATGGGCGCGGTGCTCGAGAAGTGCGGCCTGGCCGAGGACATGCTCGACTCCATGGGCCAGCTCTTCGGCCCCGTGCGCGGCGGCCTGGGCTACTCGGTGATCATCGTGGGCTTCATCCTCGGCGCCATCACCGGCACCGTGGCCGGACAGGTGATCGCGATGGCGATGATCTCGCTGCCGGTGATGATGCGCTACGGCTACAACATGCGCTACTCCACGGGCGTGCTGGCGGCCTCGGGCACCATCACGCAGCTGGTGCCGCCTTCGCTGGTGCTGATCGTGATGGCCGACCAGCTCGGCACCGACGTGGGCCAGATGTACAAGGGCGCCTGGGGCCCGTCGATCCTGCAGGTGGCGATCTTCGCGATCTACACCTTCCTGGTCTCGCGCGTCCGCCCCAGCTACGTGCCCGGTGTGCCGGCCTCGGCGCGCACGCTGCAGGGCTGGGCGCTGTGGGCCAAGTGCCTGCGCGGCATCATCCCCTCGGCCATCCTGATCTTCGCGGTGCTGGGCTCGATGGGCGGCCTGCCCTTCATGGACCACGCCATCGCAACGCCGACCGAGGCCGGCGCAATGGGCGCTGTGGGTTCGCTGGTCCTGGCCGCCATCCACCGGCGGCTGAACTGGCCGATGCTCAAGGACGCGATGAACGGCACCATGCGGCTCACCGCCATGGTGGTCTTCATCCTGATCGGCTCGCGCGTGTTCTCGCTGGTGTTCCAGGGGGTTGACGGTGCCAGGTGGATCGAGCACATGCTCTCCGGCCTGCCAGGCGGGCAGATCGGCTTCCTGATCGCGGTCAACGTCTTCGTCTTCTTCCTGGCCTTTTTCCTCGACTTCTTCGAGATCGCCTTCATCATCCTGCCGATGCTCGGGCCGGTCGCGGCCAAGCTGGGCATCGACATGGTGTGGTTCGGCGTGCTGCTGTGCGTGAACATGCAGACCTCGTTCATGCACCCGCCCTTCGGCTTTGCGCTGTTCTATCTGCGGGGCATTGCCGACACGCTGTTCAAGAATGGCGCGCTGCCGCGCAAGGTCGATTCGCGCGACATCTATCTCGGCGCCATTCCGTGGGTCGGCCTGCAGCTGCTGCTGGTCGGCATCGTGATTTTCTTTCCGCAGACCGTCACCGTCTTCCTCGACAAGAAGGTCGTGGTCGACGTGGACAAGGTCAAGCTGGAGATGCCGGCCGACCTGATGGGGCCCGGCAACAGCGGCATCAACATGGACGACCCGTTCGGCAACAGGAAGTCCGGCGAGCCCGACGCGCTGCCGATGCCCGAGCCCGAGCCCGAGGCGCCCGCCCCGGCGCCCGGGGCTGACGGCAAGCAGTGAGCCCCGCCGAGGCGGACTGGGGTACACCGCTCGAGAGCCCCGCGTATCCGCCTTTGGTGCGGATCCTGGCCGTGCTTCTCGTCGTCGACCTGATCGCCTTCGGCCTGTGGAGCCTGCCCGCGCTGCGAAGCGCCGAGTGGTCGACGCCCAGCCTGCTGCTGTTCGCCGGCGCAGCGGTCTGCATCGTGTGGGTCGGCTACTGGATCGTCTACAGCCGCACCCGGCTCGAAGGCGACGTGCTGACGCAGACCTGGATCTGGAACCGGCGAGCGGACGCGGGCAAGGTCACGCAGCTCAAGCTGGTGCATTGGCGCTGGGTCGACCGCATCGTCGCGCCGCGGCTGCTGGTGCGGCAAGGCCCCACGGTCACCTGGTTCCACTCTTCCGATGCGCGGTTGTTGACTGGGTTTGCCGAACGGGTGGCTGAGCGGATGGCTCTGGACAGAGGCGCGTCTTCAGCGCAACGGCCAGGCTGAGGCGCCGATCGTTGCACTTACCAGTCCCCTGAAGGCGCAAGCGGCCCGACGTCGACATGAGCGTTGGGATAAGGATCGTAAGGGTCATGGTACGGCGGCGGAGAAGGAGACTCCGTCGGGCGGCCGTAGAACAATGGCGGTGGCGGCGGGAGGTGCGGGCTATCGACCTGCGCCTCCCTATATACCTGCAGGCCGAAAGCATTGAACGTGGTGACCATCCTGAGGCCGACGTCGAGATACTCGATCCGCATCCGGCTGCCGTCATCGTTGAAAACATCGGCAGTGGACTCATAGCCCCACGTGGTGAAATGCTGTTCGACCCTGCTCCACGGCTTCGTATTGTCCTGGTCGTAGTCGCAGCGTATGCGCGTCATGTTGTCCATGAAAACGGTGGCTTCATCCTCACGCCCCCAGGCGTCGAAATGGGACATCACGCGCGTCCAGTCTTGCGTGCCGTCCTGGTCATAGTCGTATCGGTCACGCGTCCCGTCGTCCATGGACATGTCGGCAAAGTCTTCGCGCCCCCTCGCGTCGAAATGCGACACAACCGCACTCCAACTCTGGCTGCCCACTTGATCGTAGTCGTGGCGCTCGCGGCTGCCGTTGTCCAGGTACAGATCGGCGTAGTCCTCGCGGCCCCAGGCATCGAAACGGGATTCGACCCGACTCCAGGCCTGTGAGCCGTCCTGGTCGTAGTCGTACCAGTTGCGGCTTCCGTCGTCGAGAGTGATGCTTGCCCAATCTTCGCGTCCCCACGCGTCGGTGCGGTTCTGCCAGATACTGTCGCCACGCTCGTTGTTCTGGTCGTAGTCGGTCCAGTCACGGCTACCGTCATCCTGGGTCACATAGGTCCAGTCAAGACGGCCTTGGGCATCTGTGTGGGACTGTGAGATGCTGTCCGCGCGCGCGCCGGTCTGGTCATAGTCCGCCCAGTCGCAGCTGCCGTCATCCTGGGTGACATAGGTCCAGTCGAGAAGGCCCTGGCTATCCGTATGGGACTGCGAGATGCTGTCCGCGCGCACGCCGGTCTGGTCATAGTCCGTCCAGTCGCGGCTGCCATCGTCCTGGCTGACATAGGTCCAGTCCAGGCGGCCTTGGGCGTCCATGTGACTCTGTGAGATGCTGTCCGCGCGCGCGCCGGTCTGGTCATAGTCCGCCCAGTCCACGCTGCCGTCATCCAAAGTGGCGTAAGTCCAATCGGTACGGCCTTGAGCATCCATGTGCGTCTGCCATGTGCGGTCGCCGCGGACATTGGTCTGGTCGTAGTCGATCGAGTCCACGCTGCCGTCATCCTGGGTCACGTAGGTCCAATCGGCGCGGCCTTGGGCGTCGAAGTGCGTCTGCGATGCGCGGTCAGCGCGGACGTTGGTTTGGTCGTAGTCAGTCGAGTCCACACTGTCGTCATCCTGGGTCACGTAGACCCAATCGGTGCGGCCTTGGGCGTCGACGTGCGTCTGCGATGTGCGGTCGCCGCGAACATTGGTCTGGTCGTAGTCGGTCGAGTCCACACTGCCATCGTCCTGGATCACGTAAGTCGAGTCGGTGCGGCCTTGGGCGTCAATGCACGTCTGCGATGTCCTGTCGCCGCGGGCGTTGGTTTGGTCGTAGTCGTAAACGATCCGGCTGCCGTCGTCGATGAAAGTAGTGGCGTAGTCCTCGCGACCCTGGGCGTCGAAGCGCGACTCGATGCGGCTCCAGAGTCGCGTGCCGTTCTGGTCGTAGTCGGTCGTGTCGCGGGTGCCGTCGTCGCGACGTACGTCGATCGAATCTATGCGGCCCTGAACGTCGTAGGTGGTGACGCGGGTGCCGTAGCCGGCATCGTTGTGCGCTCCATCGGTCTCGATGACCTGGATCAGGCGACCGGAGGAGTCATAGTCTCGGATGACCTCGTCGCTGGTGTAGTTGGCCACGTAGTTCGAGGGCAATGAGCCCTGCGCATGCTCGGCCACATAGCTTGCGAGCGCCGTGCCGGAATAGCCCATCGCCCTGCCGCTCAGCTCCGCGTCCATCAGGTTTGCGTAGATGGTACCTTCCTGTGTGCGCATGTGGTACTCGGTAGGTGTCATCTCGCCGGAATCGCGCAGCGAGCGCAACGTCTGCAGGTCGGCATACCAGCCGGCCGCTTCGGCCCTCATCATCAGTTCGACAGAAGCGGCCGCACGCCCTGCGCCCGTTAACGCGGGGTGGTAGGTGGCGGGGCTGGTATCGCGAAGGCGGTAGGCTTCGTCGTACCAGTTCTGGCTGGCGTTGTGCTGGACCTCGTGGACCGTGAGGCCCATGCGGGTGGATGCACCGATGGAGGTAGCCCAGGCCGCAGCTTGGATGACAACAGCGTGGCCATCGACTGTTGTGGTGCGGTTGACGAACCAGTCTTGATCGAGTTGGACGGCGAACTTGCCGCCACGGCGCACGAAAAGATCCGAGTCACGACCAGAGTCATACATCGCCGCGGCCCGGTTCTCCTCAAGTCTGGCGTGACTGACCAGCTCAAATACAGCATCACCTCGACTGACCATTGCACTGACCTGTGCGTTGGCGTAAGTATCTCGGTTGAGTGCATTCACAAAGTTCTGTAGCGCCGTCAAATCCGCTCCCTCAGCAGACTTGATTCGATCGAAGATCAGGTCACTCGTGGTAAATGCGGTCATCTTTGTACTCCCTAAGCATGAACAAATTGCCTATCGAAATGCTGTCTAAACAACCGCCGCGGCCGAGATGGAAGCTCACGCTCCCGCTGCTCTTGTGCGGCGCGCGAAACTCTGCGGTGTAGGGGCGTCCATCATGTGGGCCGGTTGGCGGAACGCCCGGTGGCAATGTCCACTCTCGCAACTGCGCATGGACGTCCTGTGGCCGATACCTGAATGGCTTTCCCCAGTACGCCTCCAGCAGGCGCGACGGATAACACATGATTCCGGGATCATCGCGGCTTTGCGCGTAGCCCAACTCGATCGTCATGCTCCAGGTGCCGGACTCCTTGTATTCAAAGTAAGCCAAGCGTCCTTTCCAGAAGGTGCCTGTCAATGGCCCCTCCTTGACAAACGGTTCAACCAGAATTCGATCGCCCCGGCTGTTTGATGTTGGCTTCGAGACGATCAGCCTCGCACCCAATGTCTTCTCGATCGACTCTCTGTTGAGGATCAGCCCAGGCACCTCATGCAAGTGCCTGGCAGCATCGATCATTTGCTGGAGTTCAAGAGGTAATTCAGTTGCGATGCTCCTGCCCTCGAAAGTCGCAGCTCCCGACGCCGGCGTTTCAACACCAGGCGGCCCGATTGCTTGACCCCAAGCGTCCGGAGCAAGCGCGGTTGCTCCTGCCGCAGCCAGCACACGCAGAATCCGCGATGGCCCGAGCCAGTTCACCTCATGCCCCCTTGCCCGACAAGATTGCTGCAACGCCCTCCGATCCCTGAGTCCATTTGATTCTTCCCCTGACATCGACAAAGTGGGCGATGCTCTCGCAATTCCTGCTCCGCGCATAGATGACAAATGTCCCTCCCAAACCCTCGTTGTCCTTCTATCTA
The DNA here is from genome assembly GCF_901827155.1 of Variovorax sp. PBL-H6. Classification (NCBI taxonomy): domain Bacteria; kingdom Pseudomonadati; phylum Pseudomonadota; class Betaproteobacteria; order Burkholderiales; family Comamonadaceae; genus Variovorax; species Variovorax sp. PBL-H6. The sequence goes on from NZ_LR594659.1 coordinate 4,613,444, forward strand.
AGCAAAGCAATGAGCTCTGTCCTCTTGCACACGCCCACGCGCGCATAAACCTTCGCCAGCTGATTGCGAACGCTCTTTTCGGTGATCCCCCCGATCGACTGCGCGATGCCCTTGTTGCTCTTGCCGGCGGCCAGTTGCCGCACGATTTCCTTTTGCCTCGGCGTCAATCCATCGAGCCCACTCGCCACTGCAGGCAGCGTCAGCGCGATGTGGGACAGCATCAGGTCATTGAGCACCGGCGCAATCAGCGTCAGCGCTTCGAGGTGCCAGTCGCCCAGCGGCTCCCTGACGCCAGCAAAGCCGAAATAGATTCCCGCATTGGCCTTGACGTTGAGCACACCGTGCCCCGCCACATTGCCGAAGCCGAAGCGCTCGATCTCGTCGAGCTCGAAGGCGCTTGCATGCTCGGATGGATTCTTCGGGTTGATGTGGAAGGGTTGCCGGCTCGAGAACCACCACCTCAAGGACCCGCGCTGGTTCAGCTCGAAGGTGGTCGGAAGCTGACGCAGGTAAGCATCGTCGTGGCCTGTGGCAAGCATGTGCGTGACATTGAGTTGCCCCGCAACGAGCTCTCCGTGCCCGAGCACGACACCCTTGAACGGGAAGAACTTTCGCAGCGGCCCTTCGAGCCATGCAGTCAGGCTGTCGGCCGAAGCGAGCGGATGGGTCACGGCGGTGACCCAGGCTTTCAGATCATTCTTTGTGAGATGTTGCATCGATCGACTCCCTGTCTCCTGCCTCACCGTTCCCGCATGCTTCGCCGAATCCCATCGAGCACCGGATCGAACAGATAGCGCCACGCACTGCGCTCCCCCGTGGGAATGAACACCTCTGCCTGCATGCCGGGCGACAGCACCAGCGGCTGGCCCGCCAGCTTGCTGGCAGCCTGCAGCGCTTCCTGACTCACGGTGACATGCGCGACGTAGTAGGGCGCACCTGGGTTGGCCGAACGAGGATCGGTCACCCGGTCGGCGCCCACATAGCTGAGCAGCCCCTCGACCTGCGGCGTGGCGCGGGCGCGGTACGCGGTGAGCATCACGTGCGCAACGCCCGTGTTGGCCTGCACACGCTGCACGTCACGGATATCGGCCGGCGCGATGCGCGCCTCGATGATCAGCTCCGAGCCGGTGGGCACGATGTCCATCACCGGCTCGCGCGGCCCGATGGCGGCGCCGACGGTGTGTGCCTTCAGGTCCACCACTTCTCCGGCGACCGGCGCCACGAGCCGCTGCCGCGTCTGTGCATCGAGCGCCGGGCGCAGCGCCTGTTCGATCTGCGCGAGTTGGGCGGTTACGTCTTTCAGCTCGTCGGCCGCGGCTCGCGCGAATTCCGTCTTCTGCGCCGAGAGCTTGAGACGGATGTCCGCCTCCTTCTGGCGCGCCTGTGCCATTTGGCCCTGGCTGGCCTGCACGCGGGCGCGGTAGTCGACCACGACGCGCTGCAGTTCGCTCAGTCTCGCGTCGCTGATGAATCCATCGGCCTTGAGCTTCTCGTTGGCGGCAAGGTCGCTCTGGGCGAGTTTCGAGGCCGACTCGGTCGTGGCGATCAGTTCGCCCTGGGTCGCGATCTCGCGCTGGATCTGCGACAGCTGCTCGCTCAGCCAACGCGCCTGCTCGGCCTGCTGGTGGGCACGGGCGACAAACAGTCCCTGCTCGCGCTGGGCGAGCACCGTCCACTGCGGCAGGTCGCCCATCTCGCCGCTTGCAGCGATGCGCTCGTCCAGAGCCTTGAGGTCCGGCGCGAACCGATTGCCGGCGGTCTCGGCTTCGAGCCGCTGCGCCTTCAGCATGCTCATCATCCACTGCTCGCGCAGCGCCTGTGCGCCAGCAGCCACGCGCTCATCGGCCAGGGTGATGAGCGGCTGGCCCTGCACGACCCGATCGCCGTCCTTCACGTGGATGGCGGCGACGATGCCGCCTTCGGCATGCTGCACAGTCTTGCGGTTGCCCACCGACTTGACCGTGCCCTCTGCGACCACAGCGGCGGCCAGTGGCGCCAGCGCCGCCCAGGCGCTCAGCGCAAGGATGCCGAGCAAGGTACCGCACAGGCCCGCGCGCAGGGCGCGGCGCATTTCCTGCTGCCAGGGTGGCGAAGGGGTGTGATCGGCGCTCATGTCCGGTCCCCCTGCTTCGCCAACATGGCCTGGTTGCGCTTGATCATCCATTGCCGCACCTGCTCGCGCGGACCGAACTGCTCGACCGTACCCTGGCCCAGCATCAGCACATGGCTGGCCAGGCCGATCAGGTGTGGACGGTGGGTGATCACCACAACCGTGGTTCCCTGTCGGTGCAGACCGTGGAGGCAGCGCTCCAGGGCTGCCTCACCATCGGCGTCGAGATGACTGTTGGGTTCGTCGAGGATGACCAAGCTCGGCTCGCCGGAGCCCGGCGTGGCGTAGATTGCGCGGGCCAAGGCGATGCGCTGGCGCTGGCCGCCCGAGAGGGCCTGCGCCCCGGGATCGTGGCCGAGAAGCGTGTCGTAACCCTTGAGTAGCGAAGTGATCAGCTCATGGGCTCCGGCGCGTTTCGCGGCCTTGATCACGGCCTCGCTTTGTTCGGGCGTGAGGGGCTTGGTCGGCTGCCACAGGCGAGCGATGTTGTGGGCCACGCTGCCGCTGTGCAATTGCACATCCTGTGGCAAGTAGCCGGTGGCCTGGCCGCGGGCCTGTGGGCTGTATTGATGCAGCGCGGCGCCATCGAGCGCCACCTCACCCTGGCTGGCTGCCTGCACGCCGGCCAATACGCGCGCCAGGGTGCTCTTGCCGCTGCCGCTGTCTCCCAGCACGGCGAGCAGCGCACCCGAAGGCAACTCGAAGTCGAGGTTGTGCAGGATGCTGGCCACATCGCACGAGGGCCTGACGCCCAGATGCGCGATGCGCAGCTCGCCGCGGCTGGGCGGCAGGACGGTTTCCGGCAAGAGACTGGCGGCCCGACCCTGGGATGCCAAGCCATGGCGCAGCCGAGCCCATGCCTTTCGAGCTTCCAGTTGCTGCTTCCAGCTGCCGATCAGCACTTCCAGCGGCATCAAGCCCTTGCCGAGCAGGATGCTGCCCGCGATCATCACGCCGCCAGTGGCCCGGTCGTGGAGCACCAGCCATGCACCGGTGGCAAGCATCGCCAACTGCAAGACCTGGCGCAGCAGCTTGCCCCAGCCCTTGAGGCTGTGGCCCGGAAGATCGGCGGCAAGCTGCGCGCTCGATGCGCGGTCCTTGATGGTGCCCAGCGCTGCGCCCACCTGGCCTTGTTGGCCATGCGCTTGCAGTACTTCGGCGAAGTCTGCGATCTCGCTGGTTCTGCGCTGCGCCTGCGTCCGGGCCTGCCCGGCCAAGTCCACGGCGCCTCGCAATCGCCATTCGGTGAGCCAGGCCAGCCCGATGAGCATCAGCGTTCCGGCCAGCGCCACGGCGCCCAGCAATGGATGGAAGGCGGCGATGACAAGCAGGTAGATCAGGCTCCAGGGCAGGTCGATCGCCGCAAGGAGCGCCGGGCCGCCGACGAATCCCCTCAGCGATGCGACGTCCCGCCACAGTTGCTCGGCCATCGCGCCCGCCTGCGAAGCAGGAACATGAAGCATCAACGGGATCAGCGCGCGCGTCAGCCGTGCTTCCAACCCCGCCGCGCATGCCGCATGCCAGCGCACGCGCGAGGTGTCGGTCATCCACCATGCTGCCAGCGACAGCGCCGCGGCGGCCAGCAGCATGAGCAGGGTTTCGCTGCTTCGGCTGGTCAACACCCGGTCGTAGATCTGTAGCGTGATGAGGGTCGGGATCAGCAGCAGCAGGTGAACCACGGAGCTGGCAAGAAGCGCACCCGCGATGCCATGCGATACCGGCCAGGAAACGACGGGGTCGAACAGCGTTGACCGATCGGCCCTCACGTTGCGCTCTGGTTTTCGTGGCGGTGCGCCAATGCGGGGAACGGCAGCACGCACGGCGGCCCCCGCTTCATTTTTCTTGTCCATTCCGTCCCTTGAATCTGCGTGCGACCACGCGGCCGCGCGTGATTCTGCGAGAAAAAAGGCCAGATGAACCTGATGAATTCTGACGTCTTGGAACAGAGGAGCCCGGACTTGCACCAAGGCTCGCCGATGCTGCGTGCCCAAGAAAAAAGCCCCGCCATCACTGGCGGGGCTTTTCGCTTCAGGATCAGGAAACGGATTACCCGATCACAGCTTCTGCTGCTGCATGAATCGATCGAAGGTGCCTTCGGTAAAGCGGAACCAGGCGTTCTGGTCGGCCAGGAACTTGGCCCAGTCGCCGTAGATCTTCTTCCACTCCGGGTTGGTGTTGTTCAGCTCGGAGTAGATCTGCTGGGCCGACTTGAAGGCGGCGTTCATCACGTCGTGCGTGAAGGGCTTGAGCACCGTGCCCGAGCCGACCAGCTGCTTCAGTGCAATGGGATTGCGCGCGTCGTACTTCGCGGTCATCGTGATGTTGGCCTGCGCGGCCGCCGCTTCGACGATGGCCTTGTACTCGGCCGAGAGGCCTTCCCAGGCCTTGGTGTTGATGTAGAAGTCCAGCTGCGGGCCGCCTTCCCACCACCCGGGGTAGTAGTAGAACTTCGCGACCTTGTTGAAGCCCAGCTTCTGGTCGTCGTAAGGGCCGACCCATTCGAGCGCGTCCAGCGTGCCCTTCTCGAGCGCAGGGTACAGGTCGGCGCCGGGGATGGACTGCGGGATCATGCCGAAGGGCTCGAGCACCCTGCCCGCAAAGGGGTTGGTGCGGAACTTCAGGCCCTTCAGGTCGGCGACCGACTTGATCTCCTTGCGGAACCAGCCGCCCATCTGCGCGCCCGTGTTGCCACCGGGCAGGTTGAAGATGTTGTACTTGGCGTAGAAGGCACGCATCAGCTTGAGGCCGTTGCCTTCGTACATCCAGGCGTTCATCTGTCGCGTGTTCATGCCGAAGGGCACCGCGCAGCCGAGGCAGAAGGTCGGGTCCTTGCCGTAGAAGTAGTACGGCGCGGTATGCGCCATCTCGACCGAGGCGTTCTGCACACCATCCACCACGCCGAAAGCCGGCATGAGCTCGCCGCCCGCATGCACGGAGATCTGGAATTTGCCGCTGGTTGCGTCGCTCACCTGCTTGGCGAACACCTCGGCCGTTCCGTAGATTGTGTCCAGCGACTTGGGAAAGCTCGAGGCCAGGCGCCAGCGCACCGCCGCCTGCGCGTGGACTGCGGGCGCGATGCCGGCAGCGAGGACGCCGGCGATGCCTGCGTTTTTGATAAGGGAACGACGATCCATTTGAGGTTGACTCCGAGTACTTGGAAAAAACAAGAACGCGGCTCGTGGCCGCGTTGCCGACTTTGCTGTCGAGGCAGCAAGATTGTAAAAAGTGCTTACATGGCCCCGGGTCGGGTTTTCCCTGCGGGCTCGCTCGCGCCGAAGCGCTCGCGTATCGATTGCTCGATGCCGGCCGCGTCGAGGCCGATGCTCGCGAGCAGCTTGCCCGGATCGCCGTGCTCGATGAAGCGGTCGGGCAGCCCGAGCTGCAGCACTGGCCGCTGCACATCGGCCGCCTGCAGCGCCTCGATGACCGCACTGCCCGCGCCGCCCATGACGGCGCCTTCCTCGAGGGTCACGATGCACTCGTGCGTGGCCACGGTCTTCAGCAGCAGCTCGACGTCGAGCGGCTTGACCCAGCGCATGTTGAGCACGGTTGCATCGAGCGCCTCGGCGGCCTTGAGCGCCGGGTACAGCAACGTGCCGAAGACCACGATCGCGATGCGCTGGCCCGAGCGGCGCAGCTCGCCCTTGCCGAAGGGCAGCGCGTCCAGCCCCGGCGGGGTCGCGACGCCGGCGCCAGCGCCGCGCGGATAGCGCACAGCCACCGGATGATCCTGCGCGAAGGCGGTGGAGAGCAGCTGCCTGCACTCGGCCTCGTCGGCCGGGCAGGCGAGGCTCATGTTGGGGATGCAGCGGATGAAGGCGACGTCATAGGCGCCCGCGTGGGTGGCGCCGTCGGCACCCACCAGTCCCGCGCGGTCGAGCGCGAAGACGACCGGCAGGTTCTGGATCGCCACGTCGTGGATCATCTGGTCGTAGGCGCGCTGCAGGAAGGTCGAGTAGATCGCGACCACCGGCTTGAGTCCTTCGCAGGCCAGGCCCGCGGCGAAGGTGACGGCGTGCTGCTCGGCGATGCCGACGTCGAAGTAACGCTCGGGGAAGCGCTGCTCGAACTCGACCAGGCCCGAGCCCTCGCGCATCGCCGGCGTGATGCCGACCAGTCGCTTGTCGTGTGCCGCCATGTCGCACAGCCATTGACCGAAGACCTGCGTGAAGGTCTGCTTGGGCGCGGTGGCGGGCTTGACCAGGCCGATGGCCGGATCGAACTTGGCGGGCCCGTGGTAAGCGACCGGGTCGGCCTCCGCCAGCTTGTAGCCCTGCCCCTTCTTCGTGACCACGTGCAGGAACTGCGGGCCCTGCAGGTGCTTGAGGTTCTCGAGCGTGGGCACCAGCGAGTCGAGGTCGTGTCCGTCGATCGGGCCCACATAGTTGAAGCCGAACTGCTCGAAGAGCGTGGCCGGCACCACCATGCCCTTGGCATGCTGCTCGAGCCGCTTGGCCAGTTCGAAGAGCGGCGGCGCGGCGCGCAGCACGCTCTTGCCCACGTTCTTGGCAGCGGCGTAGAAATTGCCGCTCATCAACTGCGCAAGATAGCGGTTGAGCGCACCAACGGGCGGGCTGATCGACATGTCGTTGTCGTTCAGGATCACCAGCAGCTTGCAGTCGTCGTACACGCCCGCGTTGTTGAGCGCCTCGAAGGCCATGCCGGCGGTCATCGCGCCGTCGCCGATGATCGCGACCGCGTGCCGGTCCTCGCCCTTCTGCCTGGCCGCCAATGCCATGCCGAGCGCAGCCGAGATGCTGGTGGAGGAATGCGCGGTGCCGAAGGTGTCGTACTCGCTTTCGCTGCGCTGCGGAAAGCCGGAGATGCCGCCGATCTGGCGCAGGCTGGGCATGCGCTCGCGCCGGCCGGTGAGGATCTTGTGCGGATAGGTCTGGTGGCCCACGTCCCACACCAGCCGGTCGTGAGGCGTGTTGAACACGTGGTGCAGCGCCACCGTGAGCTCGACCGTGCCGAGGTTCGAGCTCAGGTGACCGCCGGTACGCGAGACGTTGTCGAGCACGCAGCTGCGCACCTCGTCGGCCAGCTGCTTGAGCTGCCCGCGGTCGAAATGACGCAGAGCGGAGGGATCGTGGAGGGTGGGGAGCAGCGGGGCCATGGGTTTGTAGTTCTCTATCGATCGCGGTCCACGACCATGTAGGCCAGCGCGCGCAACGCGCCGGTATCGGCCAGCCCACTGCGCTCGAGCGCCTGCAGCGCGTCGACCAGCAGCTCGCGCGCCTGCGCACGCGCGCCGTCGAGGCCGAGCAGCGAAACATACGTGGGCTTGTCGCTCGCCGCGTCCTTGCCCGCGGTCTTGCCGAGGGTCTGCGAGTCGGCCGTGACGTCGAGGATGTCGTCCACCACCTGGAAGGCCAGGCCGATCGCGGCGCCGTAGGCACGCAGCGCATCGAGCGCCTGGGCATCGATGCTGCCGCAGGCGGCGCCCATCTCGACGCTGCCCTGCAGCAGGGCGCCGGTCTTCAGGCGATGCATCTCGCGCAGTTCGGCCTCGTCGAGCGCGAGGCCGACGCTGGCCAGGTCGATTGCCTGGCCGCCGGCCATGCCTTGGCTGCCGGCCGCGCGCGCCAGCAGGCGGCACAGCCGGGCCTGCACCGCGGGCGCGATGCCTTCGTCTTCGGGCGTGAGCAGCTCGAAAGCCAGGGCCTGCAAGGCATCGCCGGCCAGCAGCGCATCGGCCTCGCCGAACTTCACATGCACGGTGGGCTTGCCACGGCGCAGCACGTCGTTGTCCATGCAGGGCAGGTCGTCGTGCACGAGCGAATAGGCATGGATCAGCTCGGCCGCACAGGCGGCGCGCAGCGCGGCCTCGGCCTGGCCGCCCACCGACTCGCTGGCGGCGAAGACCAGCAACGGCCGCAGCCGCTTGCCGCCGTCGAGCACGGCGTAGCGCATCGCATCGCCCAACAGGACCGGCGCATCGACGCCTACCCACCGCGACAGCGCGGCCTCGACATGCGCGAGCAGCGGTTCGCTCCACGCCGCAAGGCGCTGTGCGTCCCAGCGCGGGGTATCGGCGGCCCTCATTCGGCGTTCCAGACCTTCAGGCCGTTTGCATCGAGCACCTTGATCTGATCTTCGACTGCCTGCAGCTTGTCGCGGCAAAAGGCCAGCAGCGCGGCGCCCCGCTGGTAGCTGCCGAGCAGTTGGTCGAGCGGCAGTTGCCCCGATTCGAGCTCGGCCACCAGTTGTTCGAGCTCCTGAAGCCCGGCTTCGTAGGTTGCGGGCAGGGTCCCGGCATCGGGAGCGGAGGAAGAAGCTGGCGGGGACGGAGGGGACACCTTGGGCATGCAGCGACGGGGGTGAAACGAGGCATTTTAGGGCGCAGGGCATCATGGCCCGCCGCTCGGCGCCACCACCAGGCTACCCAGGCCCTTCCCGACAGAGGGCAAAACAGCAGCATGCGTATTTTTCCCGGGGTACAATCACCCGCTCTCGCGCCGGCCCCAGCCGGCGATTTTCTTCGGGCCGCCCACCCTCAGCGGCAGCTCGTTTTGGTTCTTTCCTCCCTGTGGGGAGCTTGGTCAGGTCACCCATGTCTGATTTAAGTCTTCGACTGCAGCAGGCTTCCAGCCAACTCCCGGTTTCCGCGTACTTCGACGAGGCGCTCTATGCCCGCGAGCTGCAAACCCTTTTCGCCGGCGGTCCGCGCTACGTCGGCCATCGACTCGCAGTGCCCGAACCGGGCAACTATCACGCCCTGCCGCAGGAGCAGCAGGGTCGTGCGCTGGTGCACACGCCCAAGGGCGTGGAGCTGATCTCCAATGTATGCCGGCATCGCCAGGCGCTGATCCTGCAGGGCCGAGGCACGCTCGATCAGCAGGCCGGCGGCGGCAACATCGTGTGCCCCTTGCACCGCTGGACCTACGCCGCCGCCGACGCGCGCACCACCGGCAAGCTGATCGGCGCGCCGCATTTCACGCAAGATCCCTGCCTGGACCTGCAAAACTATCCGTTGACCGAATGGAACGGCCTGCTGTTCGAGCGGAGCCCGCAGGGCGTGGGGCGCGATGTCGCCGCCGACCTGGCCCGGCTCGGTCCGCGCGAGGACCTCGACTTCGAAGGCTATGCGCTCGACCGCGTCGAGCTGCACGAGTGCAACTACAACTGGAAGACCTTCATCGAGGTCTACCTCGAGGACTACCACGTCGGGCCCTTTCATCCCGGCCTTGGCAGCTTCGTGACCTGCGAAGACCTGCGCTGGGAATTCGGCCATCACCACTCGGTGCAGACCGTGGGCGTTGCCAACCGGCTGGGCCGCGCCGGCAGCCCCGTCTACCAGAAGTGGCAGGAGCAGTTGCTGAAGTACCGCGAGGGCAAGCCGCCCAAGTACGGGGCGATCTGGCTCACCTACTACCCGCACGTGATGATCGAGTGGTATCCGCACGTTCTCACCGTGTCGACGCTTCACCCGATGGGCCCGCAGAAGACGCTCAACATGGTGGAGTTCTTCTACCCCGAGGAGATCGTCGCCTTCGAGCGCGAGTTCGTCGAGGCGCAGCAGGCCGCCTACATGGAGACCTGCGTGGAGGACGACGAGATCGCCGAGCGCATGGACGCCGGACGCCGCGCGCTGATGCTGCGCGGGGACGATGAAAGCGGCCCCTACCAGAGCCCGATGGAAGACGGGATGCAGCAGTTCCATGAGTGGTATCGCCGCGAGATGAGCGAGACGAATCCCTAAGTGCAAGCTCTCTGGATGGTGCTGGCCGCACTGATCTTCGCCACCATGGGCGTGTGCGTGAAGATCGCCTCGGCCTGGTTCACGAGCGCCGAGCTGGTGCTCTATCGCGGCCTCATCGGCATGCTGTTCCTGTGGGCGCTGGCGCGCCAGCGCGGCATCACGCTCGCCACGCCTTATCCCGGCATGCACGCGTGGCGCAGCCTGATCGGCGTGTTCTCGATGGGCGCATGGTTCTACGCGATCGCCCACCTGCCGCTGGCGACCGCCATGACGCTCAACTACATGAGCAGTGTCTGGATTGCCGCGTTCCTGGTCGGCGGGGCCCTGCTCGCCTGGGTGCCCGTGCCGGGCCGCGACGGGCGAGTGGCGCGGCCACCGCTGCAAGGGCCGCTGGTGCTGACCGTGCTGGCTGGGTTCGGCGGCGTGGTGCTGATGCTCAGGCCCAGCGTGGGCGAGAGCCAGGGCTTCGCGGGGCTGGTGGGCCTGCTGTCGGGGCTGACCGCCGCCTTCGCCTACATGCAGGTGGTCGCGCTCTCGCGCGTAGGCGAGCCCGAGTCGCGCACGGTTTTCTATTTTGCGGTCGGCTCGGCGGTTGCCGGTGGCCTCGTCACGGTGCTGGGCAGCTTCACGCCATGGGAGCGATGGACCTGGGCGCACGCGGCATGGCTGCTGCCGGTCGGCGTGCTCGCAGCCCTGGGCCAGCTGTGCATGACGCGCGCTTATGCCAGCGCCAAAACCCAAAGCGGCACGCTCGTCGTGGCCAACCTGCAATATTCCGGCATCGTCTTCGCGGCCGTCTACAGTGTGCTTCTGTTCGGCGACCGCATCGATGCGGCCGGCTGGGCCGGCATGGTGCTGATCGTCGGCAGCGGCATCGCGGCTACCGTCCTGCGCCAGCGCTCGCTGCCCAAAGCGCCCGCCGAAGAGCATTGAGCAAGAAAGGACTGCCATGTACCAGACCCTGATTTCCGTCGACCAGTTCATGGACCTGCAGCGCAGCGGGGCCCCGCAGATGGTGTTCGACTGCAGCTTCGACCTGATGAAGCCCGAGGCCGGCCTCGAGCAGTACCTGGCGGCCCACATCCCTGGAGCGATCTACGCGAACCTCGACACCGACCTGAGCGCGAAGCATGGCGTTCCCGGCGCCAACGGTGAGGTCGTGGTGACGCAGGCCGACGAGGGCCTGCCCGCTTCGGGCGGCCGGCATCCGCTGCCCAGCCGCGAGAAGTTCGCGGCCTGGCTCTCCGGCATCGGTTTTGCGAACAACATGCAGGCCGTGGTCTACGACCGCAACGGCGCCAACTACTGCGGCCGGCTCTGGTGGATGCTGAAGTGGATGGGCCACGACGCCGTGGCCGTGCTCGACGGCGGCCTGCAGGCCTGGCAGGCGGCGGGCGGCGCGACCCACGAGGGCGAGGAGCCGGCGCGCTTCCAATCGAACTTTGTCCTTGGCGAACCGCTCGTGCCGCTGGTCGACACACGCACCGTCGCCGCGCGGCTCGAGACAGCCGACCAGACGCTGATCGACGCGCGCGCCGCCGCACGCTATCGCGGCGAGGTGGAACCTCTGGACCCGATCGCCGGTCACATCCCCGGCGCTCTGAACCGGCCCTTCAGCGAGAACCTCGGCCCCGAGGGCAAGTTCAAGCCTGCCGCGCAGCTGCGCGCCGAGTTCGAAGCGCTGCTGCAGGGCCGCGACCCCGCCACGGTGGTCCACCACTGCGGCAGCGGCGTAAGCGCGGTGCCGAACGTGCTGGCGATGCAGGTTGCGGGGCTCGGACCGACCGCGCTCTATGCCGGCAGCTGGAGCGAATGGAGCAACACCCCGGGACTGCCGACCCGGCAAGGTGCGGATGCATGAACCTTCAACGCCCTCTCTGGACTTTGGCGTTCACGGGCCTGGTCGCGGCAGCCCCGCTGGCCGCGCTGGCACAGCCGCGCGCGCATGTCCACGGCCAGCTCAAGCTGGACATCGCCATCGAGGGCCCGACCGTGGTGATCGAGATGGAATCGCCGCTCGAGAACTTTGTCGGCTTCGAGCACGCGCCCAAGACCGAGCCCGAGAAGAAGATGGCCGACGACGTCGTTGCGCAGCTGCGCGCGGCCGACCAGCTGTTCAAGATCGACCCTGCCGCCAATTGCAAGCTGGGTCCCGTCACGCTCCGTTCGGCGGCGCTGGGCGTGGGCAAGGCCGAGACCGGCGCGGGCGAAGGCCATGCGGATCTCGATGGCACTTTCGCGTTCAATTGCACCAAGGCCACGGAAACGAAGTTCATCGAACTTGCGTTGTTCAACGCCTTCAAGGCCGTGCGGCAGATTGACGTGCAGATCGTCGCGCCCGACGGCCAGTTCAAGCGCACGCTCAAACGGCCCGCCACGCGTCTGACGTGGGGCGGCAAGTGACGTTGCTGCGGTGAGTGCGGTCCTTTCGGCCAAAGCGCTGCGCTTCGCCTGGCCTGGCGCCACTGCCCCCTGCATCGACATCGAACATCTCGACATCGAGGCCGGCGAGGCCGTGTTCCTGCACGGGCCGAGCGGCTGCGGCAAGAGCACGCTGCTGTCGCTGCTGGCCGGCGTGCTGGTAGCGGATGCTGGCCGCGTCACCTTGCTGGGCCAGGACTGGGCCGCGCTCTCGGGCGCCGCGCGCGACCGCCAGCGCGTGGCGCACGTGGGCTACATCTTCCAGCAGTTCAACCTGCTGCCCTACCTGAGCGTGCTCGACAATGTACTGTTGCCCTGCCGCTTCTCGGCGCGACGCCGCGAGCAGGCCGGGCGCGAAGGCGGCGCCCGCGCACAGGCGGGCCAACTGCTCGAAGCGATGGGCCTGCCGCAAACGATGTGGAAGCGCGAGGCGCTGCAGCTGTCGGTCGGACAGCAGCAGCGCGTGGCGGCGGCACGCGCGCTCATCGGGCATCCCGAGGTCGTGATCGCCGACGAGCCCACCTCGGCACTCGACGAGGACCGCCGCGAGGCTTTCCTCGACGTGCTCGTCGAGGCCTGCCGCACGAACCACAGCGCGCTGGTGTTCGTGAGCCACGACCAGCGCATCGCCGCCCGTTTCGGCCGGCATCTGCTCTTGCCCGAGATCAACCGCGCGGCGCAGCTTGCACAGCCATGAGGACGCTCATCGCCATCGCGTGGAAGAGCGCCTGGAACCGCCGCTTCACGCTCGCACTCACGGTGTTGTCGATCGCGCTGTCCACCTTCCTGCTGTTGGGCGTCGAGCGCATACGCACCGAGCTGCGTGACAACTTCTCCGCATCGGTCTCGGGCACCGACCTGATCGTCGGCGCGCGCACCGGCTCATCGCAATTGCTGCTGTACTCGGTGTTCCGCATCGGCGCCGCCACGAACAACATGCAGTGGCAGAGCGTGCAGGCGCTGGCCGCGCATCCGGGCGTGGACTGGGTGGTGCCGCTGTCCTTGGGCGATTCACACCGCGGCTTCGCGGTGCTCGCGACCTCGCCGGACTACTTCAAGCATTTCCGCTACGGCAATCGCCAGCCGCTGCGCCTGCGCGAGGGCAAGCCGTTCGCCGAACTCTTCGACACGGTGATCGGCGCCGAGGTGGCGGATCGCCTGGGCTACCAAGTCGGCCAGCGCATCACCCTGGCGCACGGCAGCGGCGAGCTCAACGTGGCCGAGCACTCCGACAAGCCCTTCGTCGTGGCGGGCGTTCTCGCGCGCACGGGCACGCCGGTCGATCGCACGGTCCATATCGGCCTCGAAGCGATGGAGGCCCTGCACCTCGAATGGCGCGGCGGGGCGCCGCTGCCGGGCGTGCACATCCCGGCCGAGCAGGTGCGCAAGTTCGATCTCAAGCCGAAGACCGTGACGGCCGCGCTCGTGGGGCTCAAGAACCGGGCGGCAGTGTTCTCGGTGCAGCGCTGGGTTTCAACCTACCAGCCCGAAGCGCTGATGGCCATCCTGCCCGGCGTGGCGCTCGACGAGCTGTGGAGCGTGATCGGCGTCGGCGAGAACGCGCTGCTGCTGATGTCCGCATTGGTCGCACTGGTGAGCCTCGCGGGGCTGGTGTCGGTGGTGATGGCCGGTCTGAACGAGCGGCGCCGCGAGCTCGCGGTGCTGCGCGCGGTGGGCGCCAGCCTGCGCCATGTGCTGGCATTGCTGGCGCTCGAAGGCGCAATCGTCACGCTGCTGGGCGTGGTGCTGGGCCTCGTGACCGCGGCGCTGGGCATCGCCCTGCTTTCGCCATGGCTGCAGGCCCGGTTCGGGCTGGCACTCTCGCTGTCCGAACCTACACTCGATGAATGGGCCCTGCTCGCTGCCCTGCTGGCGGCGGGCTGGCTGGCGAGCCTGCTGCCGGGCGTGCGCGCCTACCGTCTCTCGCTCGCCGACGGCCTCTCTCCAAGGACCTGAACATGATGAAGAAGACCTTGCGTCCCCTGCTCCTTGCGCTGTGCGCCGCGACCGTGACGGCCTTTGCAGCCGACCCCGCGCCGCAGTCGACCTCGCCCGCGAATCCCCTAGGCGGCAAGGACGCCGGCGCCAAGCCCGCCGCGGGCCAGCCGCGGCTGATCGCCTGGGAAGAACTGGTGCCCAAGGACTGGGACCCGATGAAGGAATTCAAGGGCATGGACCTGAGCAAGCTCGAGGACGGCGATCCGCGCGCCAACGAGCTGCTGATGAAGATGCAGGAAGCGTCGAACAACGCGCCGACCAACCCGGCAATGAACGGCATCGAGATCAAGCTGCCGGGCTTCATCGTGCCGCTGGAAGAGAACAAGGGCGAGGTCACGGAGTTCCTGCTGGTGCCTTACTTCGGCGCCTGCATCCACACCCCGCCGCCGCCGGCCAACCAGATCGTGCATGTGCGCCCACGCCATGGCGCGAAGTTCCGCGCCATGGACACGGTGTGGATCACCGGCAAGCTCCAGACCCTGCGCAACGATTCGATGATGGGCGTAAGCGGCTACCACGTGACGGCGGAGACCGTCACCAAGTACACCAGCGGCGCGAAGTAGCGGACAGCTGCAGGGCCCGCGCCTATGATGAACGGGACGCTGCCCTTTCACGGCAGCGCACCTGGTCCCACTACCCAAGGAGCGCTCCATGTCCAATCACGTCTACAAGATCCTCGAACTCACCGGCTCCTCGCCCACGAGCAGCGACGATGCCGTGCAGTGTGCGATCGCGAAGGCCAGCGAGTCGGTGCGCAACATCCAGTGGTTCGAGGTCACCGAAACCCGTGGCCACGTGCAGGACGGCAAGATCGCGCATTGGCAGGTCACGCTGAAAGTGGGCTTCACCCTCGAGGACTGAAGAAAGGCCCCGGTAGGGACCTTCTCAGTCCGGCGCTTGCATGACGCGATCGAATTCCTCGTCGGCCGGCACGTTGTCGGCATCGAGCTCGCTGGCGTCGCTCAGGTCGATGCCCGTTTCGGAAAGCTCGTCGGACACCTCGGTTTCGTCCAGAGCTTCGTCTGCGGACAGCTCGTCGTCCTCTAGTTCTTCTTCCGTTGGATCGTCGATGGGATCGACGGAGCGCAGCGGTGGATCGGCGCGGTTCATGTTCGGCTCCTAGGCTGTTATGGCTCGCGTTGGCGAGCCCCAAGTGTGAGCCTCCTCGCCCGACTTGGGTAGCCCGAGTTTGCAACCGGCCGAACGGCCGGCGTGTCGGAAATTAGCGCGTTCGCGGCCTTCAGGGCGTGTGTCCGTGTTCCTCGTGGGCAGGCTCGGCATGCTCATGGGCATGCCCGTGCGGACCATGGGCCAGCCGGCTAACGCCCATCACCAGCAGGAGACCCGCGGCAAGCCAGGCGACCTGCCACGCGGTCTCGCGTGCGGTCAGACGCTTCTGCAACTGTGGGATCAGGTCAGCCAGCGCGACGTAGACAAAACTGCTGGAAGCCAGCACCAGGAAGTAAGGCAGCCAGCCATGGAGCTGGTCAACCAGCCACCAACCAGCCAAGCCGCCCAGCGCGGTCATGGTGCCGGCAAGCGACACCTTGACCAACGCCGCACGCGCATCGGGCGAGCTCTGGCGCAGCACGACCAGGTCGCCGATGTGATGCGGCACTTCGTGCGCCAACACCGCAAGCGCCGCGACCAGCCCCAGGCGCAGGTCGGCGATGAAGGCCGAGGCGATCAGGATGCCGTCGCCGAAGCAATGCACGCTGTCGCCGGTGAGCACGGCCCAGCCGCCACCCTTGCGCACAGGCTCGTGGCCTTGTGAATGCGCGTGTCCGTGTCCGTGCCCATGTACATGTCGGTGCTGCGCCTCCTCGCCATGATGATGCTCATGGCCGTGGTGCCAGAGTTCGGCCTTGTCGAGCAGGAAGAACAGCACCAGCCCACCCAGCAGCACGCCGAACAGCAGTCCCGGTTCGATGCGGCTCTCGAACGCCTCGGGCAGCAGATGCATGAAGGCCGTGGCCAGCAGCGCACCGGCGGCCAGGCTCAGGAGGTGCTGCGGATCGACGCCGCCGCCGCGGCGCACGCCCACGCGCAGCAGCAGCGCGGCGACCCAGACACTTCCGATGCCGGCAACCAGGGTGGCGGCGATGATGACGAACAGGTTCATGTCGGCTTCACGAGAAAAACAAAAGCCGCCCATCGGACGGCTTTCAGCAGAAAGCGAGGCGCCTCAGTCGACGCCGTGAGTCTTGACCAGGCCCGCCTTCGCTTTCAGCCGTCCTCGGCCGGGCCCGCGACGTAGCTCGGCCGGTAGTCGGCGTGGAAGGCGTGGCCCGCTTCGGGGTACACGACGAACTGCGAGGCTTGGCCGCCGGCGAGCCGGTGGCAAGAGCCGCTTTCATCTTATCAACCGTGTCAAGGGATGCCCTGGTCCTTGCCGCCACAGGGACGGAGGCCCGCTTGGAGCGCAAAGGCGGCACTGTAGGCGATCAAGCATGAATCCGCTGGGAAACCCCGTCATAGGCCCGCAAGGCAAGCGCCGAAGCCAGGACCCGTGCCGGATCGACCAGCCGCAGCCCGGCAACGGCGGCCGAGCCTTGCAGCCCCAGCGGGATCTCCGTGCAGCCCATGACGATGGCCACAGGCCCATGCCGCTGCGCCAGTTGCAGTGCGACCTGGCTGAAGCAATGCTCCGCCAAACGCATGTCACCGGCTTTCACGCCTTCGTAGATGCCGCGCATCAGCAGGCTGCGCTCCTCTGCAAGCGGCAAGTGGCACGCCAGGCCCGCATCGGCGAGCGCCTGCTCGTAAAGGCCCACGCGGTACGTGCCCTCGGTCGCCATCAGCGCCGTGCCGCGCACGCCCTCGGCCGCCAGCTGGGCCGAGACCTCGCGCGCCACATGCAACACCTCGACCTGCGGAAAGCGCGCCTGCAGCGTCGCG
This sequence comes from Variovorax sp. PBL-H6, assembly GCF_901827155.1. NCBI lineage: Bacteria > Pseudomonadati > Pseudomonadota > Betaproteobacteria > Burkholderiales > Comamonadaceae > Variovorax > Variovorax sp. PBL-H6. The sequence goes on from NZ_LR594659.1 coordinate 4,630,573, forward strand.
TGCCAGGCATGGGCCGTGTTGCACGCGATCGCCACGGCGCGGCTGCCAAGGGCGGCCAGCCGGCCCAGCGCCTGCAGCATGGGCTCGAGCGGCTGATGGGCGCCGAGCGCGTTGGATTCGATTGCGCCGCTGCGGTCGGGCACCGGCACCTGCGCCAGCCAGTGCTCGGGAAAGGCCTGGTCCCGCACCGGCTCGCCGCGCGCACGCATGAGCCGGGCACAGGCTTCGACGAAGAGGCGCACGAAGTCGGCGCCGGCCGCCGGCCCCATGCCGCCGAGAATGCCAACAACGTTTGTCACGGATCGAGTTTTCCGATGAGCCTGGCTTCATTCCAGAGACACCGCGGAACCGGCTTTGCCGGGCCGCTGGTGTCGCCCCCGGAAGGGGGTTGGCGAAAGCGACACGAAGTGCGCGAAGCCTCGGGGAGAGCTTATGTGGCCGGTTTATCAGTGGGAGACTTGATGTTGTCTCGCAGCTGCGGGCTCATCGGCAGGTTCAGCGGCACGTTCTTGGGCGGGATCGGCTGCATGAACCACTTGTTGTACAGCTTCTCGAACTCCCCGCTCTTCATCAGTCCGATGAAGGTATCGTCCACCACTTTCTTGAAAGCGGTGTCGTCCTTGGCCAGCATGCAGGCATAGGGCTCGACCTGCAGCGCCTCGCCAACCACCTCGAACTCGGCCGGGTTCTTCGCGTTGGCCATGAGTCCGTACAGCAGGATGTCGTCCATTGCGAAGGCCGCCGCGCGGCCGCTCTCGACCAGCAGGAAGGCATCCGCATGGTCCTTGGCCAGCACGAGGTCCATGTCGAGGTTCTTCTCGGCGTTGTACTTGCGCATGACCAGCGCGTTGGTGGTGCCGGTGGTGCTGGTGACTGTCTTCTTCGCGAGGTCGGCGTAGTCCTTGATGTTCGACGACTTCTTCACCAGCAGGCGCGTACCCGTGTAGAAGTGGTTGACGGCAAAGCTCACGTCCTTGGCCCGTGCGCTGTTGTTCGTGGTAGAGCCGCACTCGAGGTCGATGGTGCCGTTGCTCAGCAGCGGGATGCGGTTCTGCGAGGTCACGGCCATCATCGCCACCTCCAGGTTGGGCTTGTTGAGCTTCTTCTTGACGGCCTCGACCACCGCGTTGGAGAGCTCGACCGAGAAGCCGATCGGCTTGCCTCCATCCAGGTAGCTGAAGGGCACCGAGGACTCGCGGTAGGCGAGCGTGATCTTGCCGGAGGCGGCGATCTTGGCCAGGGTGTCGGCAGCCTGCGCGCCGGTTGCGGCAGCAGCGAGCGACACGGCGGCCACCAATACGGAAATCTTCATGCGAGCCCTTTCGGTCGGATTGAAATGTGTTGCGGAGTGTAGGAACGATTCACTCCGTCGTCACAATTCCTTTTGCGGGCATGGCCATGATCAAAAGTTATGACTTGGGCGCTCGAGGGCATGAGCTTTGGCTATGGGCCGCCGCGCTTTTGGCATTTCACGCACCGGCGGCCACCGCCTAGAGTCGGCACATTCCAATGAAAGCGACAGGAAGAAGGCGTCATGCATGTGGGTGTGCTGGGTGCGGGCATCGTCGGCTTGGCCACGGCCTGGCAGTTGAGCCGGCGGGGCTGCCAGGTGAGCGTGGTTGATCGCGCGGTGCCCGGGTCCGGCGCGAGCGGCGGCAATGGCGCGCAGCTGAGCTATTCCTACGTGCAGCCGCTGGCGGATCCCTCCATCTGGAAGCAGCTGCCGAAGTTGCTGTTCTCGCCCTCCTCCCCGCTCAAGCTGCGGCCCCAGCTCGATCCGCTGCAGTGGCGTTGGGGGCTGGCCTTTCTCGCGGCATGCAACGCGCGCACCTCGCGCGAGACCACGGCTCGACTGCTGGGATTGGCTGCCGAGAGCCGCACCGCGTTCGATGCCATGCTCGCCGAGCTCGAACCCGACTGCGATTTCTCCAGCACAGGCAAGTTGGTTCTGTATGCGAGCGCCGCCTCGCTGCATGGCGCCGGCCGTCAACTCGCGCTTCAGCGCACGATGGGCAGCGAGCAGCGCCTGGTCACGCCCGACGAATGCATCGCAATCGAACCGGCACTGACGGCATATCGCGACCAGATGGCGGGCGCCATCCACACGCCCAGCGAATGCGCTGCCGACTGTCTCAAGCTCTGCATCGCGCTCGAAGGTGCATTGAGGGCGCGCGGCGTGCGCTTCCTGCTCGACTGCGAGGTGCAGGGCTTCGAACGCGGTGATGGCCGTCTGGCTGCGGTGCGCACCAGCGCGGGCGACCTGGAGGCCGACGCCTTCGTCATGGCCCTCGGCACCGCCTCGCACCGGCTGGGTCGCCAGCTCGGCAGCTACTTGCCGGTCTATCCGCTCAAGGGATACAGCATCACGGTCGATGTGGATGGCGCACCCGACGCCGCGCCGCGCGTCAGCGTGACCGACAGCGCGCGCAAGGTGGTGTTCGCGCGCATCGGCTCGCGCCTGCGGGTGGCCGGAATGGCCGAGTTGGTGGGGCACGATGCGAGCATACCGGCCACGCGCATCGAGACGCTGGCGGCGGCGACGCGCGCCGTGTTTCCGCAGGCCAGCCGCATGCAGGCGCTCCATCCCTGGACCGGCATGCGCCCGGCCACACCGACAGGCGTTCCGATCATCGGTCGCGTGGCCGGTGCGCCGTCGAACATGTTGTTCAACACCGGCCATGGCGCGCTGGGTTTCACGCTGGCCTTCGGGTCGGCAGAGCGCGTGGCGCGGCAATTGGCTGGCTAGGCCATCTCCTCGATCGCATCGCGCATGCAGCGCGTGATGCCGCGGACCGCCACCGAATCGGGCCGCTCGGCAAATCGCAAGGCACGGATCGGCACCGGGATGCGCGGCTCGAGCGCCAGCACATCCACCTTGTCGCGATCGGCCGAGCTGGCGGTGCAGCCGTCGACCAGCGCCACGCCCAAGCCATGGTGCGCCATGGCAAGCGCGGCATGGTAGGTCTGCACCGTGACGATCGCCTCTTGAAAACCCACGCCGGCCTGCCTGCAAGCCTGGCTCAGGGTCGTGCCCACGGGGTCGCGGCTGTCGAGCCCCACCACCGGGACCTTGACCAGATCGTGCAGCGCCGCCGAGCCATTGCGAACCAGCACGCGCGGCAACATCCCCTTGGGTGCGATGCACACCATTCGGCTGTCGGCCAGCGCCTCCTGGGTGAGCGAGGGATGCACCGCCGGACTGAAGGCGAAGCCGACATCCGCCTCTTGCCGAAGCAGCGCGGACATGATCTGCGGCGAATGCAGCGATTCCACGGTGACGGCAATTCCCGGGTGCTTCTGCCGAAAGGCCTTGAGCGCACGCGGCAGCACTTCATAGCTCAACGCCAGCACCGTGAGGATGCGCAGCTCGCCCGCATCGCTGCCCGTGCGCAGGTGGGCTGCCAGCCGCTGTACCTCGTCGAGCTGAGCGAACAGGCGCTCGATGTGCGGATACAGCGCCTGCGCCTCGGTCGTGGGGGTGAGGCGCCCCTTGGCGCGCTGGAACAGCGGAAATCCCAACTGGAGCTCCGCATGCTGCAGCGTGCGGCTGACGGCCGGCTGCGTGATGTTGATGAGCCTGGCCGCCGCGCTCACGCTGCCGGTGAGCATGATGGCGTTGAAGACCTCGATGTGGCGCAGGCGCATCGAGCAACTACTTCGGATCGACCTTGCCGCGCGAGATGTCCATCACCATCCGCGCCGCCAGGTAGAGCCGCGGCTCGATGGAGTCGATCAACACGTACTCGGCATCCGCCGAGTGCGCGCCGAAGCCCTGCAAGCCGAAGCGCTCCACCACGGGCGCCTTGGTCTGCAGCGCCGCAAAGGCCGCATCGGTGCCGCCACCGGCCACCTTGTCGTCCGCGCCGAGATCGCGACCCAGTTCCTTGTAGACCGCCTGTGCATGCGAGGCGAGCGTGCGCGAGGCGTCGGTCGCCTCCAGCGGCGGCCGGCGTCGCTCGAACTTCATCTCGACCCTGGCCTCGGGGATCAGCTGCTTCTTCACGCGCTCCTGCACCTGCTTCTCGATGCGGTCGTAGTCGCTGACCTTGAGCACACGCACGTCGGCTCCGGCGCTGGCCGACGCCGGGATCACGTTGCGATTGGTGCCCGCCTTCGCGATGGTCCAGTTCATCTTGAGGCCGGTTGCCGGATCGGACAGGTCGCGCATCTGCAGGATCTGGTGCGAGAGCTCGTAGAGCGCGTTCACACCCAGCTCCGGCGCCGAGCCCGCATGCGAGGCCTTGCCGCTGACGTTGAGCGACACCGAGGCGATGCCGGCGGTGGCCAGCGAGAGCTTGTCTTCCTTGATCGAGGCGCCCTCGTACGACATCACCGCGTCGTGCTCCGCGCCGAGCCGGCTGATGAGCGCGCGCGAGCCGGGCGAGCTGATTTCCTCGTCGCCGTTGATCAGCACCGTGAGCGTGCCGTACTCGTTGAAGTCCAGCGCCTTCAGCAGCGCCACGGCGTGCAGGATGACGGCGACACCCTGCTTGTCGTCGGCAATGCCGAGGCCGTAAGCCTTGTCGCCTTCGATGCGGAACGGCTGCTTGTTCAGCATGCCGATTCGATAGACCGTGTCCATGTGGGCGATCAGCATGATCTTCTTGCTGCCCGTGCCCTTGAAGGTGGCGCGTACTGCCTTGCCGATCTTCTCCGGCGTGTCCTCCATGCGGTAGGCCTCGGCCGTCGGGTCGACCAGCTCGACCTGGCCGCCCATCGCCTTGAGCCGCTCGGCGATCAGGTTGGCGATCTTGTCCAGCCCTTCGAGGTCGCGGCTGCCCGATTCGATGGAGACCAGCTGCTTCAAGGTATCGAGCAGGGCGGGCTTTTCCTTGGCGGCCAGCGCGGCGATGCGCTCATCGGGCGCGGCCGAGGCGATGCCGAGCCAGGCGGCGCAGAGGGCGCCGAGCGCGAAGGCGCGGAGGGAATGCGGGAGCTTCATCTTTCTTGTCTTTCCTTTCTTTCTCGGGTCCGTCTTCTTTCTCTTCGTCCTTCAGTGGGCCTTGTCCCAGTTCGGGCCGAAGCCGATCTCGGCCAGGAGCGGGACCTTGAGTTCCGCCACGCCCGCCATGATCCGCGGGATCTCGCCGCGAACCCAGTCGACTTCATCCTCGGGCACCTCGAACACCAGTTCGTCGTGCACCTGCATGATCATCTTGGTACGGCGCTGCTCGGCGTCGAGCACCTCCTGCACCTTGACCATGCTGAGCTTGATCAGGTCGGCCGCCGTGCCCTGCATCGGCGCGTTGATGGCGGCGCGCTCGGCTGCACCGCGACGAGGCCCGTTGGGCGACCTGATTTCGGGCAGGTAGAGGCGCCGGCCGAAAACTGTCTCGACGTATCCCATTTCCTTGGCCGACGCCTTGGTCTCGTCCATGTAGATCTTCACGCCCGGATAGCGGGCGAAGTAACGGTCGATGTAGGAGGCAGCGGCCTTGGTCTCGATGCCGAGGTTGCGCGCCAGGCCGAAGCTGCTCATGCCGTAGATCAGCCCGAAGTTGATCACCTTGGCGTAGCGGCGCTGCTCGTTCGACACCTGGTCCACCGCCACGCCGAACACCTCGGCAGCGGTCGCGCGGTGCACGTCGATGCCTTCGGTGAATGCGCGCAGCAGCGACGCGTCGCCACTGATGTGGGCCATGATGCGCAGCTCGATCTGCGAGTAGTCGGAACTCGCGATCACACTGCCCGCGGGTGCCACGAAAGCCTCGCGCACGCGCCGTCCTTCAGGGGTGCGGATGGGGATGTTCTGCAGGTTGGGGTCGTTGCTGGACAGCCGCCCCGTCACCGCCACGGCCTGTGCGTAGTGCGTGTGCACGCGGCCCGAGCGCGGATGCGCCAGCTGGCCCAGCTTGTCGGTGTAGGTGCCCTTGAGCTTGGACAGGCCGCGGTGCTCGAGGATCTTGGCCGGCAGCGGGAAGTCCTCGGCCAGTTTCTCCAGCACCTCCTCGTCGGTGCTCGGGGCGCCGCTCGGCGTCTTCTTGACCACCGGCAGCCCCAGCTTGGTGAAGAAGACCTCGCCGATCTGCTTCGGCGAGCCCAGGTTGAAGGGTTGGCCCGCGAGCTCATACGCCTCCTGCTCCAGCGCCATGATGCGCTTGCCCAGTTCGTTGCTCTGCGCCGCCAGTGTGGGCGCGTCGATCAGCACGCCATTGCGCTCGACCCGGTAGAGCGCCTCGCTGGAGGCCATCTCCAGTTCGTAGATGAAGCGAAGCTTGTCGTCGGCCTGCAGTCTGGGCCAGAGCGCGAGGTGCACGTCCAGCGTCTGGTCGGAGTCCTCGCAGGCGTACTCGGCAGCCTTGTCGATCGACACCTGGCTGAACGGGATCTGGTGCGCGCCCTTGCCGCACAGGTCTTCGTAGTCGATGCCGCTGCGGCCCAGGTGGCGCTCGGCCAGGCTGGCCAGGCCGTGCGGCTTGTGCACTTCCAGCACGTAGCTCTGCAGCATGGTGTCGTGCGCATAGCCCTGCACCTCGATGCCGTGGTTGGCGAACACATGGCGGTCGTACTTGACGTGCTGCCCCAGCTTCTTCTTCGTGCCGTCCTGGAGCCAGGGCTTGAGTTTGGCGAGCACCTCGTCGCGCGGCAGTTGCACCGGCGCGTCGCCGTAGTTGTGCGCCACCGGGATGTAGGCCGCCTCGCCCGGCTTGACGCTGAAGCTGATGCCCACGATCTCGGCATGGACCTCGTCCAGCGAGGTGGTCTCGGTGTCCAGCGCGACCAGCTCGGCGGCCTCGACCTTCGCCAGCCAGGCTTCGAAGAGTGCCCAGTCGAGGACCGTGTCGTAGACCAGGTTGCTGGCCTTGGCCGCGGCATCGGCGGCCGGCTCCTCGAGCAGGCCGGTGCCGCCCTCCGGGCCGCGCATCGCCTTGTTCTCCTCGATGAGCTCGGGCGGGACTTCGTGCGCCTCCAGCGTCTTCACCAGGCTCTTGAAGCCATACCTCTCATAGAAGCTCTTCAGTGCGTCGACCTGCTGCGGGCCGATGGCGATGCCGTCGAGCGCGGGCAGCCCCGGCACATGGCCATCGAGCTCGCAATCGGTGCGGATGGTCACCAGGCGCCTGCCCTGCGGCAGCCAGTCGAGCGCCTTTCGCAGGTTCTCGCCGGCCTGGCCCTTGACCTCGCCGGCGCGGGCGATCAGCGCATCGAGCGAGCCGTACTCCAGCAGCCACTTGGCGGCCGTCTTCGGGCCCACCTTGTCGACCCCGGGCACGTTGTCGACGCTGTCGCCCACCAGCGTCTGGTAGTCGACCATCAGGCGGGGCGGCACGCCGAACTCGGCCGTGACGCCGGCCACGTCGCGCTTCTTGCCGTTCATGGTGTCGATGATGGTGACGTGCTGGTCGACCAGTTGGCTCAGGTCCTTGTCTCCGCTGGAGACGATCACCTCGACGCCCTGGTTCGCCGCGGTGCGCGCCAGCGTGCCGATCACGTCGTCGGCCTCGATGTCGGGCACGCACAGCACCGGCCATCCCAGGAGCTTGACGACTTCGTGAATAGGCTCGACCTGGCTGCGCAGGTCGTCGGGCATCGGGGAGCGGTTGGCCTTGTACTCGGGATACCAATCATCCCTGAAGGTCTTGCCGGGCGCGTCGAAGACGCAGGCGGCGTAGTCGGCGCGCACCTCGCGGCGCAGCACCTGCAGCATGTTGATCATGCCGCGGATGGCGCCTGTCGCCGGGCTGCGGGGATCGCCCGGCACCGCGCGCAGATCGGGCATCGCGTGGAAAGCGCGGTAGAGGTAGCTCGAACCATCCACGAGCAGCAATGTTTTCTTGTCGGTCATCCGGCCCATTTTGCCGCGCCGCGTCCGAGCGCCCGCACGACGGAGAACGTCGCCACCGGCTGACAACGGCGCACGGGACTGCCGCCTACAATCCGCCCATGTCCTCCACTCCCCTTCTGCTTGCCCGCGCCGTCCTGCTGAGCGCGCTGGCCGGTGCCGCACCGCTGGCCGCCGTTCATGCCCAGAGCGCGCCGCCGCCCGCCGAGGCCCAGGCCACGCCCGAATCGCCGCGCCGCAACCAGAAGATCGAGCACATCCACGTCGAGGATGCCGGTGCGCGCGTCGACGAGGTGCGGTACGGCGGCCGGACCCAGAGCATCACGGTCCAGCCCAAGGCGAACGTGCCCTCCTACGAGGTGCTGCCCAACAACAGCGGGCTCGATCGGCAGGGTCCCACGGACGCCGGCGGCGGCAGCGGCAACGGCAACGGCGCGCGGGTCTGGAACGTGCTCAAGTTCTGAGCGCCGGCGGCCGTGGCGGTTTTCACCGAAGTCGGGTTCGACGAAGCCGATGCGCTGGTTCAGCGCCTCGGCCTGGGCCCGCTCACCGCACTGCGAGGCATCGAAGGCGGCATCGAGAACACCAACTTTTTCGCCAGCACCGCATCGGGCGAATTCGTCCTGACGCTGTTCGAGCGCCTGGGGCCGCAGCAACTGCCCTATTACCTGTGCCTGATGAAGCATCTGGCCTCGCGTGGCATTCCGGTGCCTGAGCCGGTTGCCGACCCGGCGGTCGAGCCGCCAGGCGGGCACGCCCTCTCCATTCCGGCGAATGCGCCATGCGAATTCCTGCATCGGGTCGCGGACAAGCCGGCCGCGCTGGTGCAGCGGCTCGAAGGCAAGAGCGAGCTGGCCCCGACCGCCGCGCATTGCGCCGAGCTGGGCCGTCTCCTCGCGCGCATGCATCAGGCGGCACGCGACTTCCCCCGCATCCAGCCCAACCTGCGGGGCCTGGACTGGTGGAATGACACCGCACCCGTGGTGCTGCCCCACCTCGAAGCGCCGCAGGCGGCACTGTTGAAGAGCGAGCTTGCCTACCAGAACCACGTCGCGCAATCCTCGGCCTACGCGGCGCTGCCGCGCGGCCCGGTGCATGCCGACCTGTTCCGCGACAACGCCATGTTCGCGGCAGACGGCGACTCGCCGCGCCTGACCGGCGTGTTCGACTTCTACTTCGCCGGCACCGACACCTGGCTGTTCGACCTGGCGGTGTGCCTCAACGACTGGGCGATCGACTTGCCTACAGGTCGGCACGACCCGGTACGCGCCGACGCCCTGCTGGCCGCGTACGGCACCGTGCGGCCACTCACCGGGGCCGAGCGAGCCCTGCTGCCCGCAATGCTGCGCGCCGCGGCCCTGCGCTTCTGGATCTCGCGGCTCTGGGACTTCCACCTGCCGCGCGAGGCGAGCCTGCTCAAGGCTCATGACCCGACCCACTTCGAGCGCGTGCTGCGCGAACGCTCGCGGGCACCGGCCACACCTTTGTCTTCTTGCAATGCCCTCGGCGAGCCGCAGGCCGCCTGAGTCTCGGCGCACCCCTCATGAAACTGAACCTCGTGCCGGCACGCACCGGCGCCGAATGGGTCCGCATCGGGCTCAAGACTTTCTGGCGGCAGCCGCTGGCCTTCATCTCGCTCTTCTTCCTGTTCATGGCCTCGATCTCGATCGCCTCGCAGCTGCCGTTGATCGGCAGCGTGCTGGCGCCGATCCTGCTGCCCTTCATGACGCTGGGGCTGATGGTCGCGACCTCGGTCGCCTACGCCAACGACCGGCAGAAGCCGGCCGCGCCAGCCATGTTCGCGTCCGCGGCCGAAGCGGTGCGCAGCGAGTGGCGGCCGATGATCGTGCTGGGCCTGATCTCGGCCGCCTACTTCGTCCTGGCCGTCGGCGCCTCGGCCCTGCTGGACGGCGGGCAGCTGGCGCGCGCCTACCTGCTCGACGAGACGCTCGCGCCCGAGGTGATGGCCAGCAGCGAGTTCCAGGCCGCGCGCATGTTCGTCATGGTCCTCAACCTGCCGCTGTCACTGGCCATGTGGCATGCGCCGGCGCTGGTGCACTGGCATCACGTGGAACCGGTGAAGAGCCTGTTCTTCAGCCTGGTCGCGTTGTTCCGCAACTTCGGCGCCTACGCGATGTTCTGCCTCTCCTGGTTCGGCGTGTTCCTCGTCGCCGGCATCGCCATCGGGCTGCTGGCTACGGTGCTGGTGGGTGTCGGCGCCATCGGCATGGGCGGCGGCGCCTCCGCCATCGGCAGCGCGCTGATGATCGGCAGCGCCCTGGTGCTGGCGGCCATGTCGCTGAGCTCGACCTGGTTCACTTTCAGGGACAGCTTCCGGGCGGACTGATCCGGGAACCGGAACCGGACGCAGCGCTCAGACCGGCGTCAGCTTCGCCACCGACAGCGCCAGCCACTTGATGCCGTGGCGCGGAAAGTTGATCTGCGCGCGTGCATCGTCACCGCTGCCCTCCAGCGCGAGCACGGTGCCCTCGCCGAACTTGTTGTGGAAGACCTGCATGCCCGAACGCAACCCATGCGAAGGCGCGGCCTTTTGCGGTGGCACGGGTGGGCTGGCGAAGCTTTCCTTGCTGCCGTAGCTGCCGCCGCGCGTGCTCGCGTAGCCGCCGCCGTAGCCGAAAGCCGAAGGCGTGAAGCCCTGGTTCTTCGGCGTCAGCCACTTGAGCGCGGTCTCCGGCAGCTCGTCGAAGAAGCGGCTCTTGAGGTTGTAGCGGGTCTGGCCGTGCAGCATGCGCGTCTGCGAGTGGCTCAGGTAGAGGCGCTTTCGGGCGCGCGTGATGGCCACGTACATCAGCCGCCGCTCCTCTTCCAGGCTTTCGAAATCCGACAGCGAGTTCTCGTGTGGAAAGAGGCCCTCCTCCATGCCGGTGATGAACACGCAATCGAACTCCAGGCCCTTGGCTGCGTGAACCGTCATCAGCTGCACCGCGTCCTGCCCGGCCTGCGCCTGGTTGTCGCCCGACTCCAGAGCGGCGTGGGTCAGGAAGGCGGCGAGCGGGCTCATGGTCTCGCCGGTTTCGGCGTCGGGCGCGAGCGGCTCGTCGGTGATCGGCAGGTTGGGGTCGAGGCCCTGGCTGGCCGGCGACTGGCGCAGTTCGTCGACCGGCATCGCCACCGCATCGCGGCCGAAGCCCTCCTGCGTGACGAAGCTCTCGGCTGCATTGACCAGTTCCTCCAGGTTCTCGATGCGGTCGGCGCCTTCGCGCTCGCTGCGGTAGTGCTCGATCAGGCCGCTGTGTTGCAGCACCAGCTCGATGATCTCGCGCAGGGACTGGCCTTGGGTCTGCTCGCGCAGCACGTCGATCTTGGCGACGAAGGCCGACAGGTTGGCGCCGGCCTTGCCACCGACGGCGGCGACCGCATCGTGCATGGATTGGCTCGCGGCACGGGCCGCATCCTGTAATTGCTCGATGCTGCGCGCGCCGATGCCGCGCGGCGGGAAGTTGACGATGCGCAGGAAGCTGGTGTCGTCGTCCTTGTTCTCGAGCAGCCGCAGGTAGGCCAGCGCATGCTTGATCTCGGCGCGCTCGAAGAAGCGCAGTCCGCCGTAGACGCGGTAAGGTACCGCGGCATTGAAGAGCGCGGTCTCGATCACGCGGCTCTGTGCGTTGCTGCGGTAGAGCACCGCCATTTCCTTGCGCTCGATGCCGTCGCGCACCAGCTGCCGCATCTCCTCGACCATCCACTGCGCCTCGGCGAAGTCGCTGGTGGATTCGTAGACGCGCACCGGCTCGCCGGGCCCCTGGTCGGTGCGCAGGTTCTTGCCCAGCCGCTTCTTGTTATGGCTGATCAGCGCGTTGGCCGAGTCGAGGATGTTGCTGTAGCTGCGGTAGTTCTGTTCCAGCTTGATCTGGTGCGTGACGTTGAACTCCTGCACGAAATCCGCCATGTTGCCCACTCGCGCCCCGCGGAAGGCGTAGATGCTCTGGTCGTCGTCGCCCACCGCGAGCACGCTGTTGTCGCCGGGGACGAAGCGACCCTCCACTGTGTGGCCGGCGAGCATCTTGATCCAGGCGTACTGCAGGCGGTTGGTGTCCTGGAATTCGTCGATGAGGATATGGCGGAAGCGCCGCTGGTAGTGCTCGCGCACCGGGTCGTTGTCGCGCAGCAGCTCGTAGCTGCGCAGCATCAGCTCGCCGAAATCGACCACGCCTTCGCGCTGGCACTGCTCCTCGTAGAGCTGGTAGAGCTCGACCTTCTTGCGGTCGTCCTCGCTGCGGGCCTCGACATCGCGCGGCCGCAGGCCGTCTTCCTTGGCGCCGGCGATGAACCACTGGGTCTGCTTGGCCGGGAAGCGCTCTTCGTCGACGTTGTACTGCTTCATCAGCCGCTTGATGGCCGAGAGCTGGTCCTGGGTGTCGAGGATCTGGAAGGTTGACGGTAGCCCGGCCAGCTTCCAGTGCGCGCGCAGGAAACGGTTGCACAGGCCGTGGAAGGTGCCGATCCACATGCCGCGGGCGTTGACGGGCAGCATGGCAGTGAGCCGCGCCATCATTTCCTTGGCTGCCTTGTTGGTGAAGGTGACGGCCAGGATGCCGCCAGGCGAGACCTGGCCGGTCTGCAGCAGCCAGGCGATGCGGGTGGTCAGGACGCGAGTCTTGCCGGAGCCGGCGCCGGCCAGGATCAGGGCGTTGCCGACGGGCAGCGTGACGGCGGCGAGCTGCTCGGGGTTGAGGTTTTGCAACAAAGGGGAGGCGGGCGCGGGGGTGTCGGACTGCATGGCGCATTGTAGGAAGTGCAGTTTTGCACGATTCAACTGCACACCATCACGCGCCCTCGTAGGAAAGATGGAATCGTTTCCGGCCATTCGTTACTTATCTTGCACAGGATGTCGCATAGCAGGAAGCGCCGTCCCGACTGTCTCGTTGACTGACTACTTCGGTTTTTCATGGCAGATGAATATTTCTGCGAATTGTCACTCTGAGCTCTTCAGATCTCACTTATGCGATCAACCACCGCAACCATCAAACCCGAAGTCAAGTTCTACGAAGTAACACCGAAGGCCGAGAGTAGTCCAGCGCAGGTATCGCGCACACCCACCGACACCGTTAAACAACTGGGCTTAAATAAACACTCCAAGGAGCGCATCGGGTTCGAGGGCCGGGGCACGGTCATTTATGCAAAGACGTGGGCAGAGCCTAAGCGTGCCAAGCGTCTATGGGAGGCAGCGAGCGGCCGTTCTAAAAACAGCAAGAATTCAGCAAGAGCTGTCCTAGATCGGCTCGAAAAAGATGTCGACAACAGAGGCGTTTCAAGGAACCCTCTCGTGCAAGAAAAGCTGGATGTGGTACGGGCCCAGATCAAGGAATCGGACTCCGTTGTCGCGAAAGATCTGCACGCGCTGCTGGACATTATCCCCAAGGCGGAGCAAGCCCATGCCGAACAGCAACGGAAATTCAATGCGAACATGAAGGTCGTCGCCGACAAATTGATAAAGACGCAGAGGACTCACTATTTCCTCAAAGCGTTGCCGTCCAAAAATGTGTCTCCTACTACGTTCACCCAGAAATCCATTGACGATTTTCTGAACTTCGCCAAGAGAATGGCTGCTCTCGATGTAGACGCTCTCGGAACGAATCCGATTGCCCACGAAGAGATCAAGACAGCCTGGGAGTTCGCCGAGATCTGGGCCAACGCTACGCCCAAGGCCGCGCTCGGAAGCCCAAAAGCCACATATCTCATTGATCACCTCGTCAGCCTGATACGCAACGGCGATATGAAAATGAATGGCGCCGACAGGCAAGACTTGGACCAATTCAAATGGGTCGACGAGAAAAAGCTCATCCACGGCACGGCCGAGTTCGTGCGTGATGACACCCCCATCTGTAAAAATGGCCCATATATCTACAGGTGCGGCACTAGGACCGTTGTCGTGAAGTCGTTGCACCATGACGACAAAGAAAAGGCGCCCCAAGCCCTGCGGGAAGCTCGGGTACACGCCCACGTAACGATGGGCAAGCCCGAGCACATCGTGGGGCTCCTGGGAATCGTACAAACGCCCGAAGCCGGACCGATGATGGTTCTCCAGCATGCACCAAACGGTGATGCCAACAAGGCTCTATTGAAGCTGCAGAAACTTGGCAGCGCGCGCGCGTCGCATTCGCTCATGACCATGTTCGCGAACATGGTCACGGGGGCGAAGAACGCCCATGCCCAGGGTGTTATGCATCTTGATCTCAAACCCGAGAACTACGCTCTCGATGAGAACGGTGCGCCTTTACTTATCGACTTCGGCACTTCACGCGCGACGCTCGCCAAGACCATGTTGAGCCCGACCGACTCACCCGAGTTCAGTGCCCCAGAACTGATTAACGGACTCAACAACGCAGGAACTATCACCTTTGAGGCCGACATCTGGTCATTGGGAGTGGTTTTGTACCAATTTAATTCGCCACGGTTCGATGGCCAAGACTCGACCGACGACCCTAGACGCCTTCTGCCGTTCCCACACCAGGGATTCAATACAGTCACCGTCAACCTAATCAACGACTTCATCACAAAAGATGAGCGCGGTCGACTCCAGCAGCTTGGATTTGACCCCGACAACCCGTTGCCATTGCACCAGCTCATCATCCAGATGCTTGATCCGAATCCCTCCAGGCGGCCTTCGCTCACGGACGTGCTCGAGCACCCGTCGATCAAGTCCTATGCGAATCAGAGTCCCGCTGAATTGTTCGCTGCGCGCGAGCTGATCCTCGAACCTCCTGCCAATCAACTGATCGAGGTTTGACGCAACCAGTGCAAGCGGCGCGACGATTGGTTCATTCGCCCCCTTGCATGGACGGTATTTGCACATCGGTCTGCACACGCGCCGCCTCACTACTAGAATCACTCACCGGGCCCAAGCTTCTTGCGCCCGGTTTTTTGTGCGCGTCTTCTTTGCGAAGCGCGCGCCAAGACCGGCCAGACCAAGCGCTCATTCGTTCTTCAACGACCTCTTCAGGAGCTTGGTTCCATGCAGATCTTCGACTACGACAACATCCTCCTGCTGCCGCGCAAATGCGTGGTGGAAAGCCGCTCCGAGTGTGACGCCAGTGTCACGCTGGGCGGCCGCACCTTCCGCATCCCGACCGTGCCCGCGAACATGAAAACGGTGGTCGACGAGACCATCTGCACCTGGCTGGCGCAGAACGGCTACTTCTACGTGATGCACCGCTTCGACCTCGACAACGTCCTGTTCGTGAAGGACATGCACGCCAAGGGCGTCTTCGCCTCCATCTCGCTGGGCGTCAAGAAGCCGGACTACGAGACGGTGGACCGCCTGGCCGCCGAGGGCTTGGCGCCCGAGTACATCACCATCGACATCGCACACGGCCACGCCGACACGGTGAAGAACATGATCGCCTACCTCAAGAAGAAGCTGCCGAAGGCCTTCGTGATCGCAGGCAACGTGGGCACGCCCGAGGCGGTGATCGACCTCGAGAACTGGGGCGCCGACGCCACCAAGGTCGGCATCGGCCCGGGCAAGGTCTGCATCACGAAGCTCAAGACCGGCTTCGGCACCGGCGGCTGGCAGCTGTCGGCGCTCAAGTGGTGCGCGCGAGTGGCCACCAAGCCCATCATCGCCGACGGCGGCATCCGCGACCACGGCGACATCGCCAAGAGCATCCGCTTCGGCGCGTCGATGGTGATGATCGGTTCGCTGTTCGCCGGCCACGAGGACTCCCCGGGCAGGACGGTGGAAGTCGACGGAGCGCTCTTCAAAGAGTACTACGGCTCGGCCAGCGACTTCAACAAGGGCGAGTACAAGCACGTCGAGGGCAAGCGCATCCTCGAGCCGATCAAGGGCAAGCTGGCCGACACGCTGGTCGAGATGGAACAGGACATCCAGAGTTCCATCAGCTACTCGGGCGGGCGCAAGCTCATGGATATCCGCAAGGTCAACTACGTCACGCTGGGCGGCGACAACGCGGGCGAGCACCTGCTGATGTAAGACGCGAGTGGCGCCGGGGTCGCTCGATTCTGGTTAGAATTTGCGCTGCGTTGGGGGGGTAGCTCAGCTGGGAGAGCGCCGCGTTCGCAATGCGGAGGTCGTGAGTTCGATCCTCATCCTCTCCACCAACTCTTCTCATGCGGCCTCGGCATTCGCCGGGGCCTTTTTGCTTTCAGGGTTTTCAGGCGTCCAGCGTCAGGTGCTGGCCGTGCAGCGCCGCAGCCGCGGGCGAGGCCAGGAAGCCGATGGTCTGGGCCGCCACCGTCGTCGAGACCCAGCTCTCAGGCTTGGCGTTGGGCATGGCCTGGCGGTTGGCCGGCGTGTCCAGCGTGCTGGGCGCAATGCTGTTCACTGTGATCCCATGCGGCGCCAGTTCGGCAGCCGAGGCTTCGACGAGGCGCTGCAGCGCGCTCTTCGACGCGATGTAGGCGGCCATGGCTGCGGCGCCGCGCGCGGCGCCCTTGGCCGTGACAGCAATCACGCTGCCGGACTTGCGCTCGATCATCGAGGGCACCAGCGCCTGCGAGACTGCGACGAAGGACCATGCGTTCAGGTTCATCATTCGGTCCCAGGCCGGGCGGCTCAGCGCGTGCACCTCTTCGCCCATCTCGAAGCCGCCGGCGATGTGCACCAGCGCATCCACATGCTTGAAGGCTGCAAGGATGCGACCAGCCGCATCCCCCATGCTCTCCCCGGAAGTCACGTCAGCCTCGAGCAACAGGTGTTGTGAGTTGTCCAGTCCCGGGAAGACGTTGACGATGTGTTCCATCCGGTGGTCGAGCAGGGCGATGCGGGCGCCCTGGTCGAGGAAGTGCTGCACGACGGCGCGGCCCAAGGCGCCGGCAGCGCCTGTGACCACGACATGGCGGGAGGTGTTGGGGTCGATCATTTCGCGGCTCCTTGTTCGGGCAGGCATCGTAACGCCGAGGTCACGCAGGAAACGTGCATCATTGTCCCTTTCCCCTCCCCTCCCCCTTTCAACTGCACTCGGAGACTTGTCATGAAAGAAGTAGTTGTTGTCAGCGGCGTTCGCACGGCGATCGGTACCTTCGGCGGCGCGCTCAAGGACGTGCCGCCCACGCGCCTCGCCGCGCTGGTGACCCAGGAAGCGCTCGCGCGCGCCAAAGTCGACGGCAAGGACGTGGGCCATGTGGTCTTCGGCCACGTGGTCAATACCGAGCCGCGCGACATGTACATGGCCCGCGTGGCCGCCATCGAGGGCGGCTGCGCCCAGGAAACGCCTGCGCTCACGGTCAACCGCCTCTGCGGCTCCGGCCTGCAGGCGATCGTGAGCGCGGCGCAGAGCATCCAGCTCGGCGACGCGAAGGTGGCCGTCGGCGGTGGCGCCGAGAGCATGAGCCGCGCCCCGCTGTCCTCGCTCACCGCGCGCTGGGGCGTGCGCATGGGCGACATGAAACTGGTGGACATGATGATCGGCGCGCTGCACGACCCCTTCGAGAACATCCACATGGGCGTGACGGCCGAGAACGTGGCCAAGAAGTGGAACATCAGCCGTGAGACGCAGGACCAGACCGCGCTGACCAGCCACCAGCGTGCGCAGAAGGCGATCGAGAGCGGCTACTTCAAGAGCCAGATCATCCCGGTGCCGCTGCAGAGCCGCAAGGGCCCGACGCAGTTCGACACCGACGAGCATGTGCGCTTCGACGCCAAGATGGAAGACATGGCCAAGCTCAAGCCCGCCTTCCTGAAGGAGAACGGCACGGTGACGGCCGGCAATGCCTCCGGCATCAACGACGCCGCCGCGGCCGTGGTGCTGATGGAGAAGGAAGAGGCGGCGCGCCGCGGCCTGAAGCCGATGGCGCGGATCGTGGCCTACGCCTTCGCTGGCGTGGACCCGAATTACATGGGCATCGGGCCGGTGCCGGCCTCGCGCAAGGCGCTGGAGAAGGCGGGCCTCAAAGCTTCGGACATGGACGTGGTCGAGGCCAACGAGGCCTTTGCCGCACAGGCTTGCGCGGTCAGTCAGGACCTCGGTCTGGACCCCGCGAAGGTGAACCCCAACGGCTCCGGCATCTCCCTCGGCCATCCGATCGGCGCCACCGGCGCGCTGATTACCGTCAAGGCGCTCTACGAGCTGGAGCGCATCCAGGGCCGCTATGCGCTGGTGACCATGTGCATCGGCGGCGGCCAGGGCATCGCCTGCATCTTCGAGCGCGCGTGAGACGAGGACGCATTCATTGTTGCTATAATCTTTGGATTGCCTGAATGACAGCAATGTCGATCAGGGGCTCTTAGCTCAGTTGGTAGAGCAGCGGACTCTTAATCCGTAGGTCGAGTGTTCGAGTCACTCAGGGCCCACCAAAATTACCGCACCAACGCTGAAAAGCCCGCCATCCGAAGATGGCGGGCTTTTTTCTTTGGAGGTGGTTTCGGACGGACTTTCACAGGCGCACCAGCGCGCAGTAAAAAAAAACGCGGGCGATGCGCCCGCGTCTTCCGTCCGGCCGCAGCCGGCCTCAGGCCGCCATGATCGACACGGCCTTGGTGTTGAGATAGGCCTCCATCGCCTCCGGCCCGCCCTCGGAACCGTAGCCCGAGTCCTTGACGCCGCCGAAGGGCATTTCCGGCGAAGGCGCGGCCGGCTGGTTGATCCACAGCATGCCGACTTCGAGCTGCTGCGACAGCAGGTGCGTGTTCTTGAACGAGCGCGTGAAGGCATAGCCCGCCAGGCCGAATGGCAGGCGGTTGGCCTCGGCAATGGCTTCCTCGAGCGCGTCGAAGCCGCGGATGGCGGCGACCGGCCCGAAGGGCTCGTTGTTGAACACGTCGGCTTCGAGGGGCACGTCAGTCAGCACGGTGGGGGCGAAGAAGTTGCCGACCGAGCCGATGCGCTCGCCGCCGGTCGCGACTTTCGCGCCCTTGCTCCGTGCATCGTCCAGGACCTGGGCCATGGCCGTGAGGCGGCGTGCATTGGCCAGCGGCCCGAGGGTCGTGCCCTCGGTCAGGCCGTCGCCCAGCTTGAGGCCTTCGGCATGTTTGACCAGCGCTTGCGCGAATTCGGCCTTGATGCTGTTGTGCACCAGGAAGCGCGTCGGCGAGATGCACACCTGCCCCGCGTTGCGGAACTTGGCGCCGCCCGCGGCCTTGACGGCAAGGGCAACGTCGGCATCGTCGGCGACGATCACCGGCGCGTGGCCGCCCAGTTCCATCGTGGCGCGCTTCATGTGCTGGCCGGCCAGGGCGGCGAGCTGCTTGCCCACCGGGGTGGAGCCCGTGAAGGTGACCTTGCGGATGATCGGATGCGCGATCAGGTAGCTGGAGATCTCGGCGGGGTTGCCGAACACCAGGCCCACCGTGCCGGGCGGCACACCGGCGTCGACGAAGGCCTGCAGCAGGGCCGCGGGCGAGGCTGGTGTCTCTTCGGGCGCCTTCGCCAGGAAGGAGCAGCCGGTGGCCAGCGCGGCACCCAGCTTGCGCACGACCTGGTTGATCGGGAAGTTCCAGGGCGTGAAGGCGGCCACTGGGCCGACCGGCTCCTTGATCACCAGTTGCTGCGCCGCCAGATTGCGCGAAGGCACGATGCGCCCGTAGACGCGGCGGCCTTCGTCGGCGAACCATTCGATGATGTCGGCGCCTGCGAGCACCTCGACGCGCGCCTCTGCGAAGGGCTTGCCCTGCTCCAGCGTCAGCAGGCGGGCGATCTCGGGTGCGCGCTCGCGCAGCAGACCGGCGGCCTTGCGCATGGTGGCCGCGCGTTCGTTGGCGGGGATCTTTCGCCAGGCCTGGAAGCCACGCTGCGCGGCCTCCAGCGCGCGGTCCAGGTCGGCGATGCCGGCGTGCGCGACCTTGCCGATGGACTTGCCGGTGGCCGGGTTGACGACGTCCAGGGTCTTGCCGCTCGCGGCGTCGCACCATTCGCCATTGATCAGCAGGCGGGTGTCAACGTAGGTCGATGTGCTCATGTCGGTCCTTGGGTTCTTTCAGGGGGGGATGTTGATGCCGGATTCGGACGGGAGCGGGCGCGAGGCCGTCCCGTGCGCCATTGTCGCCCGACGCGGCGGGTCGCCTCCACGAGTGGGACAAAACCCCTCGCGCCCGGGCTCCACATGGAGGCCTGGGCTTCGCGGACGCAAAAAAGCCCGCCTCGGGGAAGGCGGGCTTTGCAGAGAGATCGACGCTTCAACGGGTCGGCTTGAAGGCGCGGCGCTGCCCTTCGCGCGGCACGAAGGCCTTGGCGCCCCCATGCGCGCCGCCGTGTCCGCGAGGGCCACCAGCGCCAGCGCCAGCGCTGGCGCGCGGCGCGCTGTCGCCCCAGCCGGGCTTGCGGCCGTAGCTACCGGCCTCGTCACGGCCCCTCCCCTGCGCTTGGCCCGGGCCCTGGCCCTGGAAGCCGCGTGAAGGCGCGTGGCCGCGCGGCGCCGGGCCGCGGTCGTTGAAGCCGCTGGCATTGGCATAGCCGGCGCGCGGGCCGCCGAACTTGCGGTCGCGCGAATGGTTTTCGCGGTTCTCGCGACCGCGGCCGCCGCCGAAGTCTCCCTGCGGACGGCCCTGCGGGAAGCGCTGCTGCGGCTCCAGGCCGGGGATCACCTCGGCCGTGAAGGGCTGGCGGCTGTAGGCCTCGATGTCGAAGATCTTGCGGCGATCGCGGAACTCGGCAAAGGTCACGGCCAGGCCGTCGCGTCCGGCCCGGCCGGTGCGGCCGATACGGTGCGTGTAGTCCTCCGCCTTCATCGGCAGGCCGAAGTTGAAGACGTGGGTGATGGTCGGCACGTCGATGCCGCGCGCGGCCACGTCGGTGGCCACCAGGATCTGCACCTGACCCTGGCGCAGCGCCATCAGCCGGCGGTTGCGCAGGCCCTGGCTCAGCGCACCGTGCAGCGCCACTGCGCTGAAGCCGCCCTGTTGCAGGTCAGCAGCGAGGCCGTCGCATTCCACCTGCGTGCTGCAGAAGACGATGGCCTGGTTGATGCTGGTGTCGCGCAGCCAATGGTCGAGCAGCTTGCGCTTGTGCTGGGCGTTGTCGCTCCAGAACAGCACCTGCTTGATGTTGGCGTGCTTCTCCTGGGGGTTATCGATGGTCACGCGCTGCGGCTCGCGCATCACGCGCTGTGCCAGTTGCTGGATGCGCGGCGCGAAAGTGGCGCTGAACATCATGGTCTGCTGGCGCTCGATGGTGAGCTGGTTGATCTCGGCCAGGTCGTCGGCAAAGCCGAGGTCGAGCATCCGGTCGGCCTCGTCGACCACCAGGAACTTGACTTGGTCGAGCTTGATCTGCATCGAGCGCTGCAGGTCCAGCAGCCGGCCGGGCGTGGCGACCACGAGGTCGGCGTTCTGCAGCCGGGCGATCTGCAACTGATAGGGCATGCCGCCCACCACATTGGCGATACGCAGGCCGCGGCAGTGCTTCACCAGGTCGATCGCGTCGTGCGCGACCTGCTGGGCCAGCTCGCGCGTGGGGCACAGGATCAACGCGCCGGGGGTGGCGGCCTTGAAGTGGCGTGGGTTGGTCGGGTCCTTGCGCTTGCTCTTCTTGGGCTGCGCTTCGCCGCGGGCGGCGGCCTCAGCGGCTTGGCGCTGGTGCTCGGCCTTGGCCGCGGCAGCGGCTTCGGCCTGGCGCTGCAGCAGGGTGTGCAGCACAGGCAGCAGGAAAGCGGCGGTCTTGCCGCTGCCGGTCTGGCTGGAGACCATCAGGTCGACGAAGCGGGCTGCACCGTCGGCTCCGCCGCTGGCGCCCATGGCGCGGGGAATCGCCTGCGCCTGCACGGCAGTGGGCTGGGTGAAGCCAAGGTCTTGGACAGCAGCGATCAGTTCGCTCGCCAAGCCCATTTGGACGAAGCCGTTGGGCTGCGCCGGCTCGGCAGGTGCGACGGCGTCGAGTGCCTCGAGCACTTCGGAAGCCTCGGTGTGGGGAACGGAAGGCGATTCGCCGCGAACAGCAGCGAAGTCATCGGATTGCACAGGCGCGAAGTCGCCCTGCGCTTCAAAAGCGTCGGTCATTGAAAAATCCAAGTGCGGGCACCGCCGTGAGCGGCACCCCGTCGGGTGGCGAAAACATCAACCATCCAACGACATATCAGCCTAGGCTTTCGCCGAGGCTGCGGCCCATTCATGTGGGCGCGGTGTGCAAGATAGGGAGATGCAAGAAGCGCTCTGGGCACCTTCTTTGAAAGGACTGCCCGAAAGCGAAGCTATCGATTATCGCATGGCTCTGAAGTTTTCACCTAATCCTGCAGACGCAGGAAGGTATCGCGGTAGTGCGCCAGCTCCTCGATCGACTCGTGCACGTCGGCCAGCGCGGTATGGGCCTGCTGCTTCTTGAAGGCGTTGTAGGCGGCTGGCTTCCAGCGCTTGGCGAGCTCCTTGAGCGTGCTGACGTCCAGGTTGCGGTAGTGGAAATACGCCTCCAGCCTGGGCATGAACCTGACCAGGAAGCGACGGTCCTGACCGATGGTGTTGCCGCACATGGGCGAGCCGTGCTTCGGGATGTAGCGCGCCACGAATTCGAGCAGCTGCAGCTCGGCCGCCGCCTCGTCCAGCGTGGAAGCCTTGACCTTGTCGATCAGCCCGCTGCGACCGTGCGTACCTTTGTTCCAGGAGTCCATGCCGTCGAGTACCGCGTCGTTCTGGTGGATCACGAGTACCGGGCCGTCGATGCGGGGGGTGAGGTCGGGGCCGGTCACGACCACTGCGATCTCGAGCAAGCGTTCCTTCTCGGGGTCCAGACCGCTCATTTCGCAATCCAGCCAGACGAGGTTCTGGTCACTCTTCTTGAGTGTGGTGGCGGGCGCGGCTGCGGTCGTGGCGATGGAATCGGGCATCCGCCGATTGTCGTCGATGACCTTGAGCCCGAGTGGGCATGCCTGCGGGCTAAACTCGCTGCGCCATGGTTGCTCCCCTGCCCGCTTCGCTGTTGCTCACCCTCGCCTTCGCACTCGCGCTGGTCGCGGGCCTGATCGTGAAATTCTGGCTGGCCACGCGGCAGATCCGACACGTGGCAAGCCACCGCGACGCAGTGCCGGCTGCCTTCGCGCAGGCCATCACGCTTGCCGCGCACCAGAAGGCGGCCGACTACACGATCGCAAAGACCCGCTTCGGCTTGCTCGAGATGGTCTGGGGCGCGATGGTGCTGCTGGGCTGGACGCTGTTGGGCGGGCTCAACCTGCTCAACGAGCTGCTCCTCGACGCGCTGGGCGGCGGTATGTGGCAGCAGCTCGCGCTGCTCGCCGCCTTTGCCCTTATCGGCGGGCTGCTCGAGCTGCCTTTCACCTTGTGGCAGACCTTCCGGCTGGAGGAGCGCTTCGGCTTCAACAAGATGACCTGGCAACTCTGGCTGGCCGACGGCTTCAAGGCGCTGCTGCTGGGCGCACTGATCGGCCTGCCGATCGCGGCATTGATCCTCTGGTTGATGGGGGCGGCTGGCCGCTTGTGGTGGCTCTGGGGCTGGGGCGCGTGGATGGGTTTCAACCTCCTGCTGATGTTGGTCTACCCGACGTTCATCGCGCCGCTCTTCAACAAGTTCCAGCCGCTGGACGATGCCACGCTCAAGGCCCGCGTCACTGCGCTGATGCAGCGCTGCGGCTTCGCGGCCAAGGGTCTGTTCGTGATGGACGGCAGCAGGCGCAGCGCGCATGCCAACGCGTACTTCACCGGTTTCGGCGCCAGCAAGCGCGTGGTCTTCTACGACACGCTGCTACGCCAGCTCGATGCAGGCGAGGTCGAGGCGGTGCTCGCGCACGAGCTGGGGCACTTCAAGCACCGGCATGTGCTCAAGCGCATCGCCGCGATGTTCGCGCTGAGCCTGGCCGGCTTCGCGCTTCTGGGCTGGCTCTCCGGGCTTGCGTGGTTCTACACCGGGCTGGGCGTGCAGCCCAACATGGCCGCACCCAACGATGCGCTGGCGATTCTGCTGTTCATGCTTGCCGTGCCGGTGTTCGGCTTTTTCGTCGCACCGCTGCCAGCTCTGATCTCGCGCCGGCACGAGTTCGAGGCCGATGCCTATGCGATGGCCCAAGCCAGCCGGGCCGACCTGTCGCGGGCGCTGCTCAAGCTCTATCAGGACAACGCCTCGACGCTCACGCCGGATCCGGTGTTCGTCAAGTTCTACTACTCGCACCCGCCCGCGTCCGAGCGCCTCGCGCGGATGGCGGCCTGACCCTGGGAAGAGACGATCATGAGCAGCATGTTGAAACCCATCGACTGGAAGACGAAGGCGCGGCGAGCGCTGAGCGCGACGGAGATCGTGTCCCACCTCGCTCGGGTGGACGGATGGAAGCTCACCGGCGATGGTGCCGATGTCGCGATCGAGAAGACCTTCAGCTTCGCGAACTACTTCGAGACAATCGCCTTCGTGAACGCGCTTGCGCTTGTCGCGCACAAACAGGACCACCATCCCGACCTCTCGGTGCACTACAACCGATGCGTGGTGCGCTTCAACACGCACGACGTGGCTGGCCTCTCTGCCACGGACTTCGACTGCGCAGCGCAGGCGGATGCGCTGCTGGCCGCCTGAGCCGATGGACCGCACTCTTGGCTAAGCTCGCGCGCCCCCGGCCGCGCGGCGATTCCGACGGGCACATGGCGCGGCGCGACGGCCTCGTCATCGCGAGTCACGGCCGCCATTGCGTGGTCGAGACGCCGGAGGGCGAGCGCGTCATCTGCCATCCGCGCGGCAAGAAGAGCCAGGCCCTGGTCGGCGACCGGGTGCGCTGGCAGGCAAGCGAGGACGAAGGCACCATCGAGGAGGTGCAGGCGCGCAGGAACCTGTTCTACCGGCAGGACGAGATCCGCACCAAGTCCTTCGCAGCCAACCTCGACCAGGTGCTGATCCTGATCGCGGCCGAGCCCGAGTTTTCGGAAACGCAGCTGGCGCGCTCGCTGATCGCGGCGGCAGCCGAGCGCATCGCCTCCATCATCGCGCTCAACAAGAGCGACGTCGTGGCGCCTTTCGAGCGGGCCTGGGAGCGGCTGGCGCCCTATCGCCGCATGCACCACGGCGTGCTGCCGCTGTCGCTCAAGGCCTCGCCCGAAGTGGATCGCGCCACCCTGATGAAGCTGCTGGCGGGCAAGACCACGCTGGTGCTCGGCCCCTCCGGCGTAGGCAAGAGCACGCTGACCAACCTGCTGGTGCCCAGCGCGCGCGCTACGACGGCAGAGATCTCGCAGGCGCTGAATTCGGGCAAGCACACCACCACCAGCACCACCTGGTACTGGGTGGACGAGGCGCGCAGCACGGCGCTGATCGATTCACCGGGCTTCCAGGAATTCGGTCTGAACCACATCGAGCCGATGCAGCTCGCGTCGCTGATGCCCGACATCGCCGAGCACGCCGGCGAGTGCAAGTTCTACAACTGCACGCACCTGCACGAGCCGGGCTGCGGCGTGATCCCGCACGTGACCTCGCCGGGCCACCCGGGCTCGATCAGCCCCTCGCGCTACCGTATTTATGGCGAGCTGTTCGCCGAATTGAGCCAGCCTCGCCACCGATGAAAGTGCTGCTGTACTCCCATGTCTTCCATCCTTCGGTCGGCGGTGTCGAGACCGTGTCGCGGGCACTGGTCGAAGGCTTCGTGGCCCGCGGGGTCGAGTGCAGGGTCGTCACGCAGACGGCGAGTCAGGAGGTCGAGGTCTTTCCTTTCGAGGTGATCCGCCAGCCCTCGAGCCGGCATGTACGGGAGCTTCTGCGCTGGGCCGACGTGGTGCTGTTCAACGGCGCTACCATGGCGCTGCAGCCCTGGGTTCTGCTTTACCGCAAGCCCTTCGTCTGGGTGCATGTGGGCTATCAGGCTAGCTGCATCGACGGCGCGGGTTGGGTCGACGGCAAGCCGGCGCCGCTGTCCCCTTTCGCTTCCTTTCTCTTTCATGTGCGCCGCAGCGGCTACGCAAACGGCTTGAAGGAGGGCCTGAAGCTCCTGCTGCGCCGCGCCGTCGCCAAGTTCGGCGTGACGCGCAACGTCGCCATCACCGAATGGATGAACCAAGCCTTGCCGCTGCCACGGCAGGTGCAGATCTACAACCCTTTTCCAATCGAGCGATTCCGCGCAGCGGACCGCAAGGAAGCCGAGTACGAGTTCTTCTACATGGGCAGGCTGGTGCAGGAGAAAGGCGTGGACGTCCTGGTCCGCGCCTTCGCGAAGGTGCATGAGCGCCACCCCGGCCAACCGCGCCTGCTGCTGATCGGGGACGGCAGCGCACGAGCACAGATCGAGCGTCTGGTCGCAGAGCTGGGCATCGGGTCCTCGGTGCGCTTCGTCGGCGCGCAATCCGGGGAGGGCCTGGTCGACTGGGTGGCGAAGGGCATGATCGGCGTGATCCCCTCGGTGTGGTACGAGCCCATGGGGGGCGTCGCAGTGGAACTGCTGGCCGCGGGCAAGAGCCTCATCGTGTCGGCCCAGGGCGGACTGGCCGAATGCGTGGGCGATGCCGGGCTGACTTTTCCGAATGGTGACGACGAAGCCCTGGCCGCCCAGATGCAGCGCGTGCTGGACGATCCGGCCCTGCGCGCCACACAGGCGGCGAAGGCACGTGAGCGCGCCGGGAGCTTCGCACCCAGACGCCTCGTCGGCCAGTACATCGAGATGCTCTCAGGCATCGCTCGCAAGGCCTGAGCGCCCTGCCCGGCTTCAGCCCAGAATGTCGGTGAGCGCGTCGACCAGCGCGCTGCACTGCTCGCGCGTGCCGATGCTGATGCGCAGGTACTGCGCGATGCGCGGCTGGTCGAAATGCCGCACCAGCACCGCATGCGCTCGCAGCGCCGATGCCAGTGCCGCGGCATCGTGCGCGGGGTGACGCAAGAACAGGAAATTGGCCTGCGAGGGCAGGACCTCGAAGCCAAGGTCTTCGAGTTGCAGGGTCAAGCCCTCGCGGATGTCCATGACCTGATGCCGCGTATGGGCGAACCAGTCCTCATCCGCGAGCGCTGCGATAGCGCCTGCACTTGCGAGGCGATCGATCGGGTAGGAGTTGAAACTGTTCTTGACCCGCTGCAGCGCCTCGATCAAATGCGCCTGTGCGCAGGCAAAACCTACGCGCAACCCGGCGAGCGACCGCGACTTGGACAGGGTCTGCACCACCAGCAGATTCGGATGCCGCTCGATCAGCGGCAGCGCGCTCTCGCCGCCGAAATCCACGTAGGCCTCATCCACCAGCACCACGCGCCGCGGGCACGCTTCGAGCAGGCGTTGAATGCTGCCGAGCGGCAGGCCAGTGCCCGTCGGCGCATTGGGATTGGCGATCACGATGCCGCCACAGCCGGCTGCGGCGCGCGCGGCCATTGCGGGAACATCGATGCGCAGCCCGGCGTCCACCGGCTGCAGCTCGCAAGCAATGCCGTACAGCTGCGCATAGACGCGATAGAAGCTGTAGGTGACGTCCGGGATCAACAGTGGCTCGGCCTGCTGGAAGAAGGCGAAGAAGGCGTGGGCCAGCACCTCGTCGGACCCATTGCCAGCGAAGACCTGCGAGCTATCCAGTCCATGGCGTGCGGCAACGGCTTCGCGCAGCGCCACCGATTCAGGGTCGGGATAGCGCTCGAGCCCCTCGGAAGCCGCAGCCTCGATGGCTTCGAGCACATGGGGCGAAGGCCCGAAGGCGTTCTCGTTGGTGTTGAGCTTGACCAGCTTCGCGATGCTCGGCTGCTCGCCCGGCACATAGGGCTCGAGGGCCGCGACGCGCGGGCTCCAGAAGCTGGGCGTGGTGTTCAAGGGGATCGATCCGATGGGCTCAACCCAACAGGCGCGCCAGCGTGAGCAGCGCCAGCAGCACCATCCACATGACGACCGAGCGCCAGACCAGGCCCACCACGCTGCGCAGATGCGCAGGCTCGGGCTCGCGCCCCGGGGTGCTGCCGCTGTCCAGGTCGCGCGCGCCAGCGAGCGTGTCGCCCGCCTGCGCCCGCGACAGCGGATCAGGCAGCGGCACCGAGCTGAGCACGCCACCGCCGAGTCGCACATTGACCGCACCCGAGGTCGCGGCCAGGATCACACCGTCGTTCTCGTTGGGAAAGCGGCGGGCGTCATTGCGCCAGCAGTCGATCGCCTCCTCGAAGCTGCCGACCACGGCGAAGCCGATGGCCGTGATGCGGGCAGGCAGCCAGTCGATCAGCGCCCAAGCATGGTCGGCCGCTTGCTGGACCCAGATGCTGGAGGGTTGGACCGAGGCGTTGTTCTTGTGCGCCCAGTAGCGCGCGACGAACTCGCTCATGCGGTAGAACACCGCCCCGGCCGGCCCCAGCCCGAACGCGGCAAGGATCGAGAACCAAGCCAGGACGCCGAACACATGGCGGTGCGCCGCGATCACGGAATGCTCGATCACATGGCGCACGATCTCGCTGCGGGGCAGGTCCGCCGCATCCACGCGCTGCCAGTGAGCCAGCAGTGAGCGGGCCAATGCCTCGTCGCCCACGTCGAGGGCGTCGCGAATGCCGGTGAAGTGGTGGCTGAACTGCCTGAATCCGAGCGTGACGTAGAGCACCGCCACGCTCCACAGCACGGCGAAGGGCAGGCCGAGCGTGAGCGCCAGCAGCCAGTGCACGCCCAGCGCAAGCGCCGTGGGCACCAGCACCGCGAGCGCCCAGGCGACCCAGCCGTGATGCGGCTTGCCGGCGTCGAAGTTGCGGCTGGTCCAACGCGTCCATGCCAGGACGCCGCCATACACCGGGTTGTGATATGCGAGCGGCCGCACCTGCTCGATCAGCAAGGCGCACAAGATCGCAAAGAAGCTCATTCGTCGATGATAGCGAGTGGTCCCCGGCGTCGCGCCAGGCGCCGGCATCGTGCCGTCAGGCCGAGAGGAAGCGGTAGAGGTTGCGCAGCATGCCGGCCGTCGCACCCCAGACATAGCGCTCGTGCGCACCATCTTGGTAGGGCATCGAGAACCATTCGCGCGACTGGAGCTCGTCGTCGACCAGGGCGTGGCGGCGGTGGTTCGCCGGGTTCATCAGGTAGGCGAGCGGGACCTCGAAGGCCTGCGCGACCTCAAAGGGATTGAGGGTCAGCTCGAAGTCCGGGTGCACGAGACCGACCACCGGCGTCACCACAAAGGAGGTGACCGTCGTGTAGGTGGGTAGCGTCCCCAGTACCTCGATGTACTCGGCCGAGAGGCCAACCTCTTCCCATGCTTCGCGAAGGGCGGCGGCCGCGACGTTGGCATCCTCAGGGTCGACCCGCCCGCCGGGAAAGGCCACTTGGCCCGAATGGGTGGACAGGTTGGCGGTCCGCTCGGTGAGGAGCACGGTGGGCACCTCGCGCAGCACGATCGGCACCAGCACTGCGGCTGCGGCCGGCAAGCGGCTCGTCAGGCGCGGCTCGCTCCGCAGTTCGGGCGCCCAGGCAGGCGGGGCGGCGAAGCGAGCACGCAGCGCTTGCGCATCGAAACGCGTGTGCGGAACAGCGGCAAGCGTGGTGTCGACGCCGACCACCGGCACCTGGCGCGGATCGAAGGAACGCAGTGCCGAAGGCAAAACGGCGTTGACGGTCTCTTCGGCGGGGGCGGTGGGCATGGCGGGTGGCGGAGCGGTCAAGTCGGGACCTGGAGAGTAAAACGCTAAACGGCGCCGTGGGGACAAGCGGCGCCACGACAAAAATCACGATCGCTTCGTTTCTTCAGGGCAACAACGCAAAAAAGCCGCCCAGAGTGGCGGCTTTTTGCAGGCAAGAGGCACTCTTTACTGAGCTGCTGCTGCGGAGGACTTGCCGGGCAGCTTTTCCTTGATGCGTGCCGAACGGCCGCTGCGCTCGCGCAGGTAGTACAGCTTGGCGCGGCGCACATCGCCGCGGCGCTTGACTTCGATGCCGGCGATCAGCGGGCTGTACGTCTGGAAAGTACGCTCGACGCCTTCACCGCTGGAGATCTTGCGCACTGTGAAGCCGCTGTTGAGGCCACGATTGCGCTTGGCGATCACGACGCCTTCGTAGGCCTGGACGCGCTTGCGGCTGCCTTCGACGACGTTGACGCTGACAATGACTGTGTCGCCAGGCATGAAATCGGGAATCTTCTTGCCGAGCCGGGCAATTTCTTCCTGCTCGAGGATCTGGATGAGGTTCATGGCTTTCCTGAATTCGATCGTGCACGCGCTACACAAGGGGCGTCTTGCAGGCTGAGGGCCTGGGCCGACGCGGCCGGCAGAGGATCGGGGAGCCCAAGATTATAGCTTTTTCCCAAGCGCCTTCTCGTCCGCCGCATTCAGGCGGCCCGACGCGCGCGCCGCATCGATCAACTCCGGACGCTTCTGCAGCGTGATCGCGAGTCGCTGGTCGCGGCGCCAACGCTCGATCTGCTCATGGTGTCCCGAGAGCAGAACCGACGGCACCCCTTGCCCTTTCCATTGCTCGGGGCGGGTGTAGTGGGGACAGTCGAGCAAGCCATCCAGTGCCGGGTTGAAGCTGTCCTGGATGTGGCTCGCCTCGTCGCCCAACACCCCGGGCTGCAGCCGCGCTACCGCGTCCAGCAGGGCCATGGCAGGAATCTCGCCGCCCGAGAGCACGAAGTCGCCCAGGCTGAGCTGATGCGTCACCCGGGCGTCGATGAACCGCTGGTCTATGCCTTCATAGCGGCCGCATACCAGGACCGCACCCTCGCCCGCAGCCCAGTGCTCGACGGCCCGGTGCTGCAGGACTTCTCCGGTCGGCGAGAACATGACGACAGGCGCCTCGCCCCCGCGCGCGGCGAGTGCGGCATCCAGGCAAGCCGACAACGGCTCGGCCATCATGACCATGCCGGGCCCGCCGCCGAACGGCCGGTCGTCCACGCGGCGGTAGTTGCCCTCGGCGAAATCGCGCGGGCTCCACAGCACAACCTCGACCTGTCCGGTCTCGAAGGCACGCCGCGTCACGCCGGTCGCGAGGAAGGGCGCGAACAGCTCGGGGAACAGAGTGATGACGTCGAAGCGCATGGGGGCGCCGGAGTCGGTGCGGCTCGGCTTTCCTAGTAGTCGGGCTGCCAGTCGACCGTAATCAGCCGGCCCGCCAGGTCCACCCTGTCGACGAAGGCCGAGACGAAGGGAATCATCCGCTCAACCGGCTTGCCGCCCTCCAGGGCCTCCAGCACCAGCGTGGTCTGCGGGCCGCTGGCGAGCATCTCGCGAACCGTGCCGAGCGCGGCGCCCTCCCGGTTCACCACGGAAAGGCCGATCAGATCGACCCAGTAGTACTCGTCTTCCGCGGCCGTGGGAAAGCTCGAGCGTGCCACGAACACGCGCGCGCCGCGCAGCGCCTCGGCCGCGTTGCGGTCGGGCACATCCTCGGAGGAGGCGACGATGCAGTCGGAATGTTCCTTGGCCTCGCGGATGGCCAACCGGAATGCGCCGGTGGTCTTGCCAGGCGGCTGCAGGAACCAACGCTTGGAGGAGAAAAGCGCCTCAGGCTTGGCGCTGTGGGGCAGGACCTTGAACCAGCCCTTGATACCCCATGCATCGGCGATGCGCGCCACTTCGATTGCATCCGCCGGCAGTTCGGCGGCTTCGAGCGTGGGCAGCATCGCCGGAGCGGGCGGCTTAGGCGGCCGCCTTGGGTGCCGCGGCGGCGGCTTGCTTGATCAGGCGGGTGACCGTTGGGGAGGCCTGCGCGCCGACACCCTGCCAATAGGCCAGGCGATCCTGCGCGATGCGGATGCCTTCCTCGTTGTCCTTGGCCGTGGGGTTGTAGAAGCCCAGGCGCTCGATGAATCGGCCATCGCGGCGCACGCGCTTGTCCGACACGACGATGTTGAAGAACGGACGACCTTTGGAGCCGCCGCGGGAGAGTCGGATCACGACCATGATTTATCCTTCGGGTGGTGCAACGAACACTGAAACGGTTCGCCCACGGAGTTCTTTCAGCGTCGAGACACGCGACATAGCCACCCGGCCAGCGCACGCTGAAAAGCCCGCGATTATAGCCCGAGTGATATTCCCCACCTTTCCCGGCCTGTGCCGGGCCTTCCGAATGACCGCTATCCGCCCCAGCCTCGACCAAGACATTGCGGCGATCACAGCCATCTACGCGCACCACGTGCTGCACGGCACCGGCACCTTCGAGACCGAGCCGCCCACGGCCGCCGACATGGCGGCACGGCGAGCCGACGTGCTGGACAGGAACCTTCCCTACCTGGTGGCCGAGCGCGACGGCGAACTGCTGGGCTTTGCCTACTGCAACTGGTTCAAGCCGCGCCCCGCCTATCGCTTCTCCGCCGAGGACTCGATCTACCTGGCCGAGGCCGCGCGCGGCCAGGGGCTCGGCGCCAGGCTACTTGCTGCATTGATCGAGGCCGCCGAATCCGCTGGCGTGCGCAAGCTGATCGCTGTCATCGGCGACTCGGCCAACGCCGGCTCGATCGGCGTGCACCGCACGTTGGGCTTTGAGCACGTGGGCGTGCTGAAGGACTGCGGCTGGAAGTTCGGCCAGTGGCGCGATGTGGTCTTGATGGACAAGGTGCTGGGCCAAGGCAGCGCGACGAGTCCCGAATGAAGAACAAGACCGTGGCCGCCTGGCTCGCCTTCCTCGGCGGACCGCTGGGCCTGCACTGCTTCTACCTGCGTGGCTTCGGTAGCACGCTCGGCTGGCTGCTCCCCATCCCGACCGCCCTCGGGCTTTACGGCATCGAGCGCGTCCGCTTCTACGGGGTGGACGACGCCTGGAGCTGGCTTCTGTTACCGCTGCTGGGCTTTACGATCGCGGGCTGCGCCCTCACTGCGATCGTGTACGGATTGATGGCGCCGGAGAAATGGAATGCGCGCTACAACGCCGGAGCCGCGCCGGATGCCATGCCCGGACGCAGCAATTGGCTCACCATCGGCGCCGTCGTCCTGGCCTTGTTCTTCGGCAGCACCATCCTGATGGCCAGCATCGCCTTCAGCTTCCAGCGCTTCTTCGAGCACCAGATCGAAGAGGGGCGCCGGATCTCACAGTAGGCGCAATCAGAAAATCTGCAAGCCGATCCAGTAGGCGACGGCTGCCACGAAGGCTGACGCCGGGATCGTGAAGATCCAGGCCCAGACGATATTGCCGGCCACGCCCCAGCGCACCGCGCTGGCGCGCTGCGTCGAGCCCACGCCGACGATCGCACCGGTGATGGTGTGCGTGGTTGACACGGGGATACCCAGCGCCGTGGCGAGGAACAGCGTCAGCGCCCCGCCCGTCTCGGCGCAGAAGCCGCCCACTGGTTTCAGCTTCGTGATCTTCTGGCCCATGGTCTTGACGATGCGCCAGCCGCCGAACATGGTGCCCAGCGCAATCGCCGCGTAACAGGTAGCAATGGTCCAGGCCGGGGGCGCGTCAGCGTTGGCGGCCGCGTGGCCGGTTGCGATCAGAAGCATCCAGATGATGCCGATGGTCTTCTGCGCATCGTTGCCGCCGTGACCCAGGCTGTATGCGCCGGCCGAGACCAGTTGCAGCGTACGAAACCACCGGTCCACGCGCGATGGCGTCGAGCGGCGGAAGAGCCAGGCGACGAGCACCATCATCATCGAGCCGAGCAGGAATCCCAGCAACGGCGACACGAAGATGAAAGCGACCGTCTTCCAGATTCCGGCCGCGACGAGCGAGCCGGCACCCGCCTTCGACATCACCGCGCCGACGATGCCGCCGATCAGCGCATGCGAGGAGCTGCTGGGAATGCCGTAGTACCAGGTGACGAAATTCCAGCTGATGGCGCCCATCAGCGCCCCGAAGACCACGTGCACGTCGACCACCCCGGGTTGCACGATGCCCTTCCCGACGGTCGCCGCCACGCTGAGGTGGAAGACGAAGACCGCGACCAGGTTGAAGAAGGCGGCGAACACCACCGCGTGCCCGGGCTTGAGCACGCCGGTGGACACGACCGTGGCAATCGAGTTCGCCGCGTCGTGGAAGCCGTTCATGAAGTCGAATGCGATGGCCAGCACGACCAGCAGCACCACCACCCAGAGGGCGACCTGGACCGATTCCATTCGGCGCCGCGCTCAGGAGTTCTCGAGGACGATGCCCTCGATCACATTGGCCACGTCCTCGCACTTGTCGGTGATCCGCTCGAGCAGTTCGTAGATCGCCTTCAGCTTGATGACCTCGCGCACATCCGGCTCCTCGCGAAACAGCTTGCTCATGGCGCTGCGCAGCACGCGGTCGGCGTCGGATTCGAGGCGGTCGATCTCCTCGCAGGTCTTGAGCGCGGCTTCGGCCGTCGCCGGCTCGCTCACCCTGCCGAGGAGCTTGACAGCATCCTTCACCCGTTCGCAGCATTTCGTGCTCAGGGCGGTGAGGCGGGTGATCTCATCGGTCATGTGGCGCACGTCGTACAGCGCCATGGTTTCGGCCGAGTCCTGGATCAGGTCGGCCACATCGTCCATCGTGTTGATCAGCTTGTGGATCTGCTCGCGGTCGATGGGTGTGATGAAAGTCTTGTGAATGAGCCTGTTGACGTCATGCGTCACTCGGTCGGCGGCACGTTCGGCATTGTCCACGTCGCGGTTGTACTGCTCGCGCAAGTGCAGGTCGTTGTAGTTGCCCACCAGTTGCTCGAAGGCACGCGCGGCTTCGACGATGCGATCGGCATGCTGATTGAACATCTCGAAGAAATTCCCCTCA
The DNA here is from genome assembly GCF_901827155.1 of Variovorax sp. PBL-H6. Lineage (NCBI taxonomy): Bacteria > Pseudomonadati > Pseudomonadota > Betaproteobacteria > Burkholderiales > Comamonadaceae > Variovorax > Variovorax sp. PBL-H6. The sequence goes on from NZ_LR594659.1 coordinate 4,664,801, forward strand.
CGGGGCAGCAGCTTGCCAAACATGGCGATCTCCTGGGTTCTCGGCTATCACCCACCCGTGACGCCATCATGAAAAAACCTGGCAAGTGTAATGGGCAAGCCTCGCCGGGACGGGCTCAGAGCCGCTCGATGCGCTGGCCGGCCACCCGCTCCAGCTGGGCTGCCGAGACCAGGGCCGGCGCAATCTCGGCGAGCGGCAGGAGCACGAAGGCGCGCTCGCCCAGGCGCGGATGCGGCAGCGTCAGCACAGCGCTTCGCATCGTGGTGTCGCCGTGCCGCAGAAGATCGAGGTCGAGGGTACGCGGTGCGTTACGGTAAGGCCGCTCGCGGCCCGCGTCGGCTTCGAGTCGCTGCAGTTCGGCCAGCAGGGCCAGCGGCGCCAGGCCGGTGCGCAGCTCGACCACGGCGTTGATGAAATCGGGCCCCTGGGCCTCGAAGGGCGCGCTGCGATAGAGAGACGAGCGCGCGACGAGCCGCGTGCCCGGCAGGGCAGCGAGGTGGTCCATCGCCCGCCTCACTGTTGCCTGCGAGTCGCCGAGATTGGCGCCGATGGCGACGTAGGCGGGCGTTGCGCTCACGTCATTCGGCCGAGATGCTGCTGCCGGCCTCGCCGCCGGTGCGCGGCTTGCGCCGGCGGCGGCGCTTGCGTGGTGCGGCTGGCGCGAGCTCGCCCTCGGGCGGCTGCGACTGTGGCTGCTCGGCATCGCCGTCCGCCTGTGCAGTCGCAGGTGCCGCGCTGCGCGCCGGGCTGCGCTGCCGGCTTCTCTTGTGCTGCTCGTCGCGCACCTGATCGAGCAGGTCCTGGCGACGCAGGTCGTCGGAAGTGCTGCTGAACTCCTGCCACCATTCGGCGATCGCCTCGCTCACCTCGCCAACGTCGGCGCGCAGGCGCATGAAGTCGAAGGCCGCACGAAAGCGCGCCTGCTCGACCAGGCTGTAGGGGGTGGCGCCGCTGCGCTTGTCGAAGCGCGGCTGCATCATCCAGATCTCGCGCATGTCGGCTGCCAGCTTGCCGCGCCCCGAGACGTCCCCGATGCGCGCGTTGAACACGTCGTCGATGGCGTCTTGCAGGGCCGGGAAGGAGGCCTGCGGGCGCTGGCCATGGCGTCCCTCGACGCGTTGCGCCCAGCCGTCGCGCACATCGGCCCACAACACACATGCCAGCAGAAAGCTCGGCGCCACGGGCTTGCCTTCGCCGACACGGCGGTCGGTGTCCTGCAGCGCGGCCTTGACGAAGGCCTGGTCGGCACGCTCGACGATGACGTCGAGCAGCGGGTAGATGCCGGTCGCCAGCCCCAGCTTGCGCAGCTGCGCCATAGTCGCGATTGCATGGCCGGTCTGCAGCAGCTTGAGCATCTCGTCGAACAGGCGACTCTGGGGCACATCGGCCAGCAGCTTGCTGGATTCGACCAGCGGCGTGCCGGTCTTGGGCTCCAGCGAGAAACCGAGTGCGGCCAGCTTGGCCGAGAAGCGGATCGCACGGATGATGCGGACCGGGTCCTCGCGGTAGCGCGTGACCGGGTCGCCGATCATGCGCAACGTGAGCTTCTTGGCGTCCTTGATGCCGTTGTGGTAGTCGACCACGATCTGGCTGGCCGGGTCGTAGTACATAGCGTTGATGGTGAAGTCGCGCCGCGCGGCGTCTTCCTCCTGCGGGCCCCAGACGTTGTCGCGCAGCACGCGGCCGCTGGCGTCCACTGCGTGCTTCATGCCGGCGAGTTCGCCCTTGCTGGTGCGCTCGTTGCCCGCCACCTGCTCGGCGCCCGCGCTATCCATGTAGGCACGGAAGGTCGAGACCTCGATCACCTCGTGCTCGCGCCCACGGCCGTACACGACGTGCACGATGCGGAAGCGCCGGCCGATGATGAAGGCACGCCGGAACAGGCTCTTGACCTGCTCCGGGGTGGCGTTGGTGGCCACGTCGAAGTCCTTCGGCCGCAGGCCCAGCAGCAGGTCGCGCACCGCGCCGCCGACCACGTAGGCCTCGTAGCCGGCGTCCTGCAGCGTGGTGACGACGTTCCTGGCGCGCTCGTCGACCAGTTGCGGGTCGATGCCGTGCACGGAGGCCGGCACCTCCTGGCGCTTGCCGAAGCGGTTCTTGCCGCCGGAGCCGGCGGCGCCGGTCTTGCCCAGGAGTTTGTCGATGAATTTCTTGATCATTGGAAAGCTTCGGCGCGGGACGCGCCCTCATTCATTTTCGAGCATCGCCCGGATCAGCGGGATCGTGATCGCGCGCTGGGTCTGCAAGGCATAGCCGTCGAGCTGCAGCAGGAGCTCCATCAGGCTGCCCAGATCGCGGCTGAAGCGGTGCAGCATGTAGTCCAGCACTTCGTCGGTCAGCATCACGCCGCGGCTGTCGGCGGACTGGCGCAGCACCGCGCGCCGCTCCGGTTCATTCAGCACCTGCAAGTGGAACACATGGCCCCAACCCAGGCGCGTGCGCAGGTCCTCGCGCAGCGGCAGGTCGGCAGGCGGTACCGCGCCGGCTGCCACCACCCCGCGCTGCAGGCTCTGCGCGTTGACGAACCAGTTGAAAGCGGCGTGCTGCTGGACTGCGGTATAGAGATGCACGTCGTCGAGCAGCACCGCGCTCCAATGCTCGTCGAAGTCGGGCGGGTCCGAGAGCCCTGCATGCAGCCATCCCACGCTCGCGCCCTGCTCGCGCAAGGCGCAGCGCACTGCTTCGAGCAGATGCGTCTTGCCGCTGCCGCTCTCGCCCCAGAGGTAGGTCGGAACCGGCGAATGGAGCGTGTTCGAACGCGCATCGCCGACCCAAAGCCGCAAGTGCCGCAGTGCGGGTTCGTTGGGGCCGGCAAAGAAGCCCGCCAGCGTCGGGCCGGAGGCAATGCCGATATCGAGCGCGAGCTGCTTCATGCCGATGCCACGGGGGGCGGCTGGAATGGCGCAAATGACGCGGTACGTTGATTCATGAGACAGGCAGAAGCGCTGTGCGACCGGCCGAGGGCGCGGGGCAATGGGGCCCTTAAAATCGTGAGGAATTCTATCGGCCCGACCGCCCCGGTTGCCGGCGTCATTCTCCTCCTCCCTTCGACCGTCCCTTCTTTTCGTCCGGCCCGCCCCATGAACTCCACTCCGCTTACCCCGCTCAGCTACAAGGATGCAGGCGTCGACATCGATGCTGGCGACGCGCTGGTCGACCGCATCAAGCCGCTGGCCAGAAAGACGATGCGGGAAGGCGTGCTGGCCGGCATCGGCGGCTTCGGCGCCCTGTTCGAGGTGCCCAAGCGCTACAAGGAGCCGGTGCTGGTGAGCGGCACTGACGGGGTAGGCACCAAGCTCAAGCTGGCCTTCGAGTGGAACATGCACGACACCGTCGGCATCGATCTGGTGGCCATGAGCGTCAACGACGTGCTGGTGCAGGGAGCCGAGCCCCTGTTCTTCCTCGACTACTTCGCGTGCGGCAAGCTCGATGTGGACACGGCCGCGGCAGTGGTCGGCGGCATCGCCCGCGGTTGCGAGCAGAGCGGCTGCGCACTGATCGGCGGCGAGACCGCCGAGATGCCCGGCATGTACCCGGCCGGCGAGTACGACCTGGCCGGCTTCGCGGTGGGCGCGGTCGAGAAGTCCAGGATCCTCACGGGTCGGGACGTCCAGCCGGGCGACGTGGTCCTTGGCCTGGCCTCGGCGGGCGTGCATTCCAACGGCTTCAGCCTGGTGCGCAAAGTGATCGAGCGCGCGGGCGCCGATCTGCCTGCCACCCTCGACGGCCAACCCTTCCGCCAGGCCGTGATGGCGCCGACCCGGCTCTACGTCAAGCCGGTGCTGGCCGCATTGGCCAGGCACCCGATCAAGGCGCTGGCCCACATCACGGGAGGCGGGCTGCTGGAGAACATCCCGCGCGTGCTGCCCGAGGGCACGGCAGCGCACTTGAAGAAGGGCAGTTGGCCGCAAAGCGAGCTCTTCGCCTGGCTGCAGAAGGTGGCGGGCATCGACGACCTGGAAATGAACCGCACCTTCAACAACGGCATCGGCATGGTGGTGGTGATCGACGCCGCCGAGGCGGCGGCCTGCGTCGCCACGCTGCGCACCGAGGGCGAGACGGTGCACGAGATCGGCGTCATCGCGCCGCTCGGCGCCGGCGCGGCCGTGGTCGTGGCCTGAGAAGGCCCCGCCGCGTGAGCATCGTCGCACCTATCCCGTCGCGCAAGCTGGTCACGGCGAGCTACCTGCTCATCGCCGGCGCCCTGCTGCTGATCATGTGGCAGGGGCTGCTCCCGGGATTGCTCTGCGTCTGCATCGGCTTTCTCGGCACGCGCCGGCTCGCACGCTTGCTCGACACCGGACTGGCCCGGCTGCTGCCTGCGAGGTCGCGCCAACAGGTGCCGGACGCGCAATCGTCCTGGTCGCGCATCGTCGCCGCAACCCTGGTGTCGCTGGCGCCGATCGGCCTGGGAATACTGGCCTTCTCGGAAGCGCGCGAGTTCGTGCTCAACGCACCGGAGCAATACCAGGAACTGCTCGACTACATCGCGCGCACGGTGCTTGAGTTGCGGCTCAAGCTGCCGCCCGACATCGGGGCTTACCTGCCCGAGGGGACGGCCGAGGTGCAGCGGGTCATCGCCGGCTACCTGCGCGCCCAGGCAGGCATGCTCGCGCTGACCGGCCGCGCCTGGCTGGGCGGCCTGCTGTTCGCCTACGTCGGCCTGATCGTCGGCACATTGGCGGCCGTGGCACAGCACCCTTCTACCGGCCGCCCGCTCGCCGAGCTGCTCAGGCAGCGCATCATCTTGTTCGGCGAGGCCTTCGGCCAGATCGTCGCCGCGCAGTTCTGGATTGCAGCGTTCAACACGCTGCTGACTGCGATCTTCCTGCTGTTCCTGCTGCCGCGGTGGGATCTGCACTTGCCCTACGCGACGGCGCTGATCACCTTGACCTTCGTCGCCGGCCTGGTGCCGATCGTCGGCAACCTGCTGTGCAACACGGTGATCACGCTCGTGGGCCTGTCGGTATCGCCGGTGACTGCACTGGCCTGCCTGGCCTTCCTGATCCTTATTCACAAGGCCGAGTACTTCATCAATGCCAAGGTGGTCGGCGCCCGTACGCAGATGGGGGTCTGGGAGCTGCTGTCCGTGATGTTCGTGGCCGAAGCCGTGTTCGGTCCGGCCGGGCTCGTGGCCGCACCGCTCTTCTACGCCTACCTCAAGAAGGAACTGCAGGCGGCACGGCTGGTTTGAAGGAATGTCCTGAATTGACCGATTCCTGTCCTGCCGAAGGCAGACGGATGCCAGATGCGCAGGAAGAATAGGGCGCATCATCCACCCACCCTCGAGGTTGCCGCCATGAAATCTTGTCTGATAGTGATCGATGCCCAGGAATCCTTCCGCCATCGCCCCTATTTCACCCCGCGTGACCTGTCGGCCTATGCGTCCGCCCAGAACGCGCTGATCGAAGGCTGCCGGGCTGCCGGCGTCCCGATGGTGCGCATCTTCCACGTTGACGGTCCCGCCCGCGCCGACAACCCCTTTGCGATCGAATCCGGCCACGTCCGGCCGCTGGCCGAGCTCACGCCCTTCGAAGCAGCCGCCACGTACACCAAGCACCGCCACAGTGCCCTGGTCGGTACAGGGCTGGATGTGTGGCTGACGCAGAACGGCATCGGCCGGCTGATCGTCAGCGGTATCCGCACCGAACAATGCTGCGAGACCACGGCGCGCCATGCCTCCGACCTGGGCTGGGCAGTCGATTTCGTCACGGACGCCACGCTGACCTTCGACATGACTCAGCCCGATGGCAGGCCCCTGCCGGCGGACGACATCAAGGCCCGCACGGCGACCGTGCTGGAAGGCCGTTTCGCGACCCTGTGCACCGTGGAGCAGGCGCTGGAGCGCGCCGGCGTGCTGGCTACGGCCTGAGGCGAGAACTTCGGATGAGCAGCGCGCCGCGCATTCGCGTCGTGCTCGTGCTGCTGCCGAACAGCCCTCGCCCTTCCTGGCATACCGCAACCACCTGCATCCTGCACTCCACCGCGTGCAGGACGCGGTGAGTGAGGCGCCGCAAGACGACTGGAGCGTGCCGCGCATGGCCCAGGTGGCCCGTACCTCGTCACGTCACCTGACGCGCTTGTTCGTCGAGCACGCAGGCGTCGCACCCTGCGGCTTGTGCGATTCGTCCTATCTGAAAATCGCCTTCGTCCGGCGCGGCGCGCTCGGGACCAATGCTCTTCTACCGGTTTTGCTTCGTCGGTGACTTCCTCATGAAAATCGCCCAGATCTCCCCGATGTACGAATCGGTACCGCCCCGGTTGTACGGCGGGACCGAACGCGTCGTTGCCCATCTCTGCAATGCCCTGGTGAGCCAGGGACACGAAGTCACCCTGTTCGCCTCTGCGGAGACCCGCACGCGTGCGCGGTTGGTGCCGATGCGCGAACAGGCGCTGCGCCTGGACCCGGCGCCACTGAAATCCGACCTCGCCACCCACATGGTCATGCTGCAGGAAGTCCGACGCCGCGCGGGCGACTTCGACGTGCTGCATTTCCACATTGATCTGCTCCACTTCCCCTTTTTCGCGGACATGGCCGATCGCACGCTCACCACCTTGCACGGCCGCCTGGACCTCAAGGACCTGCCCGAGGCCTACGCGGAGTGGAAGCACTTCCCGCTCGCCTCCATTTCCAGGCACCAGCGCAGCCCGCTGCCTTTCGCACGCTGGCACGGCACCGTCCATCATGGGCTCGACCCGGCGCTCTACCCTTTCCAGGCGAAGGCAACGGGCGGCTACCTCGCCTTCCTGGGCCGCATCTCGCCCGAGAAAAGGCCCGACCGGGCGATCGCGATTGCCACTCGCGCGGGGCTGCCGCTGAAAATTGCCGCCAAGGTCGACGCGGCGGACAAGGAATACTTTCGCGAGCGGATCCAGCCGCTGCTCGACCACCCGTTGGTGGAATACATCGGCGAGATCGGCGATGCCGAGAAGCCTGCCTTCCTTGGCGGCGCGCGCGCCCTGCTGTTCCCCATCGACTGGCCCGAGCCTTTCGGCCTCGTGCTGATCGAGGCCATGGCTTGCGGGACGCCGGTCATCGCCTGGCGCTGCGGCTCGGTGCCCGAGGTGGTAGATCACGGCGTCAGCGGCCTGATCGTCGACGACGAGGTCGAGGCGATTGCAGCCGTCCACCAGATCGGCGCACTCGATCGCAACGAGGTCCGCGCCACCTTCGAGCGGCGTTTTTCTGCAGCAACGATGGCCAAGTCCTACGTGGAGCTGTATCGTCGGCTCCCGGCACACGGCAAAGACGACACTTCCTACCCCCAGGCGGCTTGAGCATGAGTCAAGGCATGACGACTGAACCGCCGCTCGCGGAGCTCGATGTAGAGGCGGTGCTCGAGCGCAATCCCCAGCGGCTTTTTGTCCTGAAGGAAGGCGACACTTTCTTGGTGGCCGACGTCTATGGCGACATCACAGGAGAAGCCGACGGGTTGTTTCACAACGACACGCGCATGCTGTCGACCTTCCTCTTGCAGATGGGTGGCCGCAGGCCGTCGCTGCTGTCTGGCGCCGTGAGCCAGGACAACCTGTTCTTCACGGCGAACATGACCAATCACCCGCTGCCGCTGCTCGGCAATCCGGCCACGCCGGAAGGGGTGATCCATCTGGAGCGCAAACGCTTCCTCTGGGATAACCGCATCTTCGAGCGCATCAGCGTGCTGAACTATGGCGACCAGCGCGTACAGGCCCCACTGACGCTGCACTTCGCCGCCGATTTCCACGACATGTTCGAGGTGCGCGGCCAGCGTCGGCAGCAGCGTGGCGCCCGCGAGCCGTCGCTCCTGAAGGAGCGCGGCGTGGAGCTGCGCTATCAAGGCCTCGATGGCCTGCGCCGCAGCATGTGCATCGAATTCTCCGAGCAACCGCAGGGCCTGGACGAACGGCACGCCGCGTTCATCGTGCAACTCGAGCCGCACCAGCGTTGGACCCTGCATGCAGAAATCGGGCCCTGCCCCACCGACGCTGGCTGCTCGCGCTATCGAGCTGCCGCTGCCGCTGCCCGCCGCAGCATGCGCACGCGCCAGCGGCGCGGCGCACGCGTGCTGGCCTCGGGCCGATTGTTCCAGTCGTGGCTCGACAAGTCGCGTGCCGACCTGGCCCTGCTCACGACCGACCTGCCCACCGGCCCCTACCCCTATGCCGGCATCCCCTGGTTCTCGACCCCGTTCGGGCGGGATGCGATCGTCACTGCATTGCAGACGCTGTGGCTCGATCCAGGCCTGGCGCACGGCGTGCTGTCTTTCCTCGCGCACAATCAGGCGCAGCAGACCTCGACCTTCCGCGACTCCGAGCCGGGCAAGATCATGCACGAGACGCGCAAGGGCGAAATGGCGGCGGTCAACGAGCTTCCCTTTGCCAAGTACTACGGCGGTGTCGACACCACGCCGCTGTTCGTCATGCTCGCGGGCGCTTACGCGCAGCGGATGGGCAACGTCCGTGCGCTGGATGCCTTCTGGCCTGCGCTCGAGGCCGCGGCACGCTGGATCGAGCGGAACGCGGCCGGGCACCCCACGGGTTTCCTGAGCTACGCGCGCGGCGAGTTGACGGGGCTGGCCAACCAGGGGTGGAAAGACAGCAACGACTCCGTGTTCCATGCCGATGGAAGTACGCCGGAGGGGCCGATCGCCTTGATCGAAGTCCAGGGCTACGCCTACCGCGCCTACGCCGTCATGGCCGAACTGTCGCGCCTGCGCGGCGATGCGGACGCGGCCCGCCACTGGGAGCACAGCGCCGTGGCACTGCAGGCCGCAGTCGAACAGCATTTCTGGCAGGAAGACATGCAGTTCTACGCGCTGGCGCTGGACGGCCAAGGCCAGCCCTGCCGGGTACGGGCATCGAACGTCGGGCATCTGCTGTACACCGGCCTTCCGCGTGCCGAGCGCGGACGGGCGGTCGCGGCGCAACTGCTGTCGCGCGCGTTCAATTCCGGCTGGGGCATTCGCACGCTGCCGCCCGAGACGCTGCGCTTCAATCCGATGTCCTACCACAATGGCTCCGTCTGGCCCCATGACGTCGTCCTCTGCGGCGCCGGATTGGCGCGCTATGGCGAACGCGACGGACTGGTGCGGCTCCTGAATGGCCTGTTCGAGGCCGCCACCCACTTCGGCATGCGGCTGCCCGAACTGTTCTGCGGATTCGAGCGCGCCCCGGGCGAAGCGCCCATCGCCTACCCGGTCGCCTGCCTGCCGCAGGCGTGGGCGGCGGGCTCGGTCTTCATGCTGCTGCAGGCTTCCCTGGGCCTGCAGCTCGATGCCCACCGCAGCCTCATTCGTGTCGAGCAACCCCGATTGCCGGATGGCATCGACCATCTGCAGGTCCGGCATCTGCAGCTCGGCACCCAAAAGTTGGACCTGAGCTTTCAGCGCCTGGGCGAGCGGGTGGTTGCATTCATCGACTCGCAGGAGGGCCCGTCACCGGTCACGCTGTCGCTGAAGATGTGACGCTTGAAGAGCCGCGAAGCGAGATTGCGAGCGGCGCTCAAAGATAGCCGCAGAAGCGCAGCACATGCCCGTCGGGCTCGCGAATCGCGAATTCGCGCAGGCCCCATGGCTGCGAGGTTGGCGGTTCGACCACGTTGACGCCGCGCTTCGCATAGGCGGCATGCAGGCCGTCGACGTCCTGGCCCACGTGAATCACGATTTCGCCGCGCCACGCCTGGGCCTCGCCTCGGCGGCATTGCCACAGGCGGATGTAGACCGGGTCGCCATAGCTGCGGTCGCCCTTCTTCACCCGCGCGTAGCTGGGCGGCTCGCCGGCGATGAAGTCGAGCTCGAAGCCGAGTACATCGCAGAAATAGCGCGCGGCGCGGGCCGCATCGGCGACCGGCAGCACCGGCTGCACCCCGTGGAATTCGTGCAGCGTGCCGAGGTCGGCGGCCGCGGTCTTGCTCTCCTGCGCCATCAGTTCTCCGCCCGGCGCAAGGCGGCGACGCGCTCGGCGATGGCATCGATGTCGAGCGCATCCTCGGCATGCATCAGGTAGGTCTCCAGGTCACGCACCGCACGTGCGGTGTTGCCCTGCTCCGCATGAGCCAACCCGCGGTCGCGGTGCTCGCCCCATGCTTCGGGAAAGAGCGTGACCAGGCGGTCCTGCACCGCGATCGCGCGCTGCCAGTCTTCCTGCGCCCGGTGGATTTCCTTCAGGTTGCGCAGCATGCGCCCGATGATCTCGCGCGGTGAGGTCGGCTGCAGGTACAGGCCCAGAGGCACGTCGAAGTCGCCGACCAACCCGCTGCTGCGCTTGTAGGGCTCGAGGCGCTCGCTGAGCTCCTCGCGCGAGAGCGATTTTCCTGTGAAGGGATCGATCACAACCTGCCCCTTGGGAAGCGTGATCTTGAGCATGAAATGCCCCGGAAAGCCAACGCCGCGCGCCTGCAGTCCCAGGCCCTGCGCCAGCTCGATCCACAGCACGGCCAGCGAGATGGGGATGCCGCGGCGCGTGCGCAGCACCGCATTGAGATAGCTGTTGTCGGGGTCGTAGTAGTCGTTGACGTTGCCGCCGAAACTCAGGTCGTGAAAGAAGAACTGGTTGAGGGCGCGCAGCCGCTGCAGCGGCGCAGCATCCGCGGGCAGCCTGCGCTTGAGGCGGGCAAGCAGCTGGTCGACGTCGCCCAGCACCTGCTGAACATCGAGATCGGGGTATTCGTCCTGGGCGAGGCTGGCAGCGGCTTCGAGGAGCGGGAAGTGGTCGTCGCTCTTGACAAGCGACTCGAAGTACTCGAGTGCGGTGGGCGCCTGGAAGCTGAACGTCATGTGTCTTTGTAGAGGAGCCCGCGCCGAGCGTCAAGGCAGGGCTTGCGCCGTGGATCAGCGACGCACCAGTGTGCGCAGCTTGACACCCGCGAGCGCCAGCACAGCGAAGTACAGCACGGCCCCGCCGATCACCAGCGCTGCCAGCAGGCCGATGCGGTGCAGGCGCTGCGCCTGCAGCCCGATCCAGTCGAAGTGCTGGTTGCCCCAGACCAGCAAGGCGGTCAGTGCGGCAGTACCCGCCAGCACCTGCAGCAGGAAGCGGCCCCAGCCCGGCTCGGGGCGGTAGCTGCCGCGACGAAGCAGGCCGACGAGCAGCCAGAGCGCATTGATCATCGCGCCGATGGCGATGGTGAGCGTCAGCGCCGCATGCTGAAGCAGCGGCACCAGGGCGACGTTGAGCAGCTGCGTCAGCACCAGCACGGCCACCGCGATCAGCATCGGCGTGCGCGTGTCGTGCTTGGCGTAGTAGCCCGGCGCGAGCACCTTGACCGCGACAAGGCCGACCAGCCCGACGCCGTAGCCCATCAACGCCAGGCTGGTGCGCTGCACATGGAATTCGGTGAAGGCGCCGTTATGGAACAGCACGGCCACCAGCGGTCTCGAAAAGACCAGCAGGGCCAGGGCGCAGGGCACCGACAGCAGCACCACCAGGCGGAGGCCCCAGTCAAGCATGGCCGAGTAGCGCGCGTCGTCGTGGGCCGCGCGCGCACCGGCGAGCTGCGGCATCAGCACCACCCCGAGCGCCACCCCCAGCAGCGCGGTGGGGAACTCCATCAGCCGGTCGGCATTGGTGATCCAGCTCACGCTGCCGGTCGCGAGGTGCGAGGCGATCTGCGTATTGATCAGCAACGAAATCTGCGCCACGCTGACGCCGATCAGCGCGGGCAGCATCAGGCGGGCCACGCGGCGCGTGCCCGGGTCGGCCCAGGCGGCGCGCATCGCGCCCAGGCCGAGGCCGATGCGCGGCATCATCCCGAGCCCCCGCAGCGCTGGAATCTGCAGCGCCAGCTGGAGCAGCCCGCCCACCATCACGCCTGCGCATTGCGCGTAGATCGGCTCGATGCCAAGGCGCCGGAACCATGGCGCGCCGACCACGATGGAGAGGATCAGCGCCACGTTCAGCAGCACCGGCGCGGCGGCCGGCACGGCGAACTTGCGCCAGGTGTTGAGGATGCCGCCGGCCAGCGCCACCAGCGACATGAAGCCGATGTAGGGGAACATCCAGCGCGTCATGACGACGGCGGCCTCGAAGCTCTGCGGGTCCTTCTGCAGGCCGCTGGCCATGGCCCAGACCATCAGCGGCGCCCCGATCACGCCGGCTACGCACAAGAGGACGAGGGTCCAGGTCAGCAGCGTCCCCACGTGGTCCACCAGAGCCTTGGCGCCCGTTTCGCCGTGCTCGGTCTTGTTGGCCGCCAGCACCGGCACGAAGGCCTGGCTGAAGGCGCCCTCGCCGAATACGCGCCGAAACAGGTTGGGAATGCGAAAGGCGACGTAGAACGCGTCCGTCATCGCGCTGACGCCGAACACCGAGGTCATGAGCACGTCGCGGATGAGCCCCGTGATGCGGGAAGCAAGCGTCAGCAGGGAGACGGTGGAGGCGGATTTGAAGAGCGACACGGCCGGAAGTGTATGTGGCTGCGCGAGCTCTCCCTGGCGGCCGGGACGGGCGGTCGCCCAGGCCCTATAATGGAGGGCTTTGCCGCATCATCCGCAGACACCGTAAGGAACATCCATCATGGCATCCACCAAGCCCAAGAAAAAGAACCCGCGCCTCGCGTCGGGCCGCAAGCGCGTCCGCCAGGACACCAAGCTCAACGCCGCGAACACCTCGCTGCGCTCCAAGTACCGCACCGCTGTGAAGAATGTCGAGAAGGCCGTCGTGGCCGGCGACAAGACCAAGGCGGCAGAACTCTTTGCAAAGGCCCAGAGCATCGTCGACACCATCGCCGACAAGGGCATCTTCCACAAGAACAAGGCAGCTCGCGACAAGAGCCGCCTGGCAGCCAAGGTCAAGACCCTGGCGCTCGCCGAAAAGGCCGCCGCCTGACGTCTTCAGGCAAGCCCGGACGGGCATCGCGCCAGTCCGCCGTTTGATCTGGGTGCGCTGCAGCAAAGTGAAAAAACCGCCTTCGGGCGGTTTTTTCATGGGCGGGTACTTCTTACTTGCGCTTGCCTGAGGCGGGCCCAGCGTCCGGCACAAGGCAGGCCTCGGCGACCTGCAGGTTGTTATCGCGAGCGAAGTTCATCACGAAGTCCCAGGCCATCACTTCGGCCTCACGCAATTCAGCGCTCACCACCACGCACTTGACCCCATTGACCACCGTTGGCACGCACCAGGGCGAATAGCTCAGGTGGCTGTCAGGCTGAGGGCCACCCGGGCGGAACGAGCACATCACGCCCGCCAGCCGCTCCGCCCAATCGCTCGGGCGAAAGGTCCGGCCATCTTGGGTGATGCCCTGAATGAAAACTTGTTTGGGGATGGGGGAAGCCATGGATTGCGCGGAGGACGCAGGAGAGTGCTGCGCCGCACAATGGATTCTATCCGGGCGGGTCCCGCGAGCGACTCGGTGCAGAGCATTGCTGTGATGCGCAATCCTCAATGACCCTGTCCGAACGCAACCCTAGAATCCCTTTTCCTTTTTCGGAGATCGTATGAGCGCCAATGCCGCCCCCTCCTCGCCCCATGTCATGAACACCTACGGCCGCCTTCCGATCGCGCTGTCGCACGGCCAAGGCTGCCGAGTGTGGGACACCGAGGGCCGCGCCTACCTCGACGGCCTGGGCGGCATCGCGGTCAACACCCTGGGCCACAACCATCCCGAGCTGGTGCCTGCGCTGCAGGAGCAGATCGCCAAGCTGATCCACAGTTCCAACTACTACCACGTGCCAGGCCAGGAGCAGCTGGCCGCGAAGCTCACGGAGCTCTCGGGCCTCACCAATGCGTTCTTCTGCTGCACCGGCCTCGAAGCCAACGAGGCCGCGCTGAAGCTGGCACGCAAGTTCGGCCACGACAAGGGCATCGAGCGCCCCGAGATCGTGGTCTACGAGGCCGCGTTCCACGGCCGCAGCATCGCCACCTTGTCGGCCACGGGAAACCCGAAGGTGCAGCAGGGCTTCGGGCCGCTGGTCGAGGGCTTCATCCGTGTGCCGCTCAATGACATCGAGGCGCTGAAGAAAGCGACCGAGGGCAACCCGAACGTGGTGGCGGTGTTCTTCGAGACCATCCAGGGCGAAGGCGGCATCCACCCCATGCGCTGGGAGTACCTGCGCGCGGTACGCGAGCTGTGCGACGAGCGCGACTGGCTGATGATGATCGACGAGGTGCAGTGCGGCATGGGCCGCACCGGCAAGTGGTTTGCACACCAATGGGCCGGCATCAAGCCGGACGTGATGCCGCTGGCCAAGGGCCTGGGCTCGGGCGTGCCGGTCGGAGCGGTGGTGGCCGGCCCGCGCGCCGCCAACCTCTTCGCCCCCGGCAACCACGGCACCACCTTCGGCGGCAATCCGCTCGCGATGCGCGCCGGCATCGAGACCATCCGCATCATGGAAGAGCACAAGCTGCTCGACAACGCCGCCAATGTGGGCGCGCACCTCAAGGCCGCGCTGGAGCGCGAGCTCGGCGGTCTGGCCGGCGTGAAGGAAATCCGCGGCCAGGGGCTGATGCTTGGCATCGAGCTCGATCGTCCCTGCGGCGTGATCCTGAACCGTGCCTGCGAGGCCGGCCTGCTGCTGAGCGTGACCGCCGACAGCGTGATCCGCCTGGTGCCGCCGCTGATCCTCAGCGTGGCGGAAGCGGACGAGATCGTCGCCATCCTCGCGCCCCTCGTGAAGACCTTCCTCGCGGAGGCCACGCCATGACGACGGGTCCGGTTCCGGCGCTGCGCCACTACCTCCAGTTCTCGGACTTCACGACCGACGATTACGCCTATGTCTTCGAGCGTGCCGCGCTGATCAAGAAGAAGTTCAAGGCCTACGAGAAGCACCAGCCGCTCACCGATCGCACCCTCGCCATGATCTTCGAGAAGGCCTCGACGCGCACCCGCGTGAGCTTCGAGGCCGGCATGTACCAGCTGGGGGGCAGCGTGGTGCACCTGACCACCGGCGACAGCCAGCTGGGCCGCGCCGAGCCCATCGAGGACAGCGCCAAGGTCATCAGCCGCATGGTCGACCTGGTGATGATTCGCACCTTCGAGCAGACCAAGATCGAGGCCTTCGCCGCCCACTCGCGCGTGCCGGTCATCAACGGCCTCACGAACGAGTTCCACCCCTGCCAGATCCTGGCGGACATCTTCACCTACATCGAGCACCGCGGCTCGATCAAGGGAAGGACGGTGGCCTGGGTCGGCGACGGCAACAACATGGCCAATACCTGGCTCCAGGCCAGCGAGATCCTGGGCTTCAAGGTGCACGTGAGCACGCCGAGCGGCTACGAGGTCGACCAGTCGATCGCCGGCATCCGCTCGGCCGACAGCTACCAAGTCTTCAAGGACCCCATGGAAGCCTGCCGCGGCGCCGACCTGGTGACTACCGACGTGTGGACCAGCATGGGCTACGAGGCCGAGAACGAAGCCCGCCGCGCCGCCTTCGCCGACTGGTGCGTGGACGAGGACATGATGCGCGCGGCACAGCCCGACGCCCTCTTCATGCACTGCCTGCCTGCCCATCGCGGCGAGGAAGTGGAGGCCGAGGTCATCGACGGCCCACAGTCGGTGGTCTGGGATGAGGCCGAGAACCGCCTTCACGCGCAGAAGGCGCTGATGGAGTTCCTCCTGCTCGGGCGGCAGCCCGCCTGATTCGGTGATCGGCGCCATTGCCCATGTTTGCATTCTGTTGGAAATAACCGACACCACGACGCTGTGCACGGCGCTAACTTCGCGCCATGAACCAACGCATCTGGGACATCTCACCGCCGGTGCATGAAGGCGCGCCGGTCTTTCCCGGCGACACACCGTACCGCCAGCGTTGGGCCGCGACCATCGCGCCGGGCTGCCCCGTCAATGTCAGCGAGATCACGCTTTCGCCGCACGTCGGTGCGCATGCCGATGCGCCGCTGCACTACGACCCGGAAGGCGCCACCATCGGCGAGGTGGACCTCTCTCCCTACCTCGGCCCCTGCCGGGTGATCCACGCGATCGCGCGCGGCCCGTTGATCGAGTGGGTGCACATCGCGCATGCCGTGCACCAGCTGCCGCCGCGCGTGCTGGTCCGCACCTATGAACGCGCCCCTGTCGATCGGTGGGACGGTGCGCTCGCGGCCTACGCACCCGCCACCATAGAGCGTCTCGCGGCGCTGGGCGTGAAGCTCATCGGCATCGACACTGCCAGCATCGACCCTGCCGACAGCAAGGCCCTCGACAGTCACCAGGCGATCCGCCGCCTGGGCCTGCGCGTGCTCGAGAACCTTGTGCTCGACGCGGTGCCGGAAGGCGACTACGAACTGATCGCGCTGCCGCTCAAGCTGGTGACGGCCGACGCTTCCCCTGTTCGCGCGGTCCTGCGCCAACTCACCGCCCCACGACCATGACTCTCGACGACTGCCGGCGCCTCGATGCCGAAGACCCCCTTGCACCACTGCGCGGCCAATTCATCCTGCCCGAGGGCGTGATCTACCTCGACGGCAATTCGCTCGGCGTGCTGCCAAGGGCCGCGCCTGCGCGCATTGCCGAAGTGGTCGCGCAGGAGTGGGGCGAAGGCCTCATCCGCTCCTGGAACAGCGCCCGCTGGATCGACCTGCCACAGCGCCTGGGCGACAAGGTGGCCCGGCTGATCGGCGCTGCCCCGGGCGAGGTGGTCTGCACCGACGGCACCTCGGTCAATCTCTACAAGGTGCTGTTCGCCGCCCTCTCGCAGATGAAGCCCAGCGGCCGGCGCGTCGTGGTCAGCGAACGCAGCAACTTCCCGACCGACCTGTACATCGCCGAATCGCTGTGCCGCGAGCGCGGCTTCACGCTGAAGCTGATCGACGAAAGCGAGCTGCCCGCCGTGCTGGACGAGCACGTCGCGGTGCTGATGTTGACGCACGTCAACTACCGCACCGGCGCGATGCACGACATGAAGGCGCTCACCGCCGCGGCCCACGCCGCCGGCGCGCTCACGGTCTGGGACCTCGCGCACAGCGCGGGCGCCGTGCCGGTGGCGCTCAACGACTGCGGGGCTGACTTCGCGATCGGATGCGGCTACAAGTACCTCAATGGCGGCCCGGGCGCGCCGGCCTTCGTCTGGGTGCATGAGCGGCATGCCAGCCGCTTCGAGCAGCCCTTGTCGGGTTGGTTCGGCCATGCGGCACCCTTCGAATTCACGCCGCACTACCGGCCCGCGCCCGGGGTCACGCGGTATCTCTGCGGTACCCAGCCAGTCCTGGCCCTGTCCGCCCTCGAATGCGGACTCGACACCGTACTTGCGTCCGAGCCCTTTAACGGCGATCAAGGCGGCATGGCGGCACTGCGCGCCAAGTCGCTGGCACTGACCGATGCCTTCATCGCCCTGGTCGAGGAACGCTGCCCGGGCCGTTTCACGCTGGTCACGCCGCGCGAGCATGCCCGGCGAGGTTCGCAGGTCTGCCTGGCGCTCGCCGACAACGGCCCCGGCGCCTACGCCATCGTTCAGGCACTGATCGCCCGCGGCGTGATCGGCGACTTCCGCGCCGGCGACAGCCAGATGCCCGACATCCTGCGTTTCGGCTTCACGCCGCTGTACCTTGGCTTCGAGGATGTCTGGAACGCCGTCGAGCACCTGGTGCAGGTGCTGGAGCGCGAGGAATGGAAGCGCCCCGAGTTCAACCAGAAGCTCGCCGTGACCTGAGGGAAGCCCATCATGCATTGCACGGCCCGCAGGGCGGAGGTTTTTCAATGAGCACCGAAAAAATCGTCCACGAAGAAAAGGCGCAGCTCGACTTCAGCGCCTCGATGAGCTACAGCGACTACCTGAGCCTCGACGCCATCCTCAACGCCCAGCACCCACGCTCGCCGGCGCACGACGAGATGCTTTTCATCGTGCAGCACCAGACCAGCGAACTTTGGATGAAGCTGATGCTGCACGAGCTGCGCGCCGCCATCGGCTGCGTCGCGCAGGACGAACTCGCCAGTGCCTTCAAGATGCTCGCGCGTGTCTCGCGCATCATGGAACAGCTGGTGCATGCCTGGGATGTGCTGGCCACCATGACGCCGCCCGAGTACAGCGCGATGCGCCCCTATCTCGGCAGCTCCAGCGGCTTCCAGAGCTGGCAGTACCGGTGTGTCGAATTCGCGCTCGGCAACAAGAATGCCGCCATGCTCAAGCCTCACGAGCATCGGCCCGAGCTGCTGGCCGAGGTCGAAGCGGCCTGGCGCGCGCCCTCGCTCTATGACGAGGCGCTGCGCCTGCTGGCGCGCCGCGGCTTCCCCGTCCCGGCCGACCATGTCGAGCGCGACTGGACCCGCCCGTACGAATCCAGCGATGGCGTGGAGCAGGTCTGGCTGAGCATCTACCGCGATCCGAAGCAGCACTGGGACCTCTACCAGCTGGGCGAGGAGTTGACCGACCTGGAAGACGCCTTCCGCCTCTGGCGCTTCCGCCACGTGACCACCGTCGAGCGCGTGATCGGCTTCAAGCGTGGCACCGGTGGCACGGGCGGCGTGAGCTATTTGCGCAAGATGCTCGACGTGGTGCTGTTTCCGGAGATCTGGAAGCTGCGCACGGATCTCTAGTTCCGGCTCGATCGGCCCGGCGGCACCGCTGGAAACTTCGCCGCTGTCAGCCGATTCTGGACGGCCTGCACGGCGGACTTCAGATCGCCGAGATGGCGCTTCACGATCTCCTGCTCGGTCGCGACTGCCGGCAGCCACGCGCAACTGATGCACCCGACCACCACATCACCGAGCTGAATCGGCACCGAAATGGCGCCGAATCGCTCCGGCGAATCCAGGCTCGTCGGACTCGGGTCGCGCGATGCATAGCCCTGCGCCCGGTAGCGCGCGGGCCAGTCGGCGGCACCATGCGCCTTCAAGGCGGCACGGTCGACCTCGTAGGGCGAACGCGCCAGTCCGGCCAGCAGGCTGCGCCGTTCGGCTTCCGGGCAGAAGGCGAGATAGCAGCGCCCGAGTGAGGACAGCAGCAGCCGCGGGCGAAAGCCGAGCACACGGTAGTTGACGGCGAGTCCGTTGATCGGCCGATGGGTGTCCAGGATCAGCATCGCCAGCCCATCCAGCACGGCGAGGTCGGTCGGCCAGGGGACCACCCGCTGCAACTGCTCCCGCGGCTGCGTCGCGAGCGCTGAAAGTCGAGTGCGCCATTCCACGGCCAATCCCGAGTCACCCGGGCTGGCCGCCGGCACATAGCGGTTCTCGATCTCGTTGCGCTCGATCCACCCGGCCTCCTGCAACGTCCTCAGGATGCGCAGCAGCGTGGCCTTCGACAGCGAGGTCTGGCGGTGCAGGTCCGCCAACGTGGCGGCGGACGACTGCTGGATGGACCAGAACACATCGAGCCCGCGGCGCAGCGCGGTGATCGACTTCACGCCGGGCGCGGGCCCGGCGCTGCGGAAGCTGTCGCGGCGCGATTGGTTCATTGGGTGAAATTATGTCTGGCTGCGCCGGGACCCGCCCCACAGAATTCGCTCGCTTCCTTCATCCCATCACAGCGGGCCCGAGCCCAGGAGACACCCCCATGAAATCCCTTCGACGTCAGCTCACGCTCGGAGCCCTCGCGCTCGCCTGCGGCCTCGCCATCGCCCCTGCCACGGCGCAGACGACCTATCCCGCGAAGCCGATTTCCATCATCGTTTCCTATCCGCCCGGCAGCGACACCGACTCGATCGCGCGCATGCTCGCCGAGCGCTTGTCGCAGCGCCTGAATCAGCCGGTGATCGTGGACAACAAACCGGGCGCGGGCGGCACGCTCGGCAACGCATTCGTCAGCCGCGCCGCGCACGACGGCTACACGCTGCTTTTCACGCCCAACCCGTTCACCACCGCGCCGATGGTGCTGCGGCTGTCGCCCGCCGCCAGCTATGACGTGCTTCACGGCTTCGAGCCCATCATCCAGATCGCGACCCAGCCCCTCGTGCTGGTGGCTCATCCTGGCGTCGGCGCGAAGTCGGTGCCGGAGATGGTCGCACTGGCCCGCTCCGGCAAGACGCTCAGCTACGCCTCCCCGGGCGCCGGCTCGCCAATGCACATCGCGGGTGAGTGGCTCAACCGCACTGCCGGCGTGAAGATCACGCATGTGCCGTACCGTGGCGTCGCCCCGTCGGTCAACGACGTCGTTGCCGGCCATGTCGACACAGCCTGGGTGACGCTCGGCGTGGTGAGCCAGTACACCAGCCAGAACCGGCTCCTCCCCCTGGCCATCGGCGACGCCAGGCGCTCGCCGCTCGCGCCTCAGGTGCCCACGCTTTCCGAACTGGGCTACAAGGACGTCGTGGTCGGCGCCTGGAACGGGTTCTTCGCGCCCAAGGGCACGCCGATCGAGGTCGTGCGCCTGCTCAACGTCCATCTCAACGAGATCATCAAGTCGCCCGAGGTGGTGAGCAAGCTGGCGACCTTCGGCGCTCAGCCGGTCGGCGGCGCACCCGAGGTGCTGGCGAAGACCAACGCAACCGAATACCAGGTGATGGGCAAGCTGATCAAGGAGTTGGCCATCACGGCCGACTGAGGCGGGGCTCCCATGAGTGCATCCACGCTGGGATTCTCGGTGCCCCAGGTCAATGCGCGCTCCAAGGTCACGGGGCGCGCCCTGTACGCCGGCGACATCCAGTTCCCCGGCATGCTGCACGGCAAGGTGCTGCGCAGCCCCTATCCGCACGCCCGCATCGCGCACATCGATGTGACGCAGGCGCTTGCGCTGCCCGGCGTGAAGGCGGTCGTGACGGGGGCCGACGGGCCGCCGGTGCCGTGGGGCGTCCACCACAAGGAACGGCTCACGCTGGCACGCGACGTGGTTCGCTTCGCCGGGGAGGAAGTGGCCGCCGTTGCCGCGACGAGCGAAGAGATCGCACGCGACGCGCTGGACCTGATCCGGGTCGAGTACGAAGAACTGCCAGCCCTCCTCACGCCCGACGAGGCGCTGGCTCCGCAGGCCACGCCGGTCCATCCCGGTCGCGCCGGCAACATCTCGCACGAGATCCGCTTCGAGCGCGGCGACGTCGATGCGGCCTTCACGCAAGCCCACCTGGTGCATGAAGCCACGTACACCACGCATGCGCAATACCCCGGCTATATGGAGCCGATGGCCTCCGTGGCGGCGGTCGATGCCGACGGCCGCCTGCAGGTGTGGACCTCGACCCAATCCGCGTTCCTGGTGCGCGCCCGCCTGGCCGCGGTGCTCGAGCTGCCGGTCTCTCGGGTGCGCGTCATCCAGGCGACCACCGGCGGCGGCTTCGGTGGCAAGATCATCGAGGACGCCAACAGCCTGATCGCCGGACTGCTGGCGCTGCGCACCGGCAGGCCGGTACGGCTCG
Organism: Variovorax sp. PBL-H6; assembly: GCF_901827155.1. Lineage (NCBI taxonomy): Bacteria > Pseudomonadati > Pseudomonadota > Betaproteobacteria > Burkholderiales > Comamonadaceae > Variovorax > Variovorax sp. PBL-H6. The sequence goes on from NZ_LR594659.1 coordinate 4,685,993, forward strand.
TCAACACCCGCCTGGAGGATTTCCTCGCCTGCGCGACCAGCGTGCCCGAAAGCATCACGCTCAGGCTCGGCATGGATCGCGCGGGCCGGATCGTCGCCAAGGACGTGCACATCGTGGCCGACTGCGGCGCCTACAGCGGTCTGTCGGCGGAGGTCATGCATGTCAGCGCGATGCGCAGCGACAACATGCACCGCAACGGCAACGTGCGTTCGCACGCCACGCTGGTCTACACACACACGCCGCCGCACGGGGCCTTTCGGGGGTTCGGCGGCACGCAGATGCTGTTCGCACTGAACAGCCACATCGACACCATGGCCCGCAGGCTGGACCTCGATCCGCTGGAGGTCCATCGGCTCAATGCGATCGAGCGCGGCGAAACCTCGGTGCATGGCTGGAAGATCGGCAGCACCGGCCTGACCGAGTGCCTCGCGCAATGCGCCGACGCGATCGGCTGGAGCGGCAGGCGCAGCCGCAACGATGCCATGCAGGGCGCGAAGCGGCGCGGGCTCGGCCTGGCCGCGGCCATGCATGTGAGCGGCAACAGGACCATCGGCGACTGGGACGGCTCCACCGTCATGCTGAAGATCGACGAGGACGGCCGTGTCGTCCTGCACAGCAGCGAGGCGGACATGGGCCAGGGGGCCATGACCATGCTGTCGCAGGTCGTGGCGCACGAGCTCGACATCCCGCTCGCGCATGTGCACGTCGCCCCGCCCGACACCGACAGCTCGCCCTGGTGCATCGGCTCGCTCGCCTCGCGCGTCACCATGGCGGCGGGCAATGCGGCCATCGTGGCGGCGCGCGCCGCGCGGGACAAGCTGCTCGAGCAAGCTGCCGCCATGCTGCAGGCACCCGTCGACGAGCTGCAATGCGCGGGGGGCACGGTGCATGTGCGCGCGATGCCGCAACGCAGCCTCACGCTGGCCGAGCTGGCGCGCGCGCGCCTCTGGCGCCAGGGGGGCGAAGGCATTCAGGTCATCGGCACCTGGGATGCCAGGACCGAGATGTTCGACAAGAAGAGCCTCATGGGCAACATCGCGCCGGCCTACTCCTTCGCTGCGCAGGCGGTCGAGGTCGAAGTCGATATCGAGACGGGACAGGTCACCCTGGTCGACAGCTTCGTGTCCGACGACTGTGGAAGGGCCCTCAATCCGCAGGCGGTCCACGGGCAAAGCAACGGCGCTGCCGCGCAGGCGATCGGCTGGACGCTGTACGAGCGCCTGCAACTGGAGGACGGCCGCATCGCCAACGGCAACTTCGCCGACTACACCATGCCGACGCCGGACGCGCTGCCCATGCTGCGCAGCGGGATCGTGGAATCGAACGACCCCCATGGCCCCTACGGCGCCAAGGGGGCGAGCGAAACGGCGATCCTGCCCGGCCCCGCCGCGATCGCCAACGCCGTGTTCGATGCGGTGGGCGTTCGCATCACGGACCTGCCGATCACGCCCGAGAAGCTGCTGGCTGCGCTGCGCCGGCGAGAGGAGGCGCGCCATGCGTGAGTTCGAGTTCCTGCAGCCGCGCACCGTGACCGAGGCGAGCCGCATGCTTGCCGACCTGGGCGACGAATGCAGGGTGATGGCCGGCGGCACCGCCTTGCTGTTGGCCATGCGCCAGCGCATGGTGGCGCCGTCGCACGTGGTCTCGGCCATGCAGATCGAGGGGCTGCGCGCAATCTCCTTCGATGCGCGCCAAGGCTTGCGCATCGGCGCGCTGGTGAAGCATGCCGAGCTGGCACGCTCCGATGTCGTTCGGCGCCACTACCCCATGCTCGCGGCAATGGCCGCGCAGGTCGCCAATCCGCAGGTGCGCAACCAGGGCACGCTGGGCGGCAACCTCTGCTATGCCGACCCCGCCACCGATCCGCCCGGCTGCCTGATGGCGCACGGCGCGCAGCTGGTGCTGGGCAGCGCGCGCGGCGAACGCGTGCTCTCGATCGAGGAATTCCTGGTGGACTACTACGTGACCGCTCTCGAGCCCGACGAGCTGCTGGTGGAGATCCGCGTCCCGGCGCCGCCATCCGGCGCCGAGGGCCGCTACACGCGCTTCCTGCGCACGGCCGCGGAGCACCGGCCGCTCGCCAGCGTCTCCCTGATGGCGCGGAAGGAGGGCATGCTGTGCCGCGAGGCGAGGCTGGTCGTGGGCGCATCCGTGGCCATTCCGGGCCGCGTCAACCGCGCAGAGGAATTCCTGCGCGGCAGGACCATCACGCAGGCCACGGCAGCAGAGGCCGCCGACATCGTCGCAGCGGACATCGAGCCCATCTCGGACACGCGCGGCACCGCCACTTTCCGACGCGACATGGTGAGGGTCGCCTGCCGCCGGACCATCGCGGGCCTGTTCGGCCTGCAAGGAGAGAACCCATGAGCCAACACGCCATTGCCCTGGTCGTCAACGGAGAACGGCAGGAGGCGGACGTCCCCGCGCGCAGGCTGCTGTCCGACTTCCTGCGGGACGACCTGCACCTGACGGGCACCAAGCGGGGCTGCGAGACCGGCGTCTGCGGCGCCTGCTCGGTGCTGATCGACGGCGAGGTCGTGAAGTCCTGCCTCTCGCTGGCAGTGCATGCCGACGGCTGTTCCGTCACCACGGTCGAAGGGCTGGCGCAGGACGACCGGCTGCACCCTCTGCAGGAAGCGTTCATGCGCTGCGGTGGGCTCCAGTGCGGCTACTGCACGCCGGGGTTCCTGATCGCCTCGTGCGCGCTGCTGGCGAAGAACCCGGCGCCTTCGGAGCACGAGGTGCGCCACGGCCTCGACGGCAACCTGTGCCGCTGCACCGGCTACAGCCAGATCGTTGAGTCGGTGCTGGACGCCGCGGAGAAGATTCATGGAAATTGAGAAGACCCTGGCCTTTGCCGCCCCGCCCACACGGATCTGGGCGCTGCTGCTGGACCCCGAGGTGATGGGCGGTTGCGTTCCTGGCATGCAGTCGATCGAGGTGGTGAGTCCCACCGAATACAAGGCGCTGATGGCGGTGAAGATCGCCTTCGTGAGCGCGAAGTTCAGGCTGAGGACGACCATCCTCGAGCAACGCGCGCCTTGCTACCTGCGCTGCGAAGGCACCGGCGAGGATGCCTCGGTGGCCAGTTCGCTCAAGCAGCAGAGCGAGATGTTCCTGACCGAACAGGCGGACGGCGGCACTCAGCTGCGCGTGAAGGTGCGGGTCGACGTGCTGGGGCGACTCGGCAGCTTCGGGCTGAGCATCATGAAGACCAAGGCGGACCGCATGTGGGACGAGTTCGGGCAGAAGCTGGCAGATCGCATCGAGTCGCAGCAGGCAACACCGGTCGAGCCCGTTGCGCCCGAAACCGCGCCGACTCCGCCCGCCCTGCCCCTTGCCGAGCCGGGCGCGGTGCAGCCGGGACTGCCCGAACGCCCCTCAAGTGCCATCGGGGCTGAAGCCGCCCCGCTCCGGTCGGAGAAGATCGGCTGGGGGCCACGCCTGCTCCGCGCGCTCGCGAAGCACGGCGCCCCGATAGGCGAGCGCCACATCCGCATCGAGCTGGTGCGCAACGGCGCGACGGTCACCGTCCATTTGCCGATGGAAGCGGCCGGCGAATGCGCCGCGCTCCTGCGCGACTGCCTGCGGGCGACAACGAAGGAGTCAGCATGAACATGCCACGCGGCCATCGCACGATCCAGACGGCGTCCCATTGGGGCGTCTACAACGTTGAAGTCGACCCACGCGGCCAGATCGTTCGGACCACGCCATTCAGGTACGACCCCCATCCGCCGAGCTACATGGCGAGCCTGCCGGAGACGGTTCGCAGTCCGCTGCGCATCGACCAGCCGCATGTCCGCGCCGGCTACCTGCAGCGCGAGAAGACGCGCAAACGCGGCGGCGAGCCATTCATCCCGATCGGCTGGGACGAGGCGCTGGACCTGGTCGCCGGCGAGTTGGCGCGCGTCAAATCCGAGTTCGGCAACGAGGCCATCTACGGCGGCTCCTACGGCTGGGCAAGCGCCGGACGGCTCCATCATTCCCCCAGCGTCCTCAAGCGCTTCCTCGGCCTGCATGGGGGCTACGTCGACAAGCGTGGCAACCACAGCTTCGGGGCGGCCTTGCAGATCGCACCCTACATCCTCGGCCGCTCGGACATCACGGAAATGGTGGTGCCCTGGCCCGACCTGGTGGCGTGCGCCGAGCTGGTGGTGATGTTCGGCGGCGCGTCGCTGAAGAATACCCAGATCGATGCCGGCGGCGCCGTGGCGCACGAGAACCCGGACTGGTTCCGGCGCGCGGCCGCGGCAGGCATCCGCTTCGTCAACATCAGCCCATCGCGCCAGGACCTGCCAGCGGAGGTGAAGGCGGAGTGGATTCCGCTGCGGCCGAACACCGACGTCGCGTTGATGCTGGGCATCGCGCACACCTTGGAGAAGGAAGGCCTGTGCGACCGGGCCTTTCTGGCGACGTACAGCGAAGGCTACGAGCGCTTCGAGGCCTACCTCATGGGGCGTGAGGATGGCCAACCCAAGGATGCGCGCTGGGCAAGCCGCATCACCGAGGTGCCCGCAGAGGTGATCGAAGGTCTGGCGAGAACAATGGCCCGGTCGCGCACCCTCGTCACGACGAGCTGGTCGATTCAGCGCGCCGACCACGGCGAGCAGCCGGTCTGGATGACGATCACGCTGGCGGCCATGCTGGGCCAGATCGGGCTCCCCGGACGCGGCTTCAGCCTGGGCTTCGGCGCGGTCAACGGCACGACGAGGTCGCACCACGAGGGCATTCCGCGGCCGACTCTGCCGCTCGGATCCAATCCCGTGAAGACCTATGTGCCGGTCGGACGCGTCGGCGACATGCTGCTGCGCCCCGGCGCGACGATCGAATACGACGGCAAGACCATCACCTATCCGGAGACGAGACTGCTGTACTCGATCGGAGGCAACCCTTTCCACCACAACGGCAACCTCAACCGGTTCCTCGAGGCCTGGCAGCGACTCGACACCGTGATCGTCCATGAGCCCTGGTGGAACCCGGCCGCCAAGCACGCGGACATCGTGCTTCCGGCGACCACCACGATGGAGCGCAACGACATCCTCGCGCAGGAGTACACGCCCTTCTGGATCGCGATGAAGCAGGTGATCGAGCCCGTGGGCCAGGCACGCAACGACTTCGACATCATGGCGAGCCTGGCGACCCGCCTGGGATTCGGTCACGCCTACACGGAGGGGCGCGACGAGCTCGGATGGCTGAAGCACATGTACGAAGGCGCCCGCACACAGGCGCGGGCCCTCGGCTTCGAACCGCCGGAGTTCCAGGCCTTCTGGGATGCAGGGGTGTTCGAGTTTCCGCCGCCACCAGACGCCAAGGTCCTGCTCGAGGACTTCCGGCGCGATCCTGCCGGGCACCGGCTGTCCACGCCGTCTGGGCGGATCGAGATCTTCTCGAGCACCATCGCCGGCTACCGCTATGCGGACTGCCCGCCGCATCCGACATGGCTGGAGCCCGCGGAGTGGCTGGGGTCGCGAACGGCGTCGCGTTTTCCACTGCATCTTCTGTCGAATCAACCGGCAGCGCGACTGCACAGCCAACACGACCACGCTCCCGCGAGCCGCCGCAGGAAGGTTGCTGGGCGAGAGGCGCTGGCCATGCATCCCGTTGACGCGACAACCCGCGGACTCGCGCAGGGAGACATCGTGCGGGTCTTCAATGACCGTGGCGCGTTCCTCGGTGGATTGGTCGTCGCGGACGATCTTCGTCCCGGGGTCGTCCAGATCTCGACTGGTGCCTGGTACGACCCTGCCGAAGGCGGCGAGCCCGGCACCCTCGAGAAGCACGGCAATCCGAATGTCGTCACCCTGGATGGCGGCACGTCGCAGCTGGCGCAATCGACCGTCGTCCAGACAGCCCTGGTGCAGGTCGAAAAATGCGGATCGCCACCGCCGGTGACCGCGTTCGAGCCGCCGCAGTTCGCTGCGCGCTCCTTCTGACGGAATGTCCCCGCTGCCCTGAAGCCTTCCCCTGCAGCCGCATCCCGAGTGCCTTCACCGAACGAGCGTGCACCAGGCCCGAAGAACTTGATACTCTCCTTTCATGGCTCGACTGACCTGCCTCGAGCACGCCGACCACGACCAGGAGACCGACGACATGAGCGATCACTTTGCCGACGACGAACTGGCCCTTCTGCGCGAGCACGGCATCGTGCTCTTCGCCGAGCGGGTGATCTTCGATGCGCAGCCCCCGATGACAGTCGAGCAGATCGCGGCCGTGCAGGAGCGCTGCGCCGGGCCGCTCCCGCCCGAGCTGGTCTCGCTGTGGCAACGCACCGGCGGCGGTCGAATCGACTACGACCTGCACCTGCGTATCAACGGCTACGAAGAGGCCGTCAGCTGGGCCGAGCTGTTCTGGAAAGGCAGCGGCGCAGACCATGACCTCCAGGACTGGATCGAACACGAACAGCAGAACGCGCAGGCGGCGGCCGCGACCCGCGGGCAGCAGTGGGATGGCAAGCTCACTGCCCTGCCCTTCGGCGGCTTCGAGTCCAGCGACCGGGTCTATGCGGTGGTCGAGCAAGGCGCCGACTACGGCCACATCCTGGCCTGGAAGCAGGGCCTCCCCGAGGCCTGGGCGCACGCGATGCACGAGGATGGCATGACCACCATTGCGCACGACCTCCCTGCCGCCTTCGCCATGCTGCACCTGGACGAGGACCCGCTCGAGCCCGCGGGCGACTACTTCACGGGGCAGGCGCTGCTCGAATACCTCGACGAACGGCACCAGGCGCACGGCCTTGCGCTCGAGCTGGTGGACAAGCTGGTGGCCTTCTACCGCCGCGCGGTGGTCGACTGGCGCACGCCGCTGGCCGCGGGCACGCTGGGTGGCGACGCCGTGCTCTCACGCATTGCGCTGCGACACGCCGTTGCCACTGACGACCCGGCGCTGGTCGAGCGCCTCGCCGCCACCGGCGTCCCGCTCGACGGACCGCTGCAGGGCAGCGCACCGGCCACCGACCTGGCCCTTGCCCATGGCGCACACCATGCGGCGGAAGCGCTCGCGCGCGCGGGGGCGCCCGTGTCGCCCGACGCGCTCGACGCCATCGACAGCGCAGTCTCGCCCGAGCTGGTAGCGCTTCTGCTGGACCGCGGCGCCCAACCCAGCGCCACGGCGATCGCCGAATGCGTGGCCTGCGGCGCGCCCGCCGCTGCGCGAGTGATCGCCGACGCCTACCGGAAGCAACACGAGGACCTGCCGGCTGCCTTCGAGACGGTGCGCCAGGACATGCTGGCCGACCTGGAGCGCTCGCTGGCCGAAGTGCGCACCGGCAAGCGCAGCCACTATCTCGGTGCCGAGGGCCTGGCGGAGCGCGTCGATCACCTGCAGAGCTTCAGCCTCTGAGCCTTCACGCCCCGTAGAGCCAGGGCACGTCGAGCAAGCGCGGGCCCAGCAGCCGCAGCGCTGCGTCACGGCCCACGCGCACCAGGCCGGTCGCATGGAAGATCTCGCCGTTGCGCCGCGCCCGCGCCTGCACCTGCGCATTGCGTTCCCAGCGCCCTTGCGCGTAGTGCGCGAGACGCTGCGGCACCTCCTCGGCGCCGCAGCCGTCCAGCGCCTCGGCCAGCGCCACGCCGTCCTCGATCGCCATGCCGGCGCCTTGCGCGAGGTAAGGCAGCATCGGGTGCGCGGCATCGCCGACCAGCGCCACGCGCTCGCCGGCCATCTGCTCGGGACCGCTGAGCGGCGGGCGGTCGCACAGCGTCCAGGCCCGCCATGACGGCATTGCCTCCAGCAGCCGCTGCAGGCCGGTGTGCATGTGGCCGGTCGCGGCCTGCAGGGTGGCCAGGCTGCTGGCCTGGTCCCAGTCGCGTGCATCCCCGGTCGGCGCGGCCTCGGCCAACACCACGACGTTGAGCGCCTCGCCACGCCGAACCGGGTAGGCCACCGCATGGAGGCGTGGGCCGAGCCAGACGCTGATCTGCGTGCTGCGCAACGCGGCTGGCAATGCGGACTGCGCGATCAGCGCGCGCCACGCCGTATGGCCGGTCGCGCGCGGTGGCGATGCGTCCTCCACCAGGCGCGCGCGCACCGTGCTCCAAAGGCCGTCGGCGCCGACCAGCGCATCGCCTTCCCAAGCCCTGGTCGCGGTGCTCGCGACGCAGACCGCGCCCGCACGCGCCACGGCATCGGTGATGCGCGCGGCGGTGTTGAGGGTGACGGCGCCGGTGCCACGCACCGCTGCGAGCAGCACCGCATGCAGGTCGGCGCGATGGGCGCAGAGGTAGGGCGCACCATAGCTGCGCAACATCGCGTTGCCGAGCGGCAGGCGCGCGATTTCATCGCCGCGCACCGCGCTGCGCACGACCAGCGCCTCGGGCTTGGCGGCAATGCGCATCAGCGGCTCCCATACTTCCAGCATCTGGAGCCGGCGCGCGACGTTGGGCCCGAGCTGGATGCCCGCGCCGACCTCCGCGAAGGCCACGGCTTGTTCGAACAAGTCGATGCGATGGCGGCGTCGGGCCAACGCGAGGGCGCTGGCAAGGCCCGCAATGCCGCCGCCCGCGACCAGGATATGAGCGGCAGCCATCCCGCTCAGCGCGCGGTGCTGCTGCGCCTTGCTTGCGCCGAGGAGCCGGCCGGGGTGCCACAGCTGCCGCAGCTGTCGCACGAGCCGCATCCCGAAGTCCTGGAAAGCGAATCCGCGAGCCGGCGTGCGCGCTGCGCATCGACCAGGCCGGCGCGCTGCGAGCCCGAAGCGAGCCGAGCCGCCGCGGCGCGGCGCCAGCCGGCGGGCATCCAGCGCCAGAGGGCGTAGATCGCAGCCAGCGCGACGATCAGTCCGACGATGATGGGTTGCGTCATCTCATCCTCCTGTGAGTGCGAGGGCCAAACGATAGGTGATCCAGCACGCGACGTAGGCGAGCGCAAACAAGTAGGCTGCCATGATCCACACATAGCGCCACGATCCGGTCTCGCGCTTCACCGCCGCCAGCGTCGAGATGCATTGGGGCGCGAACACATACCAGACCAGCAGCGACAGCGCCGTGGCGAGCGACCAGCTGCCGGCAATCAGCGGCTCCAGCTGGCCCGCGACATCGTCGCCGGTCGCCGAGAGCGCGTACACCGTGCCGAGCGCGCCCACCGCCACCTCGCGCGCCGCCATGCCGGGCACCAGCGCGATGGAGATCTGCCAGTTGAAGCCGATGGGCGCGAAGAGGTGCTCCAGGCCGCGGCCGATGATGCCGGCCAGGCTGTACTGGATGGCCGGACCCGTCGCGCCCTCGGGCGGCGACGGAAAAGTGGACAGGAACCACAGCAGGATCGTCAATGTCAGGATGATGGTGCCCACCCGCTGGATGAAGATCCAGCCGCGCTCGTACAGGCCCAGCGCCAGGTTGCGCAGGTTCGGCCAACGATAGGCAGGCAGTTCCATCATCAGCGGGGAGCGCTGCTGAGAGCCTCGGAAGCGTTTCATCACCCACGCCACGGCCATGGCCGAGACGATGCCGAAGACGTACAGCGCGAACAGCACCACGCCCTGCAGGTTGAACACCCCGCCCACGGTTCGCGCCGGGATGAAGGCCGCGATCAGCAGCGCATAGACCGGCAGGCGCGCCGAGCAGGTCATCAGCGGCGCGATCATGATGGTCGTGAGCCGATCGCGCCAGTTGCTGATGGTGCGCGTGGCCATCACGCCGGGGATGGCGCAGGCGAAGCTCGACAGCAGCGGAATGAAGGAGCGGCCCGACAGCCCCACCGTGCCCATCACGCGGTCAAGCAGGAAGGCGGCGCGTGGCAGGTAGCCCGAGTCTTCGAGCGCCAGGATGAACAGGAACAGGATCAGGATTTGCGGCAGGAAGACGATCACGCCGCCCACGCCAGCGATGATGCCGTCCACCAGCAGGCTCTGCAGCATGCCCTCGGGCACCCACTGCTTGATCAGCTCGCCGAGGGCGCCCGTGGCGTCCTTGATGGCATCCATCGGCACGTTGGCCCAGCTGAAAACCGCCTGGAACATCAGGAACAGCGTCCCCGCCAGGACCAGCATGCCCCACAGCGGATGCATCACAACCCGATCGATGCGGTCGCTGGCGGCCAGGCTGCCCGCGGGCTCGCGCACCGCCGCGGCCAGGATGCGGCGCACCTCGCGCTGGGTGGCGAGCACGTCGTCCAGGGCTGGGGCTTGCCACGGCGCAGCCTGGGCGACCGCGACCGGCGCATCCAGCTGCGCCAGCAGGCCCTGCGCGCCGCCCGCGTGCACACCGACCGTCTCGATCACCGGAACGCCCAGCTCGGCCGCCAGCAGCGGCACGTCGATCTCGATGCCCTGCTTCTTCGCCATGTCGGTCATGTTGAGCGCCACCACCATCGGCAGGCCCAGGCGCCGGGCCTCGAGCACGAGGCGCAGGTTGAGCCGCAGGTTGGTGGCGTCGGTCACGCACACCAGCAGGTCGGGCAGCGCCTCGTCGCTCTTGCCGGTCACCACGTCGCGCGTGACGGCCTCGTCGGCCGACAGCGCATTGAGGCTGTAGGCCCCGGGCAGGTCGAGCACGGCCAGGCGCCGGCCGGACGGCGTGCGCAGCAGGCCTTCCTTGCGCTCGACCGTCACGCCGGCGTAATTGGCGACCTTCTGTCGGCTGCCGGTGAGCAGGTTGAAGAGCGCCGTCTTGCCGCAATTGGGATTGCCCAGCAGTGCGATGCGCCCCGGCGGCGCGGACGAGACGGCGGCGCCGGGTTGGAAGTGGAGGGTGGCCTCAGCCATGCTGCGTGCCTCCGGGCAGCACGCGCACCAGCGCTGCCTCGTGCCGCCGCAGCGCGAAAGTGGTGTGGCCAAGTCGCACGGCCAGCGGCTCGCGATTGGGCACCCCGCTGGCGACGATGCGGACCATCTCGCCAGGCACGAAACCGATCTCGGTCAGCCGGAGCACCAGGTCGCGCGCTTCCTTTTCTTCGGACCTCGCAACCTCGAGCACGGTGGCCCATTCATGACTGGGAAGCTGATCAAGGCTGATGGCGGCCTTCGCCGCCGGATTCATGGTGGTCACCCGAAGATCCAAAATCGACAAAATGAGAATTATTCTCGAAAACACGGACCTTGGGGCGAATCGGAATCAAAGTATCCCTGCCGGACGGACATCATCGGGTTGACGGCAGACCCGCAATCCGGCCCGCCGCCCGGCACTTCCATGAAAGCGGCCCCTTCCCGCGCACAAGGAAGACGGCTACTCCCACTCCCTGCTCCGCCGGGGCGAAGGCATCCGGCCCGTGCTGGACAGGCTATCGCAGCGGGCACGGAAGCGACTGAAGGAAAACGGCGCGCTCAGGCGGCCAGCAGTTGCCTCAGCACGAACGGGAGAATGCCGCCGTGCTTGTAGTAGTCGACTTCGATCGGCGTGTCGATGCGCAGCCGCACCGTCACCTCCTGGTGCGTGCCGTCGGCGCGGTGGACGACGATCTTCACGTCCATCTGCGGCTTGAGCTCGCCGCCGATCACCACGTCGATCTTCTCCTCGCCGGTGAGGCCCAGGCTCTCCCATGAATCGGCGCCGCGGAACTGCAGCGGCAGCACGCCCATGCCGACCAGGTTGGCGCGGTGGATGCGCTCGAAGCTTCGCGCCACGACGGCCTGGATGCCGAGCAATTGCGTGCCCTTCGCGGCCCAGTCGCGCGAGGAGCCGGTGCCGTACTCCTCGCCGCCGAAGATCACCGTGGGCGTGCCCTGCTCGATGTACTTCATGGCCGCGTCATAGATGAACATCTTCTCGCCGCCGGGCTGGAACAAGGTCACGCCGCCCTCCTCGCGCGAGCCGTCCGGGCCGGGAGGGATCATGAGGTTCTTGATGCGCACGTTGGCGAAGGTGCCGCGCATCATCACCTCGTGGTTCCCACGGCGCGAGCCGTAGCTGTTGAAGTCGGCCTTGGAAACGCCATGCGCCTTGAGCCAGATGCCGGCCGGCGAGCTTTCCTTGATGGCGCCGGCGGGCGAGATGTGGTCGGTGGTGATCGAATCGCCGAACAGGGCCATGATGCGCGCGCCGCTGAAGCCCGCATCCGACGCGTGCGGCTGCATCTTGAAGCCGTCGAAGAACGGCGGCTTGGCGATGTAGGTCGACGTCGGCCAGTCGTAAACCTGGCCCGGGGTGCCCTTGATGCTGCTCCACAGCTTCCCGGGGTTCTCCTGGATCTGCTCATAGTTCCTGCGGAAGGCCTTGGCGTTCATCGCGTAGCGCAGGTTCTCGTCGATCTCCCTGGAACTCGGCCAGATGTCGCCGAGGTACACGTCCCTGCCCTTCTTGCCCTTGCCCACCGGCTGAGTCATCAGGTCGACCATCACGTTGCCGGCGATCGCGTAGGCGACCACCAGCGGCGGCGAGGCCAGGAAGTTGGCCTTGAGGTTCGGATGAATGCGGGCCTCGAAGTTGCGGTTGCCCGAGAGCACGGCGGCAGCCACCAGGTTGTTCTTCGTGATCACCTCGTTGATCTCGGGCGCCAGGTCGCCTGCATTGCCGATGCAGGTAGTGCACCCGTAGCCCGCCAGGTAGAAGCCCAGCTTCTCGAGGTAAGGCAGGAGGCCCGCCTTCTCGAGGTACTCGGTCACGATGCGCGAACCCGGTGCCAGCGAGGTCTTCACGTGCGGCTTGACCTTCAGGCCCGCCTCCACCGCCTTCTTGGCCAGCAGGCCCGCTGCCAGCAGCACGCTGGGATTGGAGGTGTTGGTGCACGAAGTGATGGCAGCGATCAGCACGTCGCCGTTCCCGATGGTCACCGCGTTGTTCGGCGCATGGGCCGTGGTGGCGCCGACATGCGCGGCCTCGGCGGTCGGCTTGTTGGCGACCATCTCGACAACCGGCGCGGGCGCGCCGGGCCGAGGCTCGGTGGGCGCCTCCTCGGCCGTCTCGCCGTGCTGCGACAGCGGGTAGCGTGCCTTGAGCTTTTCAGCCGGCTGGTTGAAGCCGTTGGCCTCGTTCGGCTTGCTGTAGAGCTCGGAGAACTTCGTCGCGAGATGGCCGAGGTCGATGCGATCCTGCGGGCGCTTGGGGCCGGCCAGGCTGGGCGTGACAGTGCCGAGGTCGAGCTTGACGATCTTGGTGTAGTTGAGCTCGCCGGGCGCCGGCATGCCGAACAGGCCTTGCGCCTTGTAGTAGGCCTCGAAGCGCTCGATTTCCTTGTCGGTACGTCCGGTGCCGCGGAAATACTCGACAGTCCTCTCGTCGACGGGGAAGAAGCCCATGGTGGCGCCGTACTCGGGCGCCATGTTGCCAATGGTCGCGCGATCGGGAACGGGAATGGAGGCGGCGCCGGGCCCGAAGAACTCGACGAACTTGCCCACCACCTTCTCGCTGCGCAGGATGTTGGTGACGTAGAGCACCAGGTCGGTGGCCGTCACGCCCTCGCGCAGCTTGCCGCCGAGCTCGAATCCGACCACGTCGGGCGTGAGCATGTAGACCGGCTGGCCCAGCATGGCGGCCTCGGCCTCGATGCCGCCCACGCCCCACCCCACGACGCCGATGCCGTTGATCATGGTCGTATGGCTGTCGGTGCCCACCAGCGAATCGGGGTAATAGACCGGCGTGTCGCTCGTGTCCTGCGGGCTCTTGTAGACGCCGCGCGCGAAGTACTCGAGGTTGACCTGGTGCACGATCCCGAAGCCCGGCGGCACCACGCCGAAGGTGTCGAAGGCCTGCATGCCCCACTTCATGAATTGGTAGCGCTCGTTGTTGCGCTGGAATTCCAGCTTCATGTTGAGGTCGAGCGCCTTCGGCGTGCCGTAATAGTCCACCATGACCGAGTGGTCGACCACCAGGTCCACCGGCACCAGCGGCTCGATGGTCTTGGGCGACTTGCCGAGCGACTGCGCCACGCTGCGCATCGCGGCCAGGTCGGCCAGCAGCGGCACGCCGGTGAAGTCCTGCAGCACCACCCGGGTCACGACGAAGGGGATCTCGTCGGTGCGATCCGCGTTGGGCGCCCAGTTGGCGAGCTGCTCGACGTGCTCGGGCGCGACCTTCTTGCCGTCGCAGTTGCGCAGCACCGACTCGAGCACGATGCGGATCGAGACCGGCAGCTTGTCGACATTCGGGTATTGCCTGGCGAGTTCCTTGAGCGACCAGTATTTGCCGGCTTTGCCCGATGCCGTCTTGAAGGTCTTGAGCATGGGGGCGAAAGCGTGCGCCGGTTCTCTGGCCATGAGGAACTCCTTTGGATTCGTGGAAGGCACCTCAAAGATAGCAGGGTTCGATGACGAGGTCAGGCCCGAAGGATGATGACCTCGCAGGTCATGGTGGCCACGCGCAGCCTCACTACGATGACGGCCATGAGCCTGCATTCGACACCGCCCACCGCCGCCGATTCCTTCGGCACCCACCTGCGCCACTGGCGCCAGCACCGCCGACTCAGCCAGCTCGACCTGGCGCACGAGGCCCAGGTATCGACCCGGCACTTGAGCTATGTCGAGACCGGCCGCGCCGAGCCCAGCCGCGAGATGGTGCTGCGCCTCGCCGAGCGGCTGGAGGTGCCGCTGCGCGAGCGCAACACCTTGCTGGTGGCGGCCGGCTATGCGCCGATGTACCGCCAGCGTTCGCTGGACGACCCAGCGCTGGCGCCCGCCCGGCAAGCGGTGGACCTGGTGCTCAAGGGGCACGAGCCTTTCCCGGCACTGGCCGTCGACCGCCACTGGAACCTGGTGGCGCACAACGCACTGGTGCCCCTGCTGATGGAAGGCGCGGCGCCGGAGCTGCTGGCTGCGCCGGTCAACGTCTTGCGGCTCAGCCTGCATCCCGACGGGGTGGCGCCGCGCATCGCCAACCTGGGCCAATGGCGCGCCCACTTGCTGGAGCGGCTGCAGCAGCAGATCGCGGCCACCGGAGATGCAGCGCTGGTCGCGCTGCACGACGAGCTCGCGGCCTACCCCGCGCCGCGGGTCAGCCACGACACGCCGGCCAACAACAGCGAACTCGCCGGCGTGGCCGTGCCCTTCCAGTTCGTGACCCCACAGGGGGTGCTGAGCTTCATCAGCACGACCACCATCTTCGGCACGCCGGTGGACATCACGCTGCAGGAGCTGGCAGTGGAGTCGTTCTTTCCGGCGGATGCCTCGACTGCCGCCGCGCTGGCTGCGCTGGCCCAGCAAGCTGCAGGCTGACGACGGTCGGCGCCGGACGACAAGCGAACGCGGCCTTTCGCGTCGCGGTTCGCACCCCGCAGCGGTCTAGCGTGGCGGTCTTTCACTTCATCGGAGATGCCCATGCCCACGACCGACCAGCACGCCAAGCTCTGGGACCTGATCAAGGACACGCGCTACGGCATGCTGACCCACCGCCATGGCGATGGCCAGCTGCACAGCCACCCTCTCACCACCCAAAGCAAGAACCTGGAGGAAGGGGGGACGCTCTACTTCTTCATTCCCAGAGACGGCGAGATCGCCCGCCACATCGCGAGCGACCCAATGGTCAACGTGTCTTACGCCAACACGGACAAGGACAGCTACGTCTCCGTCGCCGGGCAGGCCACGCTCGTCGAGGATCAGGCCAGGAAGGAAGCACTTTTCAACACCATGTCCAAGGCCTGGTTTCCGCAAGGCCCCACCGACCCCAACCTCGGTCTGCTCGCGGTGAGCATCGTCGAGGCCGAGTATTGGGACGTGAAGGACAGCAAGATGGTCCAGCTCATGAAGATGGCCGCTTCGGCCGTCACCGGAAATCCGCCAAGGCAAATGGCGGAGCACGAGAAGGTCCGGGGCGGCTGACGCCAGGCGCGGGACACGCAAAAAAAACCCGCCTGGGCAGGCGGGCTGGTCTGGCGTGCCGACGCGTCAGGCGGCGACCTTGTCGGCGACTTCCGTGTACTCCTCGATCTTGTCGAAGTTGAGGTACTGGTAGATCTGGTCGCTCGACGCGTCGAGCACACCGGTGCTGGCCATGTACTCGTCCCTGGTCGGGATGCGACCCAGGCGAGAGCAGATGGCCGCCAGCTCGGCGCTGCCCAGGTACACGTTGGTGTTCTTGCCAAGACGATTGGGGAAGTTGCGCGTGCTGGTCGACATCACCGTCGCGCCCTCGCGCACCTGCGCCTGGTTGCCCATGCACAGCGAGCAGCCCGGCATCTCGGTGCGCGCGCCCGCGTTGCCGAACACGCCGTAGTGGCCTTCCTCTGTCAGCTGCTGCGCATCCATCTTGGTCGGCGGCGCGATCCACAGCTTGACGGGAATGTCGCGCTTGCCTTCGAGCAGCTTCGAGGCGGCGCGGAAGTGACCGATGTTGGTCATGCAGGAGCCGATGAAGACCTCGTCGATCTGAGCGCCGGCCACGTCCGACAGCGTCTTCACGTCGTCCGGATCGTTGGGACAGGCGACGATCGGCTCGTGGACGTCCGCGAGGTCGATCTCGATGACCGCAGCGTACTCGGCGTCGTCATCGCCCTTGAGCAGCTGCGGGTCCTTCAACCAGGCTTCCTGCGCCGCGATGCGCCGGGCGAGGGTGCGGCCGTCGGCATAGCCTTCGGCGATCATCCAGCGCATCAACGTGATGTTGCTGTTGATGTACTCGATGATCGGTTCCTTGTTCAGGTGCACCGTACAGCCGGCAGCCGAGCGCTCGGCCGAGGCGTCGCTCAGTTCGAAGGCCTGTTCCACCTTCAGGTCCGGCAGGCCTTCGATCTCGAGGATGCGGCCGGAGAAGACGTTCTTCTTGCCCTTCTTCTCCACGGTCAGCAGGCCCTGCTTGATGGCGTAGAGCGGAATCGCGTTGACCAGGTCGCGCAGGGTCACGCCCGGCTGCATCTTGCCCTTGAAACGCACCAGCACGGATTCGGGCATGTCCAGCGGCATCACGCCGGTGGCAGCCGCGAAGGCCACCAGGCCCGAACCGGCCGGGAAGCTGATGCCGATCGGGAAGCGCGTGTGGCTGTCGCCGCCGGTGCCGACGGTGTCGGGCGTGAGCAGGCGGTTGAGCCAGCTGTGGATCACGCCGTCTCCCGGACGCAGCGAGACGCCCCCGCGCGTCGAAATGAAGTCAGGCAGCTCGTGGTGCATCTTCACGTCGACCTTCTTCGGGTACGCCGCCGTGTGGCAGAAGGACTGCATCACGAGGTCGGCGCTGAAGCCCAGGCAGGCCAGGTCCTTGAGCTCGTCGCGCGTCATCGGGCCGGTCGTGTCCTGGCTGCCGACCGAAGTCATCTTCGGCTCGCAATAGGTGCCGGGGCGAACGCCCTGACCTTCGGGCAGGCCGCAGGCGCGGCCGACCATCTTCTGGGCCAGCGAGAAGCCCTTCCTGGTGTCGACGGGGCTGACTGGCAGGCGGAACAGCGTGGAAGCGGGCAAACCCAGCGCCTCACGCGCCTTCGCGGTGAGGCCGCGGCCGATGATCAGCGGAATGCGGCCACCGGCACGCACCTCGTCGAACAGCACCTCGCTCTTGACCTTGAATTCGGCGATGACCTTGCCGTCCTTCAGCGCCTTGCCCTCATAGGGGCGCAGTTCGACCACGTCGCCCATCTCCATCTGGCTCACGTCGAGCTCGATGGGCAGCGCACCGGCGTCTTCCATCGTGTTGTAGAAGATCGGCGCGATCTTGGTGCCGAGGCAGACGCCGCCGAAGCGCTTGTTGGGGATGAACGGGATGTCCTGGCCGGTGAACCAGAGCACCGAATTGGTGGCGCTCTTGCGCGACGAACCGGTGCCGACCACGTCTCCCACATAGGCAACCTGGTGCCCCTTCTCCTTCAGCGAGTCGATGAACTTGATCGGGCCGCGCTTGCCGTCTTCTTCCGGCACGAAGGGCGCGCCCTCGCGCTTGTTCTTGAGCATGGCCAGCGCATGCATCGGAATGTCCGGGCGCGTGGTGGCGTCCGGTGCGGGAGAGAGGTCATCGGTGTTGGTCTCGCCGGGCACCTTGAAGACAGTGACCGTGAGGCTCTGCGGCACCTCGGGACGGCTGGTGAACCACTCGGCATCGGCCCAGCTCTGCAGCACGGCCTTGGCGTGGGCGTTGCCCTTGTCGGCCTTTTCCTTGACGTCGTGGAACTGGTCGAACATCAGCAGGGTCTTCTTCAGCCCCTCGGCCGCGACGCCGCCGACCTCGGCGTCGTCGAGCAGATCGACCAGCGGGCCGATGTTGTAGCCGCCCAGCATGGTGCCCAGCAGTTCGGTGGCGTGCGCACGCGAAAGCAGCAGGCTCTTTTCGGTGCCATGTGCGACCGCCGCCAGGTAGCTTGCCTTGACCTTGGCCGCGTCGTCCACGCCGGCCGGCACGCGGTGCGTGATCAGGTTCAGCAGGAACTCGCCGTCCTTGGCAGTGGCGGTCTTCATCAGTTCGATGACTTCGCTGGTCTGCCTGGCCGACAGGGGCAGCGGCGGGATGCCAAGCGCGGCGCGCTCGGCGACATGGTCAACGTAGGCTTGCAACATTACTTCTCTTTTCCGAAATCAGGTACCGGTGTGGCGGCCGAAGCAAAGGCGGGCCGCCGGCGCCTTGTCTTGCTTACTTCTTGGGAGCGTCAGCGCCGTCGAACAGGCTCTTGGGCGGGTTCTTCTTCATGTCTTCGGCGACGGCTGTCTGCTCGTTGGCCTGGCATTCGTCGGCCAGCCGCAGGCCCTGCTTCTGGCTCATCAGCATCGACTTGTTGCCCAGCTGCAGCCACATGGCCTCGGCCTTGGGATCTTCGAGGCGAATCGCGCCCGTGCGGCTGTTGACGGGATGCATGAAGTACTTCGTGCTCCCGTGCGTGAGGACGAAGAAGCCGGGCTTCTTCTGGCTGCTCTCGATCGCCACGCTGGCGCCGAGTTCGCACTTGATGGTGCCGGTGAGCACGCGCTTGGAGACCTCCAGGTCTTCGGGCGAGAGGACAACGTCGGACTCTTCGCTGATGGGCTTGGCTTCTTCGATCTTCTTGATGACGCGCTTGGGCACCACCTTCTGCGTCACTTTCTTGGCCGACTTCGCGGCCCGCTCCTTGAGCGGCGGCTTGGCCGTGGAATCCTGGGCCAGCGCCGACAACGGCAGTGCGAGCGCGACGGCGGCGATCAGGGCAAACTTCTTCATGGGTGTCTGTTCCTTTGTGGAGGTGTGGTTTTCAGGAGGACGCCGCCGCAAACCATGCTTGGGCCTCCGGCGGCAGCGCACGGCCGGTGGCATGCGCTCGCGAAAGTACATGCCAGAAATGACGGTAGCTTGCGCGGTCGTGCAATGTGCCATCAAAACTGACCGGCGCCCAATCGGCAGCGGCGGCAGACGCTATGATTTTTGTAGCCATTTGAATCTGCCGCTCATCAGGCGCAAAGGCCTCGAGGATGGGGCGGATCTGGTTCGGATGGATGCTCCACATGCGCGTGTAGCCGAACTCGCCGGACGCTCTCCCGGCGGCGGCTCGCATTGCGTGAACGTCGTTGAACTCGGTCACCACGCAGTGCGAAGGCACCTTGCCGTGCGCGTGCGCGGCCGAGGCGATCTCGAGCTTGGCCCGCACCACCAGCGGATGCGTGAACTGGCCCGCCGCGCCCATGCCTTCGGCGGGAATCGCGCCGCCATGGGCCGACACAAAATCCATCAGGCCAAAGCTGAGCGACTGCACGCGCGGATGGGCCGCGATCTCGAAGGCCTGGTGCACGGCGTGCGGCGACTCGATCAACACGTGGAGCGGCAAGGCCTCTGCGCCCGCGGCATTGAGCGCCTGCACGGCCTCGCGCACGTCCTCGGCGGACTCGACCTTGGGCACCATGAGGTGGCTCAGGCGGTGGCCGGCGCGGCCCGCGATGGTGACGATGTCGCCGGCAAAGGCCGGATGGTCGACCGGATGGACGCGCACGCCCACGCGCATGCCGGGCGCAGCGGCCAGGGCAAGCTCGGTGACCAGCGCGGCGTGCTCGGCCTCGCCGCCGACGGGGGCGCCGTCCTCGCAATCGAGGGTGACGTCGAACACGCAGGCACCGAACTCCTGCGCCATCTCGGCCTGCAACGAGAGGCTCTTGCGCATGCGCGGCTCGACGCCGCTGTAGTGGTCGCACACCGGCAACACCACGGCGCCGGCCTGAGCGCCGAGCAGCACTTCCTGCGGGTGGACGGATTGGGTCATTGGAATACCTTCGCCTTCGGTTGTGCGCCATTCGCCTTCGGACGCGCCATGCCGCTCATGGCTTCCGTCGGGCAACGATGAACATGCGCGGGAAGGCCAGCAGCCGTTTGCCATCGGCGCGTGCAGGATAGGCGGCATCCACGCGCCGCTCGTACGCAGCCAGATAGCTCGCCTGCAGTTCGGCCGGCAGCCGATCGACGAAGGGCTTGAGCCCTGTGCCGCGCACCCATTCGACGATGGCGGCCGCCGAGGCCATGGGATGCTGGTAGGCGGTGCGCCAGACATCGACCTGCGCCGCCTCGGCAGCCAGCAGGTCGTAGTAGCCGACCAGGGGCAGCAGCGGGGTGCGCAGCCGATCGGCATCGCCGATGGGCTCGGCCCACGGCGCCTCGGCCGCGACTTCGCGCATCAGGCGGTGGGTGGGCTCCTCGCGGTTGTCGGGCATCTGGATGGCGAGCACCCCGCCGGGCGCCAGAGCGGCGAACAGGCGGGGGATCAGCGTCTCGTGGTCGGGCACCCATTGCAGCGACGCGTTGGCGTAGATGAGATCGGGCGGCGACCCGGGTCGCCAGCTCCCGATGTCGCTGAGCTCGAAGCGAGCCACCGGAAGGCGCTCGCGCGCACTCTTCAGCATCGCTTCGGAGTTGTCGGTGCCGATCACATCGGCACCGGGGAATCGATGCACCAGCAGCTCGGTGGAATTGCCTGGCCCGCAGCCCAGGTCTACCGCGTGGGTTGCCGAGGACAGCGGAACCCGCGCCAGCAGTTCCTGCGCAGGGCGCGTGCGCTCGTCCTCGTAGCGACGATAGAGCGCGGGGTTCCAGTCGAGCATTGCTGGTGACTGACAGGGCGAACTCAGAGCAGGTGGGCGACGCCGGCCTGCTCGTCCTGCAGTTCCTTCAGGGTCTTGTCGATGCGTTCCTGGCTGAACTTGTCGATCTCCAGGCCTTCGACCAGCTTGTATTCGCCGTTCTCGGTGGTGACGGGGAAGCCGAAGATCACGTCCTTCGGAATTCCGTACTGGCCATCGGAAGGGATGCCCATGGTGACCCACTTGCCATTGGAGCCCAGCGCCCAGTCGCGCATGTGGTCGATGGCGGCATTCGCTGCCGAAGCGGCCGACGAAAGGCCGCGTGCCTCGATGATGGCAGCGCCACGCTTGCCCACGGTCGGCAGGAAGACGTCGGCGTTCCAGACCTGGTCGTTGATGAGATCCTTGACGCTCTTGCCATTCACCGTTGCGAAGCGGTAGTCGGCGTACATGGTGGGCGAGTGGTTGCCCCAGACGGTGAGCTTCTCGATGTCGCCCACGGCGGTGCCGGTCTTCGCGGCGATCTGGCTGGCGGCACGGTTGTGGTCCAGCCGCAGCATGGCGGTGAAGTTCTTGCGCGGCAGGCTGGGCGCGCTCTTCATCGCGATGTAGGCGTTGGTGTTGGCCGGGTTGCCGACCACCAGCACCTTGACGTTGCGGCTGGCGACCTGGTCCAGGGCCTTGCCCTGGGCGGTGAAGATCTGGGCGTTGGCAGCCAGCAGGTCTGCGCGCTCCATGCCTGGGCCGCGCGGGCGGGCGCCGACGAGCAGCGCATAGTCCGCGTCCTTGAAGGCGACCAGCGGATCGCCGGTGGGGATCACGCCCGCCAGCAGT
This sequence comes from Variovorax sp. PBL-H6, assembly GCF_901827155.1. Taxonomy (NCBI): domain Bacteria; kingdom Pseudomonadati; phylum Pseudomonadota; class Betaproteobacteria; order Burkholderiales; family Comamonadaceae; genus Variovorax; species Variovorax sp. PBL-H6. The sequence continues at coordinate 4,707,642 of NZ_LR594659.1, forward strand.
GGGAAGGCGCAGTCCTCGAGCTCCATGATCACGCCCTTGAGCGCCTTCTGCGCTTTCTCGTCCGGGATCTCGAGCAGTTGCAGGATGACCGGCTGGTCCTTGCCGAGCATCTCGCCGGAGGCGATGCGGAACAGCAGGGCGTAACCGATTTGGCCGGCGGCGCCGGTGACGGCAACGCGAACAGGCTTTTTGCTCATGGGAAAAACTCCAGGAAAGGTGAAAACGGTGCGCGGTCGCGGTTGCGGCCGCGGAGGTCGGTGCCGGGCGAGGCGCCCGGTCGCATAGGCCGGCTCGGATTTTATGCCGATTTGCGCTTTGGATGGCGCCAGTCTTGTGTCTTATATAAGATGTCGCCGAACACGCCGCCGTGGCGCACCCCGCCCTGCCAATGACCACCTCCCCCATCGCGCTTGCCGAGCCGGCGACGCCCTCGTTCAGCCCGCTCTACCAGCAGATCAAGTCCCTGATCCTGCAGAGTCTGCACGCCGGCGAATGGAAGCCGGGTGAACCGATCCCGAGCGAGATCGAACTGGCCTCGCGCTTCCGCGTGAGCCAGGGCACGGTGCGCAAGGCCATCGACGAACTGGCGGCCGAGAACCTGGTGGTGCGCCGCCAGGGCAAGGGCACCTTTGTCGCCACCCACGCCGAGCAGCATGTGCAGTACCGCTTTCTGAAGCTGGTCCCCGACAGCGGCGACGTCGACAGCGAGGGACCGGCCGAGCGCGAGATCGTCGACTGCCGGCGGCTGCGCGCCAGCGCCGATGTTGCGCGCCTGCTCGCGCTGCGCACCGGCGACGCGGTGCTGCAGGTACGACGCGTGCTCACCTATCGCGGCACGCCCACCATCCTGGAAGACCTCTGGCTGCCCGGCGCGCCCTTCAAGGGCCTCACGGCCGAGCGACTGACCGCCTGGCACGGGCCGATGTACGCGATGTTCGAGACCGAGTTCGGCGTGCGCATGGTACGTGCCGAAGAGAAGATCCGCGCCGTGCTGCCCGACGAGGCGCAGGCCGCCCTGCTTGGTGTCGGCACCGCCACGCCGCTCCTGAGCGTGGAGCGCCTTGCCCACACCTACCACGACACGCCGATGGAACTGCGCCGCGGCCTCTACCGCACCGACACGCACCACTACCGCAATGAACTCGGCTGAGCGCCTTCACGCTGCAGCCCATCAAGGCGGCGACTCGCCAACATCCGAGCGCCGCGCTGCGGTGACAGTTCGGCCTCAACTGCCCGATGGTGCATTGCAATAGAATTTTGCGTTGTTTGCATTTCCGTCAAAGAACAAGCCGCCCCCTCTAAAAATTCTGAAAGCCCACATGACAGAGCTGGCCAAACCTCCCCGATCGCAGCGGCGCGAGTTCCGCAACATCAACGCCTTTACCGATCTCACCACCTACCGGCTGCCGCCGGCCGGCCTCGTGTCGATCCTGCACCGTGTGAGCGGCGCGCTGATGTTCCTGCTCCTGCCCTTCGTGATCTGGATGTTCGACACGTCGGTATCTTCCGAATACTCCTATGTCCGCTTCAAGGCCGCCTTCAACAGCGGCATTGGTTTCGTTCCGGGCTGGTTCCTGAAGCTTGTCGCGCTGGCGCTGATCTGGTCCTACCTGCATCACTTCATCGCCGGGCTGCGCCACCTGTGGATGGACGTGAGCCATGCCGCAGTGAGCAGGGAATTCGGGCACAGCTCGGCCATCGCCACGCTGGCCATCAGCATCCTGCTGACCGTCGTGCTCGGCGCGAAGCTGTTCGGTCTTTATTGATTTTGAGGGCCAGACCTTCGGCTCTGACTCCAACTGATTGGGAAACTGACTCATGTCTGTGAACTACGGCTCCAAGCGCATCGTCGTCGGCGCGCACTACGGTCTGCGCGACTGGCTCAGCCAGCGCATCACCGGCGCCCTGATGGCGCTCTTCACCATCATCCTGCTGGCGCAGGTGCTCTTCATGCGCGGGCCGGTCGGCTACGACGCGTGGGCCGGCATCTTTGCCTCGCAATGGATGAAGGTGCTCACCTTCGTGGTGATCGCCTCGGTGCTCTATCACGTGTGGGTCGGCATGCGCGACATCTGGATGGACTATGTCCAGCCAGTCGGCATCCGTCTCGTCTTGCAGGTTTTCACGATCGTCTGGCTTGTGGCGTGCGCGGGTTGGGCCATTCAAGTGCTCTGGAGAGTCTGACCGCCATGTCCTATACCAAAGAACAAATCACGAAGCGCAAGTTCGACGTCATCATCGTCGGCGCCGGCGGCTCCGGCATGCGCGCCTCGCTGCAGCTGGCGCGTGCGGGGCTGAACGTGGCCGTACTCTCGAAGGTCTTCCCGACCCGCTCGCACACCGTCGCCGCCCAGGGCGGCGTGGGCGCCTCACTCGGCAACATGAGCGAGGACAACTGGCACTACCACTTCTACGACACGATCAAGGGCTCCGATTGGCTCGGCGACCAGGATGCGATCGAGTTCATGTGCCGCGAGGCCCCGAAGGTGGTCTACGAGCTCGAGCACTTCGGCATGCCTTTCGACCGCAACCCGGACGGCACCATCTACCAGCGCCCCTTTGGCGGTCACACGGCCAACTATGGCGAGAAGCCGGTGCAGCGGGCCTGCGCCGCCGCCGACCGCACCGGCCACGCCATGCTGCACACGCTCTACCAGAAGAACGTGGAAGCCCGCACCCAGTTCTTCGTCGAGTGGATGGCGCTCGACCTGATCCGCGACGCCGAGGGCGACGTGGTGGGCGTGACCGCACTGGAGATGGAAACCGGCGACCTGCACATCCTGCAGGCCAAGACCGTGCTGTTGGCGACCGGCGGCGCGGGCCGCATCTTCGGCGCATCGACCAATGCCTTCATCAACACCGGCGACGGCCTCGGCATGGCGGCGCGCTCGGGCATTCCGCTGCAGGACATGGAGTTCTGGCAGTTCCACCCGACCGGCGTGGCCGGCGCCGGCGTGCTGCTGACCGAGGGCTGCCGCGGCGAGGGCGCAATCCTCATCAACAGCAACGGTGAGCGCTTCATGGAACGCTACGCGCCGACCCTGAAGGACCTGGCGCCGCGCGATTTCGTCTCGCGCTCGATGGACCAGGAGATCAAGGAAGGCCGCGGCTGCGGCCCGAACAAGGACTACGTGCTGCTCAAGATGGACCACCTGGGAGCGGAGACCATCCACAAGCGCTTGCCTTCGGTGTACGAGATCGGCGTCAACTTCGCCAACGTCGACATCACCAAGGAGCCGATCCCGGTGGTGCCGACCATCCACTACCAGATGGGCGGCATCCCGACCAACATCAATGGCCAGGTCGTGGTGCAGAGGGGCGAGGACAACAGCGCTGTGATCAATGGCCTGTACGCTGTGGGTGAATGCTCCTGCGTGAGCGTGCACGGTGCCAATCGCCTGGGCACGAACTCGCTGCTCGACCTGCTGGTGTTCGGCCGCGCGGCGGGCAACCACATCGTCGAGTTCAACGACAAGCAGCGCGAGCACAAGCCCCTGCCTGCGGACGCCGCCGACCGCACGCTGGAGCGCCTGAACCAGCTCGAGGCCTCGACCTCGGGCGAATATGCGCAGGATGTGGCGGGCGAGATCCGCACGGTGATGCAGAAGCACGCCGCCGTGTTCCGCACCCAGGCCTCGATGGACGAAGGCGTCCAGAAGATCGCAGCCGTGCGCGCGCGCGTCGCCAACGTCACGCTCAAGGACAAGTCGCGCATCTTCAACACGGCGCGCATCGAGGCGCTGGAAGTCGACAACCTGATCGAGGTGGCACAGGCCACGATGGTCTCGGCGGCCGCACGCAAGGAATGCCGCGGCGCCCACACGGTCGAAGACTACGAGCGCCCAGCCGACGATCCGGTAGCGCCGCTCGGCCGCGACGATGCGAACTGGATGAAGCACACGCTGTGGTACAGCGAGAACAACCGCCTGTCGTACAAGCCCGTCCAGCTGAAGCCGCTGACGGTCGACTCCGTGCCGCCCAAGGTCCGCACGTTCTAAAAACACATCACAAGGTTTTCACGATGAAGCGCACATTCCAGATCTACCGCTACGACCCGGACAAGGACGCCAAGCCCTACATGCAGACGGTGGAGATCGAGCTCGACGGCCACGAGCGCATGCTGCTCGACGCCCTCATGAAGCTCAAGGCGCAGGATCCATCGCTGTCATTCCGCCGCTCCTGCCGCGAGGGCGTCTGCGGCTCGGACGCGATGAACATCAACGGCAAGAACGGCCTGGCCTGCCTGACCAACATGAACACGCTCAAGGGCACGGTGGTGTTGAAGCCGCTGCCCGGCCTGCCGGTGATCCGCGACCTGATCGTGGACATGACGCAGTTCTTCAAGCAGTACAACTCGATCAAGCCCTACCTCCAGAATGACACCGTGCCACCCGAAAAGGAGCGCCTGCAGTCGCCCGAGGAGCGCGATGAGCTCAACGGCCTGTACGAGTGCATCCTGTGCGCGAGCTGCTCGACCAGCTGCCCGAGCTTCTGGTGGAACCCGGACAAGTTCGTGGGCCCCGCCGGCCTGCTGCAGGCCTACCGCTTCATCGCAGACAGCCGCGACGAAGCAACGGCCGAGCGCCTGGACAACCTGGAAGACCCGTACCGCCTGTTCCGCTGCCACACGATCATGAACTGCGTGGACGTGTGCCCGAAGAGCCTGAATCCCACCAAGGCCATCGGCAAGATCAAGGAACTGATGGTGCGCCGCGCCATCTAGCCATTTGCGGACACCATGCAAACGGCCTCCAGCTTCGATCAGCCGATCAGCGAACGCGCGCTGAGCAAGCTCAAGTGGCGCTGCCGGCGCGGCTTGCTCGAAAACGACCTGTTCATCGCCCGTTTCTTCGAGCTGCACGAGCAAGGTCTGACCTGCGGGCAGGCGCAGGCCATGGAGACATTGATGGACCTGTCGGACAACGATCTGCTCGACCTCTTGCTTCGAAGAAAGGAGCCCGAGCCCGGATGGGCCGGCGCCGAAGTGATCGAACTGTTGCAGCTGATGCGTACCGAGGGCGCGCACCCCCTCTCATCTTGATCATTTTTTGAAAGACACTCGCAATGAAAGCATCCGACACCAAAGCCACCCTGTCGTTCAGCAACGGCGGACAAAGCGTCGAGCTGCCGATCTACAAGGGCACGATGGGTCCCGAAGTGATCGACATCCGCAAGCTCTATGCGCAGACCGGCATGTTCACATACGACCCGGGCTTCATGTCGACGGCCTCGTGCGAATCGGCCATCACGTACATCGACGGCGACAAGGGTGAACTGCTCTACCGCGGCTACCCGATCGAGCAGCTCGCGACCAACTGCGACTTCCTCGAGACCTGTCATCTGCTGTTGTACGGCGAGCTGCCGAACGAAGGCGAGAAGACTGCGTTCACAAAGCTCGTGACCAACCACACCATGGTCAACGAGCAGATGCAGTTCTTCCTGCGCGGCTTCCGCCGCGATGCGCACCCGATGGCCATCATGACCGGCCTGGTGGGCGCGCTGTCGGCCTTCTATCACGACAGCACGGACATCAACAACCCGAAGCACCGCGAAATTGCCGCGATCCGACTGATCGCGAAGATGCCGACGCTGGTGGCCATGGCCTACAAGTACACCATCGGCCAGCCGTACATGTACCCGAAGAACGATCTCAGCTATGCGGGCAACTTCCTGCACATGATGTTTGCGACGCCGTGCGAGGAATACAAGGTGAGCCCGGTCCTCGAGCGCGCGCTCGATCGCATCTTCATCCTGCACGCCGATCACGAGCAGAACGCCTCCACCTCCACAGTGCGCCTGTGCGGATCATCGGGTACCAACCCGTTTGCGGCGATCGCGGCCGGCGTGGCCTGCCTCTGGGGCCCGGCCCACGGCGGCGCCAACGAGGCGGCGCTCAACATGCTCTACGACATCCAGAAGGCCGGCGGCGTCGACAAGATCGGCGAGTTCATCAAGCAGGTCAAGGACAAGAGCTCGAACGTGAAGCTGATGGGCTTCGGACACCGCGTGTACAAGAACTACGATCCGCGCGCCAAGCTGATGCAGGAAACCTGCCGCGAGGTGCTTGGCGAATTGGGCCTGGAGAACGATCCGCTGTTCAAACTGGCCATGGCGCTCGAGAAGATCGCCCTGGAAGACGAATACTTCGTCTCGCGCAAGCTCTACCCCAACGTGGACTTCTACTCGGGCATCGTGCAGCGGGCAATTGGGATTCCGGTGCCACTGTTCACCGCCATCTTCGCGCTCGCTCGCACGGTCGGCTGGATCGCCCAACTCAATGAAATGATCGGCGACCCGGAGTACAAGATCGGCCGCCCGCGCCAGCTCTTCGAAGGCTCGCCGAAGCGCGACGTGCAGCCCCTCGCCAAGCGCTGATCGTTCGCGGCGCTCAGCCTGAAAAGCTGCCCTCGGGCAGCTTTTCTGCGTTTTGGCTGACAAACGCGTACAGGCGGCGAGCGCAGGCTGCGAAGCACTTTAACGAAGGAGTACTTTTATGAAGAAGCTTGCCGCATTGATCGCCGTCGCATTCACCCTCGCCGTTCCGCTCCACGGCTGCAACACCTGGAGGGGCGCCGGCCAGGACGTGCAGAAGGCCGGTGAAAAGATGGAAGACTCCTCCAAGAAGCGTCAATAAGCGACCTGGACAAGCATCGCACACCGGCAATCATGTCATCGCAGTTCGCGATGACCAGGGAATAAAAACAGAGGGACAATAGGGGCCTCCATCTCCATACGAGATGCATGCCCCTTATGTCCTCGTCCGAACGAAGCTTCGCCCGCCGCATCGACCTCACGTCGCTGCAATTGTTCGTGGCCGTCTGCGAACTCGGCAGCATTGGGCGCGCCGCGGAGCGCGAGTTCATCGCCGCTTCCGCGATCAGCAAGCGACTGTCGGATCTGGAGACCACTCTCGGCACCCCCCTGCTCTATCGCCACGCGCGCGGTGTCGACTTGACGCCCGCCGGTGAGAGCCTGTTGCACCATGCGCGCTCCGTGCTCTACAGCCTGGAGAAGATGCAGGGCGAGCTCAGTGAATACGCCGACGGCGTGCGCGGCCATGTGCGCGTGCACGCCAACATCTCGGCCATCGTGCAATTCCTGCCCGAGGACCTCGGCGCCTTCACGCGCGAGCACGACGCAATCAAGATCGACCTTGAAGAACATCTCAGCAGCGAGGTGGTGCGCGCGGTTCACGAGGGCGCGGCCGATCTCGGCATCTGCCACATGCCCGAGGGCACGAACGAGTTGCAGAGCCTGCTCTATCGCCATGACACCCTGGTGCTGATCGCGCCTGCAGGCCATCCGCTTGCGGGTCGCGGCGCGATCGACTTCGCCGATTCGCTCGCCTTCGACCACGTGGGCTTGCACACCAACAGTTCGATCTACGTCGCGATGCACCAGGCTGCGCTGGCCGCAGGCCGCACCATCAAGCTGCGCATCCATGTCACCGGGCTGGACGCGATGTGCCGGATGATCGAGAACGGCCTGGGTGTTGGCGTGATGCCGCAACGCGCCTTCGAGCTGATGCAGGGCGGGATCGGTCGCGGCCTGCGCAGCATCGCGCTCGAGGATGCCTGGGCCGCACGCGAGATCCGGCTCGTGGCACGCGACTTCTCCACACTCCCCGTCGCAGCCCGCACCCTGGTCAAGCACCTGCAGGCGCCCGAGGCGGCAGCTGATCCGCTGGCGGCCTGACGCCGGCCGACAAACAGTTTCATCCCCACGAAAGAGACCATCACCATGGCACGCACGCTCTACGACAAGCTTTGGGACGAACACGTCGTCCATACCGAGGAAGACGGCACCTCGATCCTGTACATCGATCGCCATCTGGTCCACGAAGTGACCAGCCCACAGGCCTTCGAAGGGCTGCGCGAGGCAGGTCGCAAGCTGTGGCGCATCAGCTCTGTGGTCGCGACTGCCGACCACAACACGCCCACCACGCATTGGGAGCGCGGCTACGATGGCATTGCCGACCCGATCAGCAAGGAACAGATCACCACCCTCGACAGCAACATCCGGGAGTTCGGCGCCGCCGCCTTCTTCCCCTTCCTGAGCAAGCGTCAGGGCATCGTCCACGTGATCGGACCCGAGTCGGGCGCCACGCTGCCTGGCATGACGGTCGTGTGCGGCGATTCGCACACTTCGACGCACGGCGCGTTCGGTGCGCTGGCGCACGGCATCGGCACCAGCGAGGTCGAGCACGTGATGGCCACGCAGACGCTGTTGGCAAGGAAAGCCAAGAACCTGCTCGTGAAAGTCGAGGGCAAGCTCGCAGCTGGCTGCACCGCCAAGGACATCGTGCTGGCCATCATCGGCCGCATCGGCACCGCGGGGGGCACCGGCTACACCATCGAGTTCGCCGGCTCGGCAATCCGCGATCTCAGCATGGAAGGCCGCATGACGGTCTGCAACATGGCGATCGAGGCCGGCGCGCGCGCCGGCCTGGTGGGGGTGGACGAGAAAACCATCGCCTATGTCAAGGGCCGGCCCATGGCGCCCGCCGGCGTCGAATGGGACCAGGCGGTCGAATACTGGAAGACGCTGCAGTCCGACCCGGGCGCGCACTTCGACACCGTGGTCGAGCTCGACGCGACGCAAATCAGGCCGCAGGTCACCTGGGGCACCTCGCCCGAGATGGTGGTACCGGTGGACGGCCGCGTGCCGGACCCCGACAAGGAGAAGGACGCCAGCAAGCGCGGCGCCATCGAGCGCGCCCTGAGCTACATGGGCCTGGAGCCGAACAAGGCGATGAACGACATCTTCATCGACAAGGTCTTCATCGGCTCCTGCACCAACAGCCGCATCGAGGACATGCGCGAGGCCGCAGCCATGGTCAAGAAGCTGGGCCAGAAGGTCGCGAAGAACGTCAAGCTTGCGATGGTCGTGCCTGGCTCCGGCCTTGTGAAGGAACAGGCCGAGCGCGAGGGCCTGGATCAGATCTTCAAGGCCGCTGGCTTCGAATGGCGCGAGCCCGGCTGCTCCATGTGCCTGGCGATGAACGCCGATCGGCTGGAGCCCGGCGAGCGCTGCGCCTCGACCAGCAATCGCAACTTCGAAGGCCGGCAGGGCGCCGGCGGCCGAACCCATCTCGTGAGTCCCGCCATGGCTGCTGCGGCCGCGGTGCACGGCCACTTCGTCGATGTCCGCCAATTCGCCTGAGGAGTCAAGATCATGCAGAAATTCACCGTCCACAAGGGTCTCGTGGCACCGATGGACCGCGAAAACGTCGACACCGACGCCATCATTCCCAAGCAGTTCCTGAAGTCGATCAGGAAGACCGGCTTCGGGCCCAACCTGTTCGACGCCTGGCGCTACCTCGATCCGGGCGAGCCGGGCCAGGACCCGGCTTCGCGCAAGCCCAACCCCGAGTTTGTGCTCAACCAGCCACGCTATGCGGGTGCCTCCATCCTGCTGGCCCGCCAGAACTTCGGCTGCGGCTCCTCGCGCGAGCACGCGCCGTGGGCGCTCGACCAGTACGGCTTTCGCGCCATCATCGCGCCAAGCTATGCGGACATTTTCTTCAACAACAGCTTCAAGAACGGGCTGTTGCCGATCGTGTTGTCCGAGTCGCAGGTGGCCCAGCTCTTCGACGAGACCTTCGCCTTCCCGGGCTACAGCCTGACCATCGACCTCGATCGTCAGGTCGTGATCAAGCCCGACGGCAGCGAGATCGCCTTCGAGGTCCAGGCCTTCCGCAAGTACTGCCTGATCAACGGCCTGGACGACATCGGACTGACCTTGCGGCACAAAGACAAGATTCAGGCCTTCGAGGCGGAGCGCCTGGCCCGCAAGCCCTGGCTGGCGCACCAGCTGATCGCCTGACGTTCTTCCATTCTTTCCAGAACAACCTCATGAAAATCGCAGTACTTCCCGGTGACGGCATCGGCACCGAAATCGTCGCCGAGGCCATCCGCGTGCTGGACACGCTGGATCTGTCCTTCGAGATGGAAACAGCCCTGGTCGGCGGCGCGGCCTATGAAGCCCACGGGCATCCGCTGCCCGAATCCACGCTCAAGCTGGCCAAGGAGGCTGACGCGGTGTTGTTCGGCGCCGTCGGCGACTGGAAATACGACAAGCTGGAGCGGTCGCTGCGGCCCGAGCAGGCCATCCTCGGCCTGCGCAAGAACCTGGGCCTGTTTGCCAACTTCCGCCCGGCGATCTGCTACGAGCAACTCGTCGACGCCTCCAGCCTCAAGCCCGAGCTGATCGCGGGCCTGGACATCCTGATCATCCGCGAGCTCACCGGCGACATCTACTTCGGCCAGCCTCGGGGCCGCCGCACCGCGCCAGACGGCCATTTCCCGGGCGCCGAGGAGGCCTTCGACACGATGCGCTATTCACGACCGGAGATCGAGCGCATCGCTCATGTCGCCTTCCAGGCCGCACGCAAGCGCAGCAAGCGGGTGACCAGCGTGGACAAGGCCAACGTGCTGGAGACCTTCCAGCTCTGGAAGGACGTGGTGAGCGAGGTAGGCAAGGAATACCCGGACGTCGAACTCGACCACATGTACGTGGACAACGCCGCGATGCAGCTGGTCAAGGCGCCCAAGAAGTTCGACGTGGTGGTCACGGGCAACATGTTCGGCGACATCCTCTCCGACGAGGCGGCCATGCTGACCGGCTCCATCGGAATGCTTCCCTCGGCCTCGCTCAATGCCAGCGACCAGGGCCTCTACGAGCCCAGCCACGGCAGCGCACCCGACATTGCGGGCAAAGGGGTCGCCAATCCTTTGGCTACAATCCTGTCCGCTGCCATGATGCTCCGCTTCTCCCTGAACCAAGCCGAGGCTGCCGACCGGATCGAGTCGGCGGTCAAGCACGTGCTGGCGCAGGGCCTGCGGACCACAGACATCTGGTCGGAGGGCACGACCAAGGTCGGCACGCGCGAGATGGGCGACGCCGTGGTGGCAGCCATCACCAAAAAGACGATTACCGGCTAACCGCAGCCCGTTTCGTCATGCCCTTCCCGGCTCTGACGAGCCGGGCCCAAAAAAGACGACTTTCTTTTTTTCACAAGGGCACACTGAAAATGGCGAACGCAACTCAACCTCTGGTCGGTCTCGTCGGCTGGCGCGGCATGGTCGGCTCGGTCCTGATGGACCGCATGCAGGCTGAAGGCGACTTTGACCTGATCGAGCCGCTGTTCTTCTCCACTTCCAATGCCGGCGGCAAGGCCCCGGCGATGGCGAAGAACGAGACCACCCTGAAGGACGCGAACGACATCGAGGCGCTCAGGAAGTGCGACATCGTCATCACGGCTCAGGGCGGCGACTACACCAGCGCGGTCTTCCCCAAGCTGCGCTCCGCGGGCTGGAACGGCCACTGGATCGACGCGGCCTCCACCTTGCGCATGAACGATGACGCCATCATCGTGCTCGACCCGGTGAACCTGCCGGTGATCCAGAAGGCGCTCGCCAAGGGCGGCAAGAATTGGATCGGCGGCAACTGCACGGTCAGCTGCATGCTGATGGGCGTGGGCGCCCTTTACAAGGCCGGGCTGGTCGAGTGGATGACCAGCATGACCTACCAGGCCGCCTCGGGCGGCGGTGCGCAGCACATGCGTGAACTGCTTACACAGTTCGGCACCCTTCATGGCGAGGTGCGCGCGCTGCTGGATGACCCGAAGTCGGCCATTCTCGAGATCGACCGCAAGGTGCTGGGCCGCCAGCAGTCCCTGAGCCGCGGCGAGACCGCCAACTTCGGCGTGCCGCTGGGTGGCAGTCTCATCCCCTGGATCGACAAGGACCTGGGTGACGGCACCAGCAAGGAAGAATGGAAGGCCGGCGCCGAGACCAACAAGATTCTCGGCCAGGGCGCCGCCTTCGGAACTGCCGCCACACCGGTCGACGGCTTCTGCGTGCGCGTCGGCGCGATGCGCTGCCACAGCCAGGCGCTGACCTTCAAGCTCAAGAAGAATGTGCCGTTGGCGGACGTCGAGGCGCTGATCGCCAACGACAACCCCTGGGCCAAGGTTGTGCCTAATACCCGCGAAGCCACGATTCAGCACCTGACGCCAGTCGCAGTGACCGGCACGATGGATATCCCTGTCGGTCGCTTGCGCAAGCTTGCAATGGGGCCGGAATACCTGGGCGCCTTCACCATCGGCGATCAGTTGCTATGGGGAGCCGCAGAACCGCTGCGTCGCATACTGCGGATCCTGCTCGACGCCTGAGGCGGCGCTGGGAGGTCCGGGCGCCCAACGTTGCGACACTGCAACGGTAAAAAGGCGCCGAAGTTGGCGCGCACTGGGTAGAGAAGGCCTGTCGCCTTGTCAGTGCAGGGTGATGATGTTAACGTCCTCTTACATTTTTGGGCCACGCTCGCCCCTACCAGCATGACACGTCACCAGTTGCCTGCGGCTCGACTCCCGGCCAGTCGCCCGACCTCGCGCTTTCCTGCCCGCGGCCAGCTCTCCCTTCTCAGTACGGCGGTGGCTTTCGGGCTGGGGCTGGTGAGTGTCGATGCCGCGGCGCTGGCGCTCGGTCGGCTCAATGTGCAGTCGGCATTGGGCGAGCCGCTGCGGGCCGAGATCGAAGTCACCGAAATCACTTCGGCCGAAGCCGACGGGCTCAAGGTCAGCATCGCCTCCGCCGCGGCCTTCAATGCCGCCGGCGTGCCCTATAACCCGGCGCTGGCCGATGTGAGAACCAGCCTGCAGCGGCGGGCCGACGGGCGCTATGTGGTGCGTCTCACAAGCAGCCGCATGCTGAGCGAGCCCTTCATCGACCTGCTGGTCGAGGCCAACTGGAATTCTGGCCGAATCGTGCGCGATTACACGGTGCTGCTGGATCCGCCAAGAACCCGCACCGCCACCGCAACCGCGCCCATTGCACCCACCGCACCGCAAATCAGCGTGGCCCCCGCACCGCGCAGCGCCCCGGTGGTCACGCAGCCGTCTCCGCGCCGCGCGCCTGCTGCCGCCGTAGCCGCTCCGGCAGCGTCATTGGAGAGCGAGCGCAGCGTGCGCACCGGCTCAGGAGACCAACAGGTGACGGTCCGGCCCGGCGATACCGCGAGCAAGATCGCGGGTATCTACAAGCCGGCCGATGTATCGCTGGATCAGATGTTGGTGGCCCTCCTGCGAGCCAACCCCAGTGCCTTCATTGGCGGCAACGTCAATCGAATGAAGGCCGGCGCCGTGCTCGATGTGCCGAGCGCAGCTCAGGCGGGCGCTGTTCCCGGCGACGAGGCCAAGCGCACGGTAACGGCGCAAAGCCGCGATTTCGGCGACTACCGCCGCCGCTTGGCCGAAAATGCCCCGGGTTCACAGGTCGCCGAGGCCGACCGGCAGGCCAAAGGCCAATTGCAGGCCAATGTCGAGGACCGGAACGCCGCAAACGCCGCAGCCGACAAGCTGCGCGTCACCCAGGGTGGTGCGGGCCGGCAAACCGAGGAGCAGTTGGCCCGGAGCCGCCAAGCCCAGGACAGCAGCACACGCGTTGCCGAACTGTCGAAGAACATCGCCGAACTGAACAAGCTGCAAGCCGCAAGCGGCAGCCCGCCCGCTACCGGAAGCACGGCACAAGGAGCTGCGCCTGCAGCCGCTTCGACCGCACCCGCCACCCCGGCACCGGCTCCAGCGCCGGCACCTGGCGCCGTGGCGGCCACCGCGAGTCCGGTGGCGCCCGCGCTGCCGGCGGCGCTTGCACCTGCAGCGAACGCGCAGATGGCGCCCACGGCCGCACCTGCGCTCGCGCCCGGGGCAGCAGCTTCCGCCGCCGCAGCAGGACCCGCAGCACCCGCCCCTGCCGCGGTTCCGGCCTCGGCGTCGACCGCTGCCAAGGGCCCAGCGCCAGCCCCTGCTCCCGCCCCCGGTTTCTTCGACGAACTGCTCGCGAACCCGCTGATCCTCGCCGGCGCCGCGCTGATTGCGCTGCTGGTCGGCTTCCTGTTGTACCGCGTCCTCGGCCGCAAGCGTCGCGAAGCCGGCGAAAGCGTGTTCCTCGAGAGCCGCATCCCCAGGGATTCGTTCTTCGGTGCCAGCGGCGGCGAGTCTGTGGACACGAAGAACCGGGGCAATTCGGTTGTCTCCTCTCTGTCTTATTCGCCGAGCCAGCTCGACGCCGGCGATGTCGATCCCGTCGCCGAGGCCGACGTCTACCTGGCCTACGGCCGCGACCTGCAGGCCGAGGAAATCCTGCGCGAAGCCCTGCGCGTCACGCCCGAGCGCACCGCCATCCACCTCAAGCTCCTCGAGATCCACGCCAAGCGACGCGATCTGCGCGCCTACGAGGCACTCGCGTCGGACGTGCACAAGCTGACCGGCGGCACCGGCAGCGACTGGAACCGGGTGGCGGACATGGGCAAGGAGCTGGATCCTGGCAATCCGTTGTACGAATTCGAGGGCCGGAACGTCACTTCGGCGGAAGCCGCCGCCTTCGCCGGCACCCTGGCTGCCGCAACGGCGGCGCCTGCAGCGCCATCTGCTGCACCGGCGGCAGCTCCGGTGGTCGCCGCGCCGCCTCCGGCTTTCGTGCCTTCGGTCGCCCCGCTGGATTTCGACCTGGACCTGAGCAAGCCACCTGCGCCCGCTCCCGTCAGCGCCAGCTTGCCGCAATTGCACGCCCAGGTGCCCGCGCCGGCGCCGCGTACGACGCTGACGAATGGAAGCCATTCAGGGCCTGCCGCCCCGAGCGCCAAGCTCGACCTGCACAACGATTTCGACACGGCCCCCGGCTTTCTCGAGCCGACGACGGTGCGCGCCCCTTTGACCTCGAACGAAGACATGACCCAGCCGGCAACCCTGCGTGCCGGCCTGCCGGGCGACTCGGGCTTTATCGAGTTCGACATGAGCTCCCTGGCCGGCTTGCGCGCACCCGCCGACACCGAGCGCGGCCGTCTGGAGCCCCTGGCCGAAGAAGGCGGCGACAGCCCGCATGCCATCAAGTTGTCGTTGGCGCGCGAACTGAAGGCGCTCGGTGATGTCGAAGGAGCCCGCTCGCTGGTCGAGGAAGTGGCCGCCGAGGGTTCGGGCGATGTGAAGGCCGAAGCGAAGCAACTGCTCGGCCAATTGCGCTGAGCGGCGCTGGCGCCGATCCCCCAGTGAGACTGGCCCTCGGTGTCCGCTATCAGGGCGAAGCCTACGAAGGCTGGCAGAGCCAGCTTTCGGGCCGCACCGTCCAGGACAAGTTGGAGGCGGCGCTGGGCCGTCTCGCCGACCAGCCCATCTCGACCTTGTGCGCCGGGCGCACCGACGCCGGCGTGCACGCGCTGATGCAGGTGGTGCACTTCGACACCTCGATCGAGCGCAAGCCCGTCTCGTGGGTCCGCGGCACCAATCGCTTCCTGCCCGACGACATCGCAGTGCAATGGGCGCAGCCCGTGCCGAGCCAGTTCCATTGCCGCGCCAGCGCCCTGACTCGGCGCTACCTTTACGTGCTGTCCCAATCGCCGGTACGCCCGAGCCTCGACGCAGGCCGGGTCGGCTGGTCGATCTACCCGCTCGATGGGAACGCGATGCGCGCTGCCGCGGCCATGCTGCTGGGCCGGCACGACTTCAGCTCCTTTCGAGCCTCCGCCTGCCAGGCGCTGTCGCCCATCAAGGACCTGCGGCGCATCGAGATCACGCGCAGGGGCGAGAACGACCGCTGCCGCTGGCACTTCGAATTCGAGGCCGATGCCTTCCTGCACCACATGATCCGCAACATCATGGGTTGCCTGGTCCGTATCGGCAATGGCAAGGCCCCGCCGGAATGGATGCGCGAAGTGCTGGAGGCGCGCAGCCGCCTCGTCGCCGCGCCGACCTTCTCGCCGAGCGGCCTTTACTTCCTCGGACCGCTGTACGACGCCGGATGGGGTCTTCCGCCCGAGGCCACTCTGCAGGCAGGCGGTGCTCCGTATGATGGTCCGCCATGAGCAAAGCCCGGCGTACTCGCATCAAGATCTGCGGACTCACGCGCGAGCAGGATGTCGATGCAGCCGTCGAGGCGGGTGCCGATGCCGTGGGTTTCGTGCTCTACCCGGCCAGCCCGCGCGCGGTGACTGCGGACCGCGCAAGCCAGTTGGCCTCGCGGCTGCCACCCTTCGTCACGCCGGTCCTGTTGTTCGTCAACGCGCCCACGGCTGCAGCCTTGGCGGCTCTGCGAGGCGTGCCTGGCGCCATGGCCCAGTTCCACGGGGATGAATCGCCGGAGCAATGCTGGGAATCCAGCGGCGGCGGTGCCCACCGCTTCATGCGCGCGGCCCGCATTCCGCTCGGCGCTGCCGGCGCCGCCTTCGACCTCGTAAAATACACCTCCGATTACTCTCGCGCCCTGGCCATCCTGCTCGACGCCCATGTCGAAGCCTATGGCGGTGGCGGCAAGGCATTCGATTGGTCACTTCTTCCACCCGCCGTCAACGCTCACCTCGTCTTGAGTGGTGGGCTCGCACCTGCAAACGTGGGCGATGGCATTCGCCGGTTGCGCACGGCCGCGAAGTCGCTGGCCGTTGACGTGAGCTCCGGCGTCGAGGCCGCCAAGGGCATCAAGGACGCCGCGAAGATCCGCGAATTCGTGGCCGCCGTGCGGGCGGCCGATGCATTGACCTAGCGTGTCGCCCGGCATCGATCGTCCGGCGGCCCGCCCACCGATCGAGACCATGAACAGCTACGACCAACCCGATCCCAGCGGCCATTTCGGCATCTACGGCGGCACCTTCGCCAGCGAAACCCTGACCCATGCAATCAACGAATTGCGCGTGGCCTACGCGAAATACAAGGACGACCCTGAGTTCCAGGCTGAATTCCGCCACGAGCTCGCGCATTTCGTAGGCCGTCCCTCGCCGATCTACCACGCGGCACGAACCAGTCGGGAGATGGGCGGCGCGCAGATCTACCTGAAGCGCGAGGACCTGAACCATACCGGCGCGCACAAGGTCAACAACACCATCGGCCAGGCGATGCTCGCGCGGCGCATGGGCAAGCCGCGCGTGATCGCCGAGACCGGCGCCGGCCAGCACGGCGTGGCCACGGCCACCATCTGCGCACGCTACGGGCTCGAATGCGTGGTCTACATGGGCAGCCAGGACGTCAAGCGCCAGAGCCCGAACGTCTATCGCATGAACCTGCTGGGCGCGACCGTGGTCCCGGTCGAATCGGGCAGCAAGACCCTGAAGGATGCGCTGAACGAAGCGATGCGCGACTGGGTCACCAACGTCGAAAACACCTTCTACATCATCGGCACCGTGGCTGGCCCGCATCCATATCCGATGATGGTGCGCGATTTCCAGCGCGTGATCGGCGACGAGTGCATTGCCCAGATGCCCTCGATGCTGGCGGCACAAGGAATCGTCGGCGAGGCGGAAGGCCGGCAGCCGGACGTCGTGGTGGCGTGCGTGGGTGGCGGCAGCAATGCGATGGGCATCTTCCATCCCTACATCCCCTTCACAGGCACGCGCCTCATCGGCGTCGAAGCGGCGGGCGAAGGCCTCGACAGCGGCAAGCACGCTGCCTCGATCCTGCGCGGCAGCCCCGGCGTGCTGCACGGCAATCGCACGTACCTCCTTCAGAACGAAGACGGGCAGGTGACCGAGACCCACAGCATCAGCGCCGGCCTCGACTATCCCGGCGTAGGACCCGAGCATGCCTACCTGGCCGACATCGGCCGTGCCGAGTACGTGGGGGTCACCGATACCGAGGCCCTCGAGGCCTTCCACTATCTATGCCGCACCGAGGGCATCATCCCGGCGCTCGAATCCAGCCATGCGGTGGCCTACGCCATGAAGCTCGCGAAGACCATGCGTCCTGACCAGTCGATCCTGGTCAACCTCTCCGGCCGCGGCGACAAGGACATCGGTACCGTGGCCGACCTGTCGGGCGTCGACTTCTACGATCGGCCGTCGATGCGCGGCCTCGGCGTGAAGGGAGGCAAAGCATGAGCCGCCGGGAAGCTCCCAAGGCGAATAGCACCGCCGCCGAAGGCGAAGGTACTCGAGCAGGCCGGATCGCCTCCACCTTCGAGCGCCTGCAGGGACAGGGCCGCAGGGCACTGATTCCTTACGTCACAGCCGGCTTCCCCTATGCCGACATCACTCCCGAGCTGATGCACGGCATGGTGGAAGCAGGCGCCGATGTGATCGAGCTCGGTGTGCCGTTCTCAGACCCGATGGCCGACGGCCCCGTGATCCAGGCTGCTGGCGAAGCAGCGTTGGCGATGGGCGTCGGCATGAAACAGGTGCTGGCCATGGTGAGCACCTTTCGCCGAACCGACGACGCAACGCCTGTCGTATTGATGGGTTATGCCAATCCGATCGAACGCTACGACGGCGTGCACGGCAAGGGCAGCTTCATCCGCGACGCCGCGGCCGCCGGCGTCGACGGCCTGCTGGTCGTCGACTACCCGCCCGAGGAATGCGAGGACTTCGCCGCCGGGCTGCAAGCGCACGGCATTGACCTGATATTCCTGCTGGCCCCCACCAGCACGCCCGAGCGCATGGCGCAGGTCGGTCGCATCGCCACAGGCTATGTCTACTATGTCTCGCTCAAGGGCGTGACCGGCGCAGGGCACCTCGACACCGAGGCGGTCGGTCGGATGATCCCGCGCATCCGCGAGCACGTGAAGCTGCCGGTGGGCGTGGGCTTCGGCATCCGCGATGCGCGCAGCGCGCAGGCGGTGGGCTCGACGGCCGACGCAGTGGTGATCGGCACCCGCCTCATCCAGCTGATCGACGGGCAGCCGCGCGAGCAGGCGGTAGCGCTGGTGCGCAAATTTTTGACCGAGATCCGGGAAGCGCTGGATGCGCTGCCGGCCGCGACGGCCAAGAATGCGGCTGGCCGATAATGCGGAGTTGACCCTCACCCGCAGCCCCTCTCCCGCGGGCGGGAGAGGGGAGCTACTCGCCGCGAAGGCTTGCTTCGCGAGAACTTCGAACTGGAGCCCCCATGAGCTGGCTTGAAAAACTGCTTCCGCCCAAGATTGCGCCCACCGACCCGAGCGAGCGGCGCCAGATGCCCGAAGGCCTCTGGATCAAGTGCCCGAGCTGCGACACCGTGCTCTACAAGACCGACCTCGAGCACAACCAGAACGTGTGCCCGAGTTGCAGCCATCACCACCGCATCGGCGCGCGCGCGCGCATCGACGCCTTCCTGGATTCGGAAGGCCGCTACGAAGTGGGCCAGGAAGTCCTGCCCGTCGACGCCCTCAAGTTCAAGGACAGCCGCAAGTACCCCGAGCGGCTCAAGGAAGCACTCGAAAACACCGGCGAGACTGATGCGCTCGTCGTCGTGGGCGGCTCGGTCCACAGCATCAACGTGATGGTGGCCTGTTTCGAGTTCGACTTCATGGGCGGCAGCATGGGCAGCGTGGTCGGCGAGCGCTTCGTGCGCGGTGTCGAAACCGCGATCGAGCAGAAGGTGCCCTTCATCTGCTTCACCGCCACGGGCGGCGCGCGCATGCAGGAAGGGCTGCTGTCGTTGATGCAGATGGCCAAGACCAACGCGGCGCTCACGCGCCTGGCCAAGAAGGGCCTGCCCTACATCAGCGTGCTGACCGACCCGACCATGGGCGGCGTGAGCGCCGGCTTCGCCTTCGTGGGCGACGTGGTGATCGCCGAGCCCAAGGCGCTGATCGGCTTTGCCGGCCCTCGCGTGATCGAATCGACCGTGCGGGTAACCCTGCCCGAAGGCTTCCAGCGCGCCGAATTTCTTCAGACCAAGGGTGCGATCGACTTCATCTGCGATAGGCGCGAACTGCGCAAGACGGTTGCCAACACGCTGGCGATGCTGCTGCGTCAGCCGGCAGACGCAGTGGCCTGACCCACGGCTTCGCCCTAGCGGCCCATCCCGAAGACCGTCGCCATCAGGCTTCCCAGCACGATGGCGCCCACCTGCAGCAGCACGATGGCAGCGAGCGGCGACAGGTCCACGCCGCCCAGCAGTGGAATGAAGCGCCTCAGCGGCCGCACCAACGGCTCGGCCAGCCGCCCGATCAGGTCCTGGAGCATCGACGACGCATTCGGAACCCACGAGAGAACTGCGTAGACGATCAGCAGCGCAGTCAGGCCCGACACCGCCAGCTGCATCAGCCCGATCAGCGATACCAGGGGCAGGATCGCCCAACGGCCCAGCGCGCCCATCAGGGCCCAGAGCAGCAGGAACTTGAGCATCACCAGCAACCATGCGGCCACGGCGCTCGCCAGATCCCAGCGCTTGGCCGCGGGGATGACGCGCCGCAGCGGCAGCACGATCCAGTCGGTGACCGCGAAGACGAAGCGCCCCAGCGGGTTGCCGAAGGGCACGCGGTGGTACTGCATATACAGGCGCAGCAGGCACGCCCCGCCGAGCAGGCCGACGATCACGTCGAGAAGGAACGAAGGGATCTGGTAGAACATGGCGCGTGGTCGTGAACGGAATGCGATGATAGCCACGCAAGGTTCCTCGATGACGACACAACCCCTCCCGCAGCCGCTGCCCCTGTTCCCGCTAGGTACCGTGCTCTTTCCCGGCGGCTTCCTGCCCCTGCGCATCTTCGAGGTGCGCTACCTGGACATGATCGGCAAATGCCACAAGGCCGGCACGCCCTTCGGCGTGGTCAGCCTGACGCAGGGCACGGAAGTCCGGCGCGCAGGCGCCGAGGCCGAGCGCTTTGCCGGCGTCGGCACGCTCGCGGAGATCCGCGAGTTCGATGTCCCGCAGGCCGGGCTGATCCAGATCGCATGCGTGGGCACGCAGCGCTTCCGCATACGCAGCAGCGCATTGCAGACACATGGGCTCTGGACCGCGGAGGTCGAGACTGTCGCCGACGACGTGCCACTCGCCGTGCCCGATGATCTTCGAGCCGTCTCCGACGCCCTGCGCCGCCTGGTGGACACGCTGGAGGAGCGGCGCCGCAGCGAGGGCAGCGAGCAGGTGCGGTTGCCGGTTCAGGCGCCCTTCCGTTTCGACGATTGCGGCTGGGTGGCCAACCGTTGGTGCGAGTTGCTGCCTGTGCCGGCTGAGCTCAAGCAGCGATTGATGGAGCTGGACAGCCCCTTGATGCGGCTCGAACTCGTGGGCGACCTGCTCGTGCGCGCCGGCATCACGAAGTAGCCCGGCAGCCGGGCTGCAGGACACCGCCCGCTAAAATCGCCGGTTGCGTGCGACTAGCGCGCCTCTACTTTTCTCTTCATGTCCGACGCCCTCCCCTCTCCCGCCTCCGCCCACGACGACAACCAGCTCATCGCCGAAAGGCGCGAGAAGCTGAAGGCGCTGCGCGCCGCACAGGTCGAGGGCAAGGGCGTCGCCTTTCCCAACGACTTCAAGCCCGCCGACCGCGCGGCAGCGCTGATTGCCGCGCATGGCGATTCCGAGCCCGAAGCACTGGAAGCCGCGCCGATCGCCGTCAGCGTGGCCGGCCGCATGATGCTCAAGCGGGTGATGGGCAAGGCCAGCTTCGCCACGGTGCAGGACGCCACCGGACGCATCCAGCTCTACGTCACGCGCGATGCCGTCGGCGAAGACCTTTACGCCGAATTCAAGCGCTGGGACCTGGGCGACATCGTTGGCGCCGAAGGCACCGCATTCAAGACCAAGACCGGCGAGCTCTCGGTCAAGGTGACTCGGCTGCGCCTGCTGACCAAGAGCCTGCGCCCCCTGCCCGACAAGTTCCACGGCATGGCCGACCAGGAACAGAAGTACCGGCAGCGCTACGTCGACCTGATCACCGACGAGTCTGCGCGCGAGCGCTTCGTCGCGCGCAGCCGGGCCGTGAGCGCGCTGCGCGAATTCATGGTGGCCAATGGCTTTCTCGAGGTCGAGACGCCGATGCTGCACCCCATCCCGGGTGGCGCCAACGCCAAGCCATTCAAGACACACCACAACGCGCTCGATCAGGAGATGTTCCTGCGCATCGCGCCCGAGCTGTACCTGAAGCGCCTGATCGTCGGCGGCTTCGAGCGCGTCTTCGAGATCAACCGGAGCTATCGCAACGAGGGCATCTCGGTGCGGCACAACCCCGAGTTCACGATGATGGAGTTCTACGCGGCCTACTGGAACTACCGCGACCTGATGGACTTCACCGAGACGCTGATCCGCACCATCGCGCAGAAGAGCGTGGGCAATCTCCAGCTCGATTACCAGGGCAAGCCGGTGGACCTGAGCCAGCCTTTCGAGCGGCTCACCATCCGCGAGGCAATCGCCAGGCACACCGAGGCCGGCGCGAACGCCGACGATGCCGCCTGGCTGCGCGATGCCCTTCGCAAGCTCGGCTTGAGCGAGGAGAAGGACAAGCTTTCCCATCGCAGCCTGGCGAGCCTGCAGGTGATGTACTTCGAGGAGACGGTAGAAGAAAAGCTCTGGCAGCCGACCTTCATCATGGAGCACCCGACCGAGATCTCGCCCCTGGCCCGCGCCAACGACGAGCGCCCGGAGGTCACGGAGCGCTTCGAGCTCTACATCACCGGGCGCGAGTTCGGCAACGGCTTCAGCGAGCTCAACGATGCAGAGGATCAGGCTGCGCGCTTCAATGCCCAGGTCTCGGCCAAGGACAGCGGCGACGACGAGGCGATGTTCTTCGACCACGACTTCGTGCGCGCGCTCGAATACGGCATGCCGCCCACCGGCGGATGCGGGATCGGCATCGATCGGCTCATGATGCTGCTGACCGATTCGCCCAGCATCCGTGACGTGATCCTCTTTCCTGCACTGCGCCGGGAATCTTGAGTACACCGGCGCCCGTCCTCGGCATCGACTTCGGCACGTCCAATTCGGCGGTCGCGTGCGTGGCCGGAAGCGGGCTCGCACGACTGCTGCCGCTGGAAGGACCGGCGACGACGATCCCGACCGCCGTCTTCTTCAATACCGAGGACCGCAGCACGCATTTCGGCCGCGAGGCAATCGCGCTGTACCTGGCAGGCACCGAAGGCCGGCTGATGCGATCACTCAAGAGCCTGCTCGGCAGTGCGCTGATGCAGGACCAGACCGAGATCGGCCACCAGCGTGTCAGCTTCGAGGACATCATCGCCCTCTTCCTGTCGGAGCTTGCCGCACGCGCCCACCGGCAGCTCGGGGTGCCGCCCGCGCGGGTCGTCGTTGGGCGTCCGGTGCATTTCGTGGACGACGATCCGGCGCGCGACCGCGAGGCCGAAGCCACGCTGCGCCGCGCCGCTCGGAGTGCCGGCCTGGGCGAGGTCGACTTCCAGTATGAGCCGATCGCCGCAGCCTTTGACTACGAGCGGCGCGTCACCCGCGAATCGCTTGTCCTGATCGTCGACATCGGCGGCGGCACCTCCGACTTCACGGTGGTGCGCCTGGGCCCCGGGCGCAGCGCGCAGGCAGATCGCGCCCGCGACGTGCTCGCCACCACGGGCGTGCACATTGGCGGCACGGACTTCGACCAGCGGCTCAGCATCGAATGCGTCATGCCTCATTTCGGTTTCCGTCACATCGGCCCGCAGGGCCGTGAGGTGCCGAGCAGGACCTTTTTCGATCTGTCCTCGTGGCACCTGATCAATTGGCTCTATGCCCCGAAGGCGATCCGGCAGGCGCAGGAGCTGCGCGTCAACTATCTCGATACGCGGCTGCACGACCGGCTGATGAACGTGCTTTCCGACCGACAGGGGCATCGCATTGCGAGCGAGGTGGAAGAGGCCAAGATCCGCAGTTCGATGACTGGCGACGACGTGGACATCGACCTGTCGTTCGCAGAGCCGAAGCTGACAGCCACGCTCACGGCCGGGGACATGGACCGCCAGCTCGCAACACAGCTCGACAACGTGATCGCGTGTGCCCGCGATTGCGTCGCACATGCAGGCCTGCGTGGCAGCCAGCTCGGCGCCCTCTATCTGACAGGCGGCTCCTCGGCCCTGCGCCCCTTCCAGAGTGCGCTGCGGCACGCCTTTCCGGGCACGCAGGTCATCGAAGGCGATCTCTTTGGCGGCGTGGCCGCAGGCCTGGCTTATGCCGCCGCAGGCGCCGGAATGCGGCAACCCGCATGAAGTACCTGGCCGCCTACCCCTCGACGCTGCGCGCCCAGGTCGAACAGCTCATCATGCAGGGCCGGCTGGGCGACTGGCTGCTGAAGCGGTATGGCGGCGTGCACGGCATCCGGACCGACGGCGCGCTCTACGAGTACGCGAGCGGCCTCAAGAGCGAGTTCCTGCGCAAGGCCGAGCCGCTGGCCAAGGTTGCCTTCGACAACAAGCTGCACGTGATCCGCAACGCACTCGGTACGCATACGACGATTTCGCGCGTGCAAGGCGGCAAGCTCAAGGCGAAGCGCGAGATCCGTGTCGCAAGCCTGTTCAAGGAAGTGCCGATCGAATGGCTGCGCATGATCGTCGTGCACGAACTGGCGCACACGAAGGAGCGCGAGCACGACAAGGCGTTTTATCAGCTCTGCATGCACATGGAGCCTGATTACCACCAGTTCGAGTTCGACCTGCGCCTCTATTTGACGCACCTGGAGAGTGGCGGTCCCGCACTCTGGTCGGCGACAACCTGACCGCGGTCAGAGCGGGGACAGCATCGCGGCCGCCTGACGATAGGCCGGCGAGCGCATGAGGTCGCCCCAGGCGAGCGCATCGCTTCGCGGCAGCAGACTGCACCGACGCGCCTCGCTGATGGGCTCCGGCTTCCAGCGGCCGTTGCGGCGCGCTGCCGCGAAACCCTCGAGCACCTCGTCGAGTACCGTGCTCTCGCCGATGCTCTGGTTGCACAACAGCGCGAGATCGCAGCCAGCATCGAGTGCGGCGAGCGCTGCATCGGTGTAGCTCAGCAGCTCGCCCTGGATACTGCGCGCGGCCTCCATGCTGAGGTCGTCGCTGAACACTGCGCCCTCGAATCCCAGTTGGCGGCGCAGGATCTGCTGCAGCCACTTCGGCGAAAAGCCTGCCGGACTGGCGTCGACCTTCGGATAGATCACATGTGCCGGCATGACTGCCGCCAGCGTTCCGCCGAGCCAGTCGTAGGGCTTTGCATCGTCGTCAAGGATCGCCTTGAGGCTGCGACGGTCCACGGGGATCGCCACGTGCGAGTCGGCACGCACGAAGCCATGCCCCGGAAAATGCTTGCCGCAGTTCGCCATGCCCGCCTGCAGCAGGCCGTGCGCGAGGCTGCGGGCCAGCAGCGTGACGACGCGCGGATCGCGATGGAAGCTGCGATCGCCGATCACGCTGCTTTCGCCGTAGTCCAGGTCCAAGACGGGCGTGAAGCTGAAATCGACACCGCAGGCGCGCAGCTCGGCGGCCAGCACATGCCCACAGGCCACGGCCGCCTGGGTGGCGCGCATCGGATCGCGCATCCAGAGCTCGCCCAGCGAGCGCATGGAGGGCAGCCGGGTGAACCCATCGGAGCGGAACCGCTGCACCCGTCCGCCCTCATGGTCGACGCAGATCAGGATGTCTGGTCGCAGCGCCTTGATCTCGGCGTTGAGAGCGCTCATCTGCGTCCGGTCCTGCCAGTTGCGGGCGAAATGGATCACGCCGCCGACCAACGGATCGGCAAGGCGGCGGCGGTCGGCGGCATTCAAAGCCGTGCCCGCGACGTCGATGATCAAGGGGGCGTGGACGGAATTCTGATCGGTCATGGCTTGCGTTCGACCACGACAAAGCTGGCCGCGTAGTCGGTCTCGTCGGTCACCGTCACGTGCGCGACGAGGCCTTCGGCCTCGAACCAGTCCTTCAGAACACCGTGAAGCACGATCACGGGCTTGCCGGTGCGCTGGTTCGCGATCTCGCAGAGGCGCCAGCTCATCGGCATGCGCATGCCCATGCCGATGGCCTTGCTGAAGGCCTCCTTGGCGGAAAAACGGGTGGCCAGATACCGCAGGCCGCGCTTTGGCCACCGGGCGCCGCGCGCGCGCCAGACCACGAGTTCGGCGTCGCTCAGCACGCGCTGGGCGAAGCGCTCACCCTGGCGCTCGAAGGTGGCGGCGATGCGGCGGATGTCGCAGATGTCGGTGCCGATGCCGTAGATCACGCAGCCTCTCGGATACAGCGCAGGTAGTCCCGCGTCGCCGCGGCGTAGCCGAGCTCCAGTGCATCGGAGACGAAGGCATGGCCGATGGAAACCTCGCGCACCCCGCGCACCACCCGAAGGAAGTCGGTGAGATTGTCGCGGCTGAGGTCGTGGCCGGCGTTGACTTCGAGGCCTGCCGCCTGCGCCGCGCGGGCGGTCTCGGCGTAAAGCGCCAGCACACTGTCCGCCCTGGAGGTGCCGCGCGCGGCGGCATAGCCTTCGGTGTAGAGCTCGATGCGGTCGGCTCCGACGGCCTTGGCAGCCGCCATCATGTCCGGCTCCGGGTCCATGAAGAGGCTCACCCGCACGCCCAGGGTCCTGGCCTCGGCGATCAGCGGCCGCAGCCGATTGGCGTCGTCGGGAAAGGTCCAGCCGTGGTCGCTGGTCGACTGGGCCACATCGTCGGGAACGAAGGTGGCTTGATGCGGACGCAGCTCGCGCACGAAGTCCATCAGGTTGTGGAACGGGTTGCCTTCGATGTTGAACTCGGCCTGGGGCCAGTCCTTGCGCAGCAGCTCCGACAAGTCCTGCACGTCCTGTGGGCGAATGTGGCGCTGGTCGGGCCGCGGGTGCACCGTGATGCCGTGCGCGCCGGCATCCAGGCACAGCGCCGCGGCGAAGAGCACGCTGGGGATGCCCAATGACCGCGTATTGCGTACCAGCGCCACCTTGTTGAGGTTGATCGACAGGGAAGTGCTCATAAGGCTTGCAAGTCTCTCATCATCTGGCGCGTTCGCAGCGTGCTCACACCGCAATGGTAGTTGAGCAGCACGCGCAGTTGGTTGCGCAGGGCGCTATTGGCGCCGGCGTTCATGGTTGCGACCTGGCGCAGTGTGGCGGCCAGCGGCGCGCGCTCTTCGAGTGTGCGCTGCAGGGCCTGCCAGTCGGCGCCATCGAGCGCGGTTTCGTCGTCGGCAGCGAGGCGCAGGCCGGCCTCGGGCACGAGGGCGTATCGAGCCTGTGCCTCGAGGGGCGACAGCGTCAACGTTTCGATATCGAGCACTGGCAACAGCCCGACCTCTCGCAGCAGCAGCAGTTCGAAGGCCCGCAGCGCGGCAGCCTGGGCGGCAGCCTGGGCGCCCCCATGGTCACCGGCCAGCACCTGCACCATGACGGCGTAACCATCGAACAGCGCCTCGTGCGCGTCATCGCGTGCCAACAGGCGCAGCAGCAGTTCGTTGAGGTAGTAGCCCGACAACAGCGCCTCGCCCGTGGGCATCACATGGCCGCCCATCCACTCGGCCCCCTTGAGCGTGCGGATTTCGGCGTCGCCGCCGTAGCTGACCTGCAGCGGCTGCAGGGGCAGCAGCACCGGCCGGAAGTTGGAGCTCGGCCGCTTGGCCCCCTTGGCCACCAGCGCGATCCGCCCATGATGGCGGGTGAAGACCTCCAGGATCAGGCTCGACTCGCTCCAGTCGTAGTGGTGCAGCACATAGGCCGGTTCATGCGAAACGCGGTGGGTTGCCATCACCCTCGGACACGCTCATTCATATCCGAATGAACGCACCCGTGCCTCATCGTCGGCCCAGCCCGAACGCACCTTGACCCACAGCTCGATGAAGACCTTGGCGTCCGCGAGCTTCTCGAGTTCCTGCCGCGTCTCCATGCCGATGCGCTTGATGCGCTCGCCCTTGTCGCCGATCACCATCGCCTTGTGGCTGTCGCGCTCCACGACGATGGTGGCGGCAATGCGCAGCAGGCGCTTCTGGCCCTTGCGGGCAGGCGGCTCCTCCTCGAACTTGTCGATCACCACGGTCGAGGTGTAGGGGAGCTCGTCGCCGGTCAGCCGAAACAGCTTTTCCCGCACCAGCTCACTGGCGAGAAACTGCTCGCTGCGGTCGGTGAGCTCTTCCTCGGAATACCACCAGGGCTGCTCAGGCAGGTACTTTTCGCAAATGCCGAACAGGCGTTCGATGTCCTTCGGGTTCTTGGCGGACATCGGGACGAAATCGGCGAAAGCGTGTCGGCCCTGCATCTCCTGCAGCCACGGCGCCAGCTCGCTGCGGCGATGCACGTTGTCGAGCTTGTTGGCGATCAGCACGGTCGGGATGCCGGTACCGAGCAGCTTCAGCACCCGCTCGTCGGCTGGGGTGAAGCTGCCGGCCTCGACCACGAAGAGGATCAAGTCCACGTCAGCGACAGCGCCCACGACGGTCTTGTTGAGCGAGCGGTTGAGCGCGTTGGCATGCAGCGTCTGGAAGCCCGGCGTATCGACGAAAACGAACTGCGTCGAACCACGCGTTCGCATGCCGGTGATGCGATGCCGCGTCGTCTGCGCCTTGCGCGAGGTGATGCTGATCTTCTGGCCGACCAGCGCGTTCAGCAGCGTCGACTTGCCCACATTGGGCTTTCCGACGATGGCCACCAGGCCGCATCGCTGACCGGGTGATGGGACCGGCTGGGTGCCCTCTGTGGAAGACATCGGATCGGATTCGGTGGGATGGTTCATGGGGATGCCTTTGCAGCGCCTCCGCGCGCCTTGAGCCGGATCAACATGGCGGCGGCTGCCGCCTGCTCGCCGGCGCGGCGCGAGCCGCCGATGCCGCGTTCTCGCAAGTCCAACTGGGGCACCTCGCATTCGACATCGAAAGTCTGCTTGTGTGCCGCACCCAGCGTGCCGACCACGCGGTAGACCGGCAGCTTCATTTTGTGGCCCTGCAGCCATTCCTGCAATTCTGTCTTGGGGTCCTTGGCCGCGGCGTCCATGCGCGGCGTAATGGCAACCGACTCGTAGAGCCGTTGCACCAGAGACTGTGCCGGCCCATAGCCGGCATCGAGGTAGACGGCACCGATCAGCGCCTCCAGCGCATCGGCCAGGATCGAGGGGCGATTCGGCCCCCCGGAGCGCGCCTCCCCTTCACCCAGCCGCAATAGCGGAGAGAGCGCCAGCTTGAGCGCCAATTGATGCAGGGTGTCCTGCTTGACCAGATTGGCCCGCACGCGGGACAGATCGCCCTCGGGCAATTGCGACAGCTGCTCGTAAAGCAGGTGGGCGACCGCGAGGTTGAGCACCGAATCCCCCAGAAATTCGAGCCGTTCGTTGTGATCGGCCGAGAAGCTGCGGTGCGTCAACGCACGCTGCAACAGCCGCGGGTCGGAAAAGGAATACTGGATGCGCGCCTGCAGCGCGTCAAGGTCACCGCCCGACACGGCCGGCCTGTCGAGGCATTGCGCCAGGGCCTGCGCAGCCCCTCGACAGGAAAGCGCAAGGGCTTGGCCGCGACCCGTGAGCGTTCATTTCAGCGGGATTGACCTGCGTACTTGAGCGTCAGGAATGCAGGCCCGAACAAGTGGATCTCGCGCTCATAGGCAAAGGACACCACGACCTTGTCGCCCACCTTTTTGACGTCGAGGTCCTTGCCTGCCACCGACTGGAAGTCGTCGATGGCCTGAGCGCGGTCGAAGATCGCTCGCACTTCGGGAACGGTCGTTCCCTCCTTGGCCTTGTTCGCCGCCTTGTTGATCGCCTGGTACTCGATCAGCGTCGGAATGACCTGAGCCACCACAACGCCGACGCAGGCCAGGACGATGGCGACGAACAGCAGCCCGATGAAGGAGATGCCACGCTGGCGCCACCTGGATTGACTTGCTCTCATACCCTCTTTCCCTCCAAACCCTCGATTATTGGAATCCGCCGATGCGCTTGAGGTTGCCGAAATTCATCCAGACGAAGAAGGCCCTGCCCACGATGTTCTTGTCAGGCACAAAGCCCCAGTAGCGCGAATCGAGCGAGTTGTCGCGGTTGTCGCCCATCATGAAATAGTGGCCCTGCGGCACCTTGCACACCACGCCCTCGACACTGTAGCGGCAATTTTCCTGGTTCGGGAACGCCATGATTTCGGCCTCCGAAAGACCGGCCCGGCGGCCCTCATCGTTGAGCAACATGTGCCTCTTGCCGCCCAGGTCCTCGGAATACTGCTTGAGGTAGCGCATCGCCTCCTCGTCGAAGTAGTCGGGCTCCGGCTGCTTGCTGATCGGCTGGCCGTTGATGGTGAGCTTCTTGTTGAGGTAGGCCACTTCGTCGCCTGGCACGCCGACCACGCGCTTGATGTAGTCCATGCTCGGCTTGGGCGGGTAGCGGAACACCATCACGTCGCCGCGCGCAGGCGGGGTGCCTTCGGTCACCTTGGTATTGATGACGGGCAGGCGCAACCCATAGGTGAACTTGTTGACCAGGATCAGGTCACCCGTCAGCAGCGTAGGCATCATCGATCCCGAAGGAATCTTGAAGGGTTCGACCAGGAAGGAGCGCAGCAGGAACACCGCGAGGATCACAGGGAAGAGGCCTGCGGTCCAATCCAGCCACCACGGCTGCATGAGCAGGCGCTCGCGCGCCTTTGGGTCGGTGGTGTCGACCTGGGTGATTCCCTGGCGGGTCAGCTCGTCGCGCCGTCGAGCCACCGAGATCTCCAGCGCCTCGGCCGTTTTTCGGCGCCGCGGCAGGAAATAGAAGCGCTCTGCAAGCCAGTACAAGCCCGTGACCACGGTGGCGAGGAAGAGCAGCAGTGCGAAATTGCCTTCGACGGCACCGAAGTACCAAGCACCGATATAACCAACGAAAGCCGCAAGGATCAGGGAGGTGAGAAATGCCATCGATGCCGTGTTCTAGTCTTCGACCTGCAGGATGGCGAGAAAGGCCTCTTGCGGGACCTCGACCGAGCCGATCTGCTTCATTCTTTTCTTGCCCGCTTTCTGCTTCTCGAGCAGCTTGCGCTTACGGGTGATATCGCCGCCGTAGCACTTGGCGAGCACGTTCTTGCGCAGGGCCTTGATTGTCTCACGCGCGATGATGTTGGCGCCGATGGCCGCCTGGATCGCAACGTCGTACATCTGACGACTGATGATCTCGCGCATCTTGGCAACCACCGCCCGGCCGCGGTACTGGCTCTGGCTGCGGTGCACGATGATCGACAGCGCATCGACCTTGTCGCCGTTGAGCAGGATGTCGACCTTGACGACGTCCGACGCACGGTACTCCTTGAACTCGTAGTCCATCGACGCGTAGCCCCGGCTGACCGACTTCAGCTTGTCGAAGAAGTCCAACACGATCTCGCCCAATGGCATCTCGTAGGTCAGCATGACTTGGCGGCCGTGGTAGGCCATGTTCATCTGCACGCCGCGCTTCTGGTTAGCGAGCGTCATCACCGAACCGACGTATTCCTGCGGCATGTAGAGATGGACCGTCACGATCGGCTCGCGGATCTCTGCCATGCGACCGACGTCGGGCATCTTCGAGGGGTTCTCGACCATGATCACTTCGCCGTCGTTCTTCGCCACCTGGTAGACCACGCTCGGGGCCGTCGTGATCAGGTCCTGGTCGAACTCGCGCTCCAGGCGCTCCTGCACGATTTCCATGTGCAGCAGGCCCAGGAAACCGCAGCGGAACCCGAAGCCGAGCGCCTGGGATACCTCCGGCTCGTAGTGCAGCGAGGAGTCGTTCAGCTTGAGCTTCTCCAGCGCGTCGCGCAGCGAGTCGTACTCGCTCGCCTCGGTAGGGTACAAGCCGGCGAACACCTGCGGCTGGATTTCCTTGAAGCCCGGCAAAGCCTCGGTGGCGGTGGCGGCCGCACCGCCGCTGCCGGTCTTGATCTGCGTGACCGTGTCGCCCACTTTCGCGGCCTGCAGTTCCTTGATGCCGGCGATGATGAAGCCGACCTCGCCTGCCTCGAGCGACTGGCGCGGCTCGGTTGCGGGAGTGAAGACGCCGAGGCTGTCGGCGTTGTAGCTCGCACCCGAGGCCATCATCTTGATGCGGTCGCCCTTTGCCAGGCGGCCGTCGACCACCCGCACCAGCATCACCACGCCCACGTAGGCGTCGAACCAGCTGTCGATGATCATGGCGCGCAGTGCGGCGCCGGGGTTGCCGCGCGGCGCCGGCACCTTGGCCACGATGGCCTCGAGAATTTCGTCAATACCCAAGCCGGTCTTCGCCGAGCAGGGAATCGCATCGCCCGCGTCGATACCGATCACGTCCTCGATCTCCGCCTTCGCGTTATCGGGGTCGGCTTGTGGCAGGTCCATCTTGTTGAGCACCGGCACCACCTCAACGCCGAGATCGAGTGCGGTGTAGCAGTTCGCCACCGTCTGCGCTTCGACACCCTGGCTCGCATCGACCACGAGCAGCGCACCTTCGCATGCGGACAGCGAGCGACTCACTTCATAAGAGAAGTCAACGTGACCCGGTGTGTCGATGAGATTGAGGTTATAGACCTGTCCATCGCGTGCCTTGTAGTGCAGTGCCGCAGTCTGCGCCTTGATGGTTATCCCACGCTCTTTCTCGATGTCCATCGAGTCGAGAACCTGCGCTTCCATCTCACGCTCGGCAAGGCCTCCGCAGCGTTGGATCAAGCGGTCCGCGAGCGTCGACTTGCCATGGTCGATGTGCGCAATGATCGAAAAATTTCTGATGTGATTCATCAACGGGAACGCTTAAGTACTTGAATTGGCTCGTGCGCAGCGGGCTGCAGGCAAGAAAAAAGGGCG
Source organism: Variovorax sp. PBL-H6 (assembly GCF_901827155.1). Classification (NCBI taxonomy): domain Bacteria; kingdom Pseudomonadati; phylum Pseudomonadota; class Betaproteobacteria; order Burkholderiales; family Comamonadaceae; genus Variovorax; species Variovorax sp. PBL-H6. The sequence goes on from NZ_LR594659.1 coordinate 4,740,037, forward strand.
CGTCCCCAAGAGACGCGCCCTGAACCAACAAGCAATGGCAACTGCAGTAGTTGGAACTTCATTGTAGGCAAAAAGGGGGGCGCGTACAGCCGGGCCTGGGCCTCGAATGGGTCGTTGCAGGTCAGCAACATGGGACTTATGAACAACTTATCAACAGGATCGGTGGACCAGTTCCTTAACAACTTGTGGGTGATCTGTGGAGCAACGGTGGGCGACATGCGGGAATCCCGCATCGTGGAGCCGAGCCGTATGCTTATGCCCTCAACGGGTGCCCTCGGCGCAGTATTCTACTGAAAATCGTCGTTAGGTCGACGCAAAGTTAGCGCTTACAAACTTTTCGCGCTGATGGGCAACCCTAAAAATTTTTTCCCTGCGGGTTGCAGGAACACCTAAACGGAAGGAAAAAGGCCCCAAAACCCGACTGCGGGATGGGGCCACTTGACGGCGGTCACCGTTCAGCGTGAAGGACGGATCAGGGCGAACTGCGCCCAGTCCCCGCGGCGGAAAAGTACGCTCACTGGCTTGCTCTTGTCAGCCTTTACCAGCGCGGACTCGAACTCCTTCGTGTTGGCGACCTCGATGTTGTTGACGGCCAAGACGATGTCCCCCTCGCGCAGGCCGGCGCGGGTCGCTGCCTCGGTAGCCGACTCGACCTTCACGCCACCCTTGATTTTGAGCTCTTTCTTTTGCGCCCCGGTAAGGTCGCTCACCGCAAGACCCAGCGATTTGGCGGCGGCCGAGGCTGAGGGCTTGCTGGCCGGCTGCTCCTCGCGCTCGGACGTCTGCGCCGGCTTGTCTGGCTCGATCTCGGCAATGCTCACGCTCAGGTCGCGCGAATCGCCGCGGCGGAATACCGTCACCGTGCTCTTGGTGCCGGGCTTGGTATTGCCGACCAGGCGCGGCAAATCGCTGGGCTTCTCGATCGCCTTGCCATCAAAGCGGGTGATGATGTCTCCGGGCTCGATGCCGGCCTTCTCGCCCGGCGAGCCTGACTCGACCCCGCGCACCAACGCACCCTGCGCCTTGCCCAGGCCGATGGATTCGGCCACGTCCTTCGTGACCTGGTCGATCTGGACACCAATGCGCCCGCGCGAAACCCGGCCGTTCGCGCGCAATTGGTCGCTCACGCGAATCGCCTCGTCAATCGGAATCGAGAAAGAGATGCCCATGAAGCCGCCTGAGCGCGAATAGATCTGGCTGTTGATTCCGACCACCTCGCCGCGCATGTTGATCAAAGGGCCTCCAGAATTGCCCGGGTTGATTGCGACGTCGGTCTGGATGAACGGCAGGTAGTCGCCGGTGTCACGCTGCTTTGCACTCACGATGCCAGCGGTGACGGTGTTCTCGAGGCCAAATGGCGACCCGATGGCCATCACCCATTCGCCCACGCGCAGCTTGGAGATGTCGCCGACCTTGACGGCCGGGAGCCCGGTGGCATCGATCTTTACGACGGCAACATCGGTGCGCTTGTCGGCCCCGATGATCTTGGCCTTGAATTCGCGCTTGTCGACAAGTGTCACCACGACCTCGGATGCGCCGTCGACCACATGGGCGTTGGTCATCACGAAGCCGTCGGGCGTCAGGATGAAACCGGACCCGACACCCCGCGGACGCTCCTCTTCCTGCGGCGCTTGCGGGCGATTCGGGCGCGGTCCCTGCCGCGGAATGTTGGGCATGGGCTGGCCGAAAAAGCGGCGGAAGAACTCCTGCATCTCCTCGTCCATTTCGCCGCTGCCACCGCGCTGCGTTACCTTCTCGACAGTCCGGATATTCACCACCGCTGGGCCGACCTGATCGACCAGATCCGTGAAGTCGGGCAGTGCGCGCGCCTGGGCCTGCGCACTGGCAGGCGTGACCGGCAGCAGCGCAGCGCCTGAGGCGAGCATGAATGCGCCGGCCAGCAGGAATGAGCGGATCCTGTTCCTCTCGGTTCTGAACATCATCGGCTTCCTTGGTAAGAAAACTAGAAAAAAACGATATGGCGGCTCAACGCGCGCGCACAAGACTCTGGGCGAACCCATCAAGTGTTTGCGGCGGCACCTCGCCCACCACCGTCAGCCACCAATCGCCATCCTTGTTGGTTAGCTTGCGCGTCAACGTGTAGGTCGCGCCCAGTGCGAGCAGGACTTCCCGAGCCTGGCGTGTGGGGTCGTAAGGCTCCACGAAGAGCGAGACCGTGGCCAAGCCATCGGAGAATATCCACTGCATCGTGTGCCCCTGCTCGCCACCCGTGGCCGCACCCATCGCGCGCCTATAGCAACTGACAGGCTTGAACCCGGCGATGGGGGTCCGCAAGGCCCAACCCTCCTTGAGAGGCGTGCTGCGCTCGAGCTCGGATTTTTCTATCTTGTAGCCTGCGGTGCTGGCCATCATGTGCGCCAATGCCTGCGCTTTGACCGGTGCGTCGAGCTGTAGTTCGGAGAAAGCAGACTGTTCGATCACTCGGTTCTCACCATCGAGGGTCTGCAACTTCACGACCAGGCCCGAGCGCCGCTCGCTCCAGATGCGATAGCCGAAACGCAGGCCATCGCGCGGTTCCAGCTGCACAACATCGGTATCGAAGCCCGCGACACGATCCTTGCCCACCACGCGCGCACCATAGTAGTTGCCGAGCGCGGAGTCGGGCGCACCGAGGAGATTCGGGAAGAGTTCCAGGTTCTCGCGCTTCTCGCTCTTGACGATTTTTGTCTCGGGCAGGAAGGTCATCACGTGGTCGTTGCGCCTGAAGGTGGAGCGCGGGGGACCTGACAGCACCTCGACGCGCTCGAACTGGAAGTCGCCTTCGCAGACGTGCCAGATGCGAGCACTCGACAAATTTCCGCCAGCGGCCGAAACGACGAAGGTCCCCGCATAGGAGCGCTGGCGAGATGCCGTATGCATGCGCTGCAGCCATTCGACCACGCTCAGGGCCGGCGTCTCGCTGCCCGCCGCACTGATCGTTCCTTTCGCCGAGGGCGAGGGCACCTTGCTCTGGGCTGCGGCGAACGGCGCTACGCACAGCACCGCAACCAGGACCACCGCGCCTCGCGCGGACATCGGCATCGGAACAGTCATTACAGCAGTTGCAGACACACGATCATCAACGTGACGGCCCATCAAAGGTCGCATTGCGCAGGAAACCCGAGGGCATCTGAGAAGCGCCGCCCACTTGTCGGTGCGCTTCAAGTAACTGGTCCAGGCGCGGATCGCGCAGCATCACTTGCGGATGGCCATTTCCCACCACGACCCGCATCGGCGTCAGCACGGATGCGCCCAGCGGCGCGGACCCATTGGCGGCTAGCACCGAAGCCTGCTGCTGTTGCAGTTGCTGCTGGGCCAATTGTGCCGCTGGCTGAGGACCGGCGCCGCCGATCCAGTTCCAGCTGATGGCGGCCGCAGCTGCGAGCGATGCCGCACCGGCCACGAGTTTCCATCGGAACACCGGTTCGTTGGCCGCTTCAGCGCGACGCAGCACGGGCATTGTCGCGAGATCCGGCGGAAGCACCGGAATGGACGGCTCCGCTGCAAGGCGTTGCTGGAGTCGAGAGAGGAACTGCGAGCTGTCGCTGCAAGCAGTCTGGGCGCCGGACCGCAGCACATCCCCCACGACATGGTAGGCATGCCAGGTTGCACGCAAATCGTCCCTGCCGCAAACCTCGTCCATCACGTGGGCAAACTCGTCATCCCGCAAATGCCCATCGGCGAGTGCGGAAACCTGCTCATTGACAGTCGTTGTGTGCTTCATCTTGTCCACCTGCTTACCAACGTTTGCCAGACTGGTTGTCCAGCAACGGCTTGACCCTGGCCGAAATGGCTTCGCGCGCCCGGAAAATCCGCGACCGCACCGTACCGATCGGGCAATTCATGACCTCGGCGATCTCTTCATAACTCATGCCTTCGATCTCGCGCAACGTGACCGCCTGCCTCAGCTCTGCGGGCAAGGCCTCCATCGCTGCTTCGACGGCGGCCGCGATTTCATTGGCGGCCAGCACGGATTCGGGCGTCTCGTCGGTGGTTGGTTCGTTTCCGGACCGGTAAGTTTCATCATCCTCGTCGGAAGAGGAACGCAGCGTGCTCTCGGTGACGGTCGGATCGCGCTTCATGTCCACCAGGGCCTTCTTGGCTGTGTTGACAGCGATGCGGTAGAGCCACGTGTAGAACTGCGCCTCGCCCCTGAACTGGTGAAGGGCGCGATACGCCCGGATGAAGGTCTCCTGCGCAATATCCTCGACCAGGTTCACGTCGCGCACCATGCGGCCGATGAGCCGCTCTATGCGCCGCTGGTATTTGAGGACAAGCAATTCGAATGCCTTCTGATCGCCCGCGACGGTGCGCTGGACCAGCTGGAAATCGACCTCTCCTGCTCTCGGTGCGGCGATCGGCACATCAGTCAGACCTGCATCGGGCGGCACGGGCGGCGGAGCTGCGGTCATGAAAGAGGATGTTGCGCGCCAGTGGGCGCGGATCGGGCGTCGCCTTGGGCACGGCTCGCCGGAATGGGGCGCGAATATACCGCACGGCGCAAGTTCTGCCAGCGGTCCGGCATGGTGCGTTGCTCCAGCCACATCCACCTGCAGGCGTCCCCCATCCCGGTCATGCGCACGAGAAGCCACGACTGGCCATCGAGGGCGATCCGGGCGCGGGCCGCTTGCGAGCCCGTCGCGCCCCGGATCGACCAACGCGAGCCGTCGAAATCCAGTACATCGGACGAAACGCGGTGAAGCGAGCCTTTCCATGCAGCCATGCTCGTTCCGAGGACGCAAAGCGCCAGCAGCCCGGTGCGCCAGTCCATCTTGCCCGACCGAGCGCATGCCGCCACCGCGCAGCACGCGCCGCTGATCCAAAGGACGAGCAAGAGCCGGCCCGCAATACGCGAACGTCCCACCGGGTAGCTCACCGACGGGGCGCCGTGCATGGGTACTGGGATTTCAAGCGCGCTTGAACACCAGCGTGCCGTTGGTGCCGCCGAACCCGAAGTTGTTCTTCACGGCGACATCGATCTTGACATCGCGCGCCTCATTGGCGCAGTAGTCGAGGTCGCACTCTGGATCCTGATTGAAGATGTTGATCGTCGGCGGACTCTTCTGATGATGGATTGCCAGCACGGTGAACACCGACTCGATGCCCCCGGCCCCCCCGAGCAGGTGGCCGGTCATGGACTTGGTCGAATTCACCACCATCCTCCCGGCATGCTCGCCAAAGGCCTTCTTGATCGCGTTGGTCTCGTTGAGGTCGCCGAGTGGCGTCGAGGTACCGTGTGCGTTGAGATACTGGACCTGGTCGGGGTTGACGCCGGCGTTGCTCAGCGCCGCCACCATCGAGCGACGCGGCCCATCGACGTCTGGAGCGGTCATGTGGAAGGCGTCGGCGCTCATGCCAAAACCGGCGACCTCGGCGTAGATCTTGGCTCCGCGGGCTTTGGCTCGCTCATATTCCTCGAGCACCACCACTCCAGCGCCTTCGCCGAGCACGAAGCCGTCACGGTCGCGATCCCAGGGACGGGAGGCCGTGGCCGGGTCGTCATTGCGCGTCGACAACGCGCGCGCCGCGGCGAACCCACCGATGCCGAGTGGCGAGACCGTGGACTCGGCACCGCCAGCAATCATCACATCGGCGTCGCCATACTCGATCATCCGAGCGGAGGTGCCAATCGAATGCAGACCGGTAGTACAGGCCGTAACGATCGCAATGTTCGGCCCCTTGAATCCGTACTGGATCGACACATGGCCGGAGATCATGTTGATGATCGACGCGGGCACGAAGAAGGGCGACACGCGGCGCGGACCGCGATTGGTCAGCTCGGCATGCGTCGCCTCGATCATGGGAAGGCCACCGATGCCCGAGCCGATGTTGCAGCCGATGCGCACGGCGTCTTCGTGGGAAAGTGCATCGCCGGTCGGTAGACCACTGTCCTGCACCGCTTGCATGGCAGCGGCCAAGCCGAGATGGATGAAGCGATCCATATGGCGCGCTTCCTTCTCGGCGATGTACTGAGTAATGTCGAAGCCCTTCACCTCGCCTGCGAACTTGCAAGCAAAAGCGCTCGCATCGAAACTGGCAATGGTGTCGATACCCGACTTTCCGGCGAGCAGATTGGCCCAGGACTCGGAGACGGTATTTCCGACAGGGGCAATGCAACCGAGTCCGGTCACAACGACGCGGCGTTTGGTCATGCCGGCAAACCTTTCTGGAGGCACTGAGACCCTCGGACGGCCTTCACGATCATGGCAGCCGCGGACCGATGCGGGAACCCAGCGTGGCCGATATCAGGCCTTTTGATTCTTGGTGGCGTAATCGACCGCATTCTGGACGGTCGTGATCTTCTCGGCGTCTTCATCGGGGATCTCGATGCCGAACTCGTCTTCGAGTGCCATCACCAGTTCGACCGTGTCGAGCGAGTCCGCACCGAGGTCCGCGACGAAAGCCTTCTCGTTGGTGACCTGGGACTCTTCAACGCCGAGTTGCTCGGCAATGATTTTCTTGACACGTGCTTCGATATCGCTCATTTGCTTCCCTCTGAGGGTTGTAGGTAATCGATGATTTTAGCCGGCCAGATCACGGCATTCAGACCTGACCCAGCCGACAAAGGAATTGCGTCTTGCGTTCACATATGCATGCCGCCATTGACATGCAGCTCCTGCCCTGTCACATAAGCGGCCTGAGGCGAAGCCAGGTAGGCGACGGCATGGGCGATATCTGCCGGCTTGCCGAGATGGCCAAGCGGGATTTGCGCCAGCAGCGCCTGCTGCTGGGCTTGCGGCAGGTTGGCCGTCATGTCGGTTTCGATGAAGCCGGGCGCGACACAGTTGACGGTGATATTGCGGCTGCCAAGCTCGCGTGCCAGCGCGCGCGTCATGCCGGCGACGCCGGCCTTGGCGGCGGCGTAGTTGGCCTGGCCGGCATTCCCCGACGCCCCGACCACGCTGGTGATGCTGATGATGCGGCCGTACCTCTGCTTCATCATAGGACGGATCGCCGCACGCGAGAGGCGGAAAACGGCGTTGAGATTGGTGTCGAGCACCGCATTCCAGTCCTCATCCTTCAGGCGCATGGCCAGCATGTCGCGCGTGATCCCGGCGTTGTTGACCAGCACGTGAATAGCTCCATAGGCTTTGACGATCTGGTCGATCAACGCCTCGACCGCCGGGCCGTCATTCACGTCGAGCGTCAAGCCGCGTCCGCCATGAGCGCCAAGCGCGGCGGTGATCCGGTTGGCGCCCTCCTCGGTAGTGCCGGTGCCGATGACCTGCAGCCCACGATGCGCGAGTTCGAGCGCGATTGCCGCCCCGATACCGCGCGAGGCGCCAGTGACCAGAGCCACCTGGCCTTCGAATTTGGGAATGCTCATTGGAGAGGGATGTTGAGGCTCGGCGCTCAGGCGCCGAGCAGTTGCTGGGTTTCCGCCCGGGTCGCCGGGTCGTAGACGGAGGCGGCGACGAGTTCAGGCGAAATGCGCTTGGCCATTCCGGCGAGCACCTTGCCAGGCCCGCACTCGACGATGACCTCCATGCCGCGTGCTTTCAAAGCCAGCACGCTTTCGACCCAGCGCACGGGGCCCGCTGCCTGGCGAACCAGGGCGTCGCGGATCCGGTCGGCGTCGGTTTCCACCGCCACGTCGATGTTGTTGAGGATCGGGATCTGCGGTACTGCCAGGCTCACAGATGCCAGCCGTTGGCGCAAGGCTTCTGCAGCCGGCCGCATCAGGCTGGAATGGAAGGGCGCCGATACCGGCAACGGGAGCGCGCGCTTGGCACCCTGGGCCTTGAGCACCTCGCAGGCCTTGTCGACCGCGGCCTTGCTGCCGGCGATCACCGTCTGCATCGGGTCGTTGAAGTTCACGGCCTCGACAACTTCGTCGCTGGCGAGCCCGAACGCGGCGGTCACCTCTGCGCAGCCCGCCTTCACCTTTTCCGCGTCCATGCCGAGGACCGCTGCCATCGCGCCCGCGCCCACCGGCACGGCCTGCTGCATTGCCTCTGCACGAAAACGCACCAGCGGCACCGCCTGTGCCAGCGTGAGCACGCCGGCAGCGACGAGCGCGGAATACTCGCCAAGCGAATGGCCGGCGACGAACGCCGGCTTGGCACCGCCTTCGGCCAGCCAGGCCCGCCAGGCCGCAACGCCCGCCACCAGCATGACTGGCTGGGTATTCGTGGTGAGCCCCAGCGCCTCCTTCGGGCCCTCGCGGATCAGGCGCGCGACATCCTCGTCCAGCGCGTCAGAGGCTTCACGCAGGGTCTCAAGCACGGCATGGTGATCCCCCCAGGCATCAAGCATGCCGACCGCCTGCGAGCCCTGGCCCGGGAATACGAAAGCGAAGGATTTCATTGTGGTCTCCGTTGCACGCCCCGCCGTCCGACCAGGGCGGCGCATCGCACTACATATTCAATAGCACCGCGCCCCAGGTGAAGCCCCCGCCTACGCCTTCGAGCATGACCGTGTCGCCCTTCTTCACCTTGCCCGCACGGACTGCCTCGTCCAATGCCAGTGGAATGGAGGCCGCAGAGGTGTTGCCATGCTCGTTGACCGTCACGATCAGCTTTTCGAGCGGCAGCTTGAGCTTTCGCGCGGTGCCTTCCATGATGCGGATGTTGGCCTGATGGGGAATCAGCCAGTCGATCTCCGTGTTGTCCTTGCCGGCCTTCTGCAGGCAGGCGCGCGCGGCCTCCTCCAGCACGCGGACCGCGAGCTTGAACACGGCCTGACCGTCCATATGAAGCAGCGGGGTGCCGAGCACATTGCCACCCGAGACATGGCCGGGCACGCACAGAATGCCGACGTGCTTGCCGTCGGCATGCAGATCGCTGGCAAGAATGCCGGGCTCGGTGCTGGCTTCTAGCACCACCGCGCCGGCGCCATCGCCGAACAGCACGCAAGTGGTGCGGTCGTTGAAATTGAGGATGCGTGAGAACACTTCCGCACCGATGACAAGCGCGCACTTGGCGCTTCCCGTGCGGATCATCGCGTCCGCCACTGTCAAGGCGTAAACGAAGCCGCTGCACACGGCCTGTACGTCAAATGCAGCGCAGCCGGCGATACCCAGCTTATTCTGAAGAATGGCCGCTGAGGAAGGAAACACCATGTCGGGCGTCGAAGTCGCGACGATGATCAAGTCGACCTCGGCAGCGCTGCGGCCCGCAGCCTCGAGCGCATGCCTCGCGGCCTGAACTCCCAGATCGCTGCTGGTCACCTCCGGTGCAGCAAAGTGGCGCGCACGGATGCCGGTCCGCTCGACGATCCACTGATCAGAGGTTTCGATGCCGCGCGCCGCGAGTTCGCGGGCGAGGTCGTCGTTGGTCACTCGACGGGGCGGCAGGTAGCTGCCGGTGCCGGTGATGCGGGAAAAAAAAGTCATCAAACGTGGAGCGCCGCGGTGTCGACCGGCGTCGCCGGCTCTTGCCGGGCGAGCAATGGCGCGGCGTGGGCGATGCGGGCCCGCACGCGATCGAGCAGGTTGTTGCGAGCGGCATCATAAGCGCGATCGAGCGCATGACCGAAAGCCACTTCGTCCGCAGAGCCATGGCTCTTGAATACCAGCCCGCGCAGCCCGAGCAGGGCCGCGCCGTTGTACCGGCGATGGTCCAGGCGACGCTTGAGCGCTTTAAGTACCGGATAGGACACGATTGCAGCAAATTTGCTGAAAATACTGCTCGAATATTCGATTCGAAGAAAGTCAACGATCATCGACGCGACGCCTTCCGTGGCCTTCAACGTGACGTTCCCAACGAAACCGTCGCAGACGACGATGTCCGTCGTACCTTTGAAAATGTCGTTGCCCTCAACGTTGCCGTAAAAGTTCAGATCACCGGAGTTCGCAGCTTTTCGGAGCAGCTGGCTCGCTTTTTTGATCGTTTCGCTGCCCTTGATCGCCTCTTCGCCCACATTGAGCAGGCCGACCGAAGGCGACTCATTCCCGGTAAGCGCGGAGACCAGCGCCGATCCCAGCACGGCAAATTGCAGAAGGTCCCCGGCATCGCAATCCACATTGGCGCCCAGATCGAGCACCGTGGTCGCACCACCCTTGCCATTGGGCAGTTGGGGCGCAATGGCTGGGCGATCGATTCCTTCAAGTGTCTTGAGGAGGTAGCGCGCAATCGCCATCAACGCGCCCGTGTTGCCGGCCGAAACCGCGGCCTGCGCCACGCCATCCTTCACTTGCTGAATCGCGACCCGCATGGACGAGTCCTTCTTCTTGCGGAGCGCGACTTCGATGGGGTCATCCATGCCAACAACTTCGCTGGCTGGTATGAGCCGGGCGCGCGCGTGCGAAAAGCCAGCTAGCGCAGCTGGCGCGCCGACCAGAAGCAGGAAGGCCTCGTTGTGGCGCTCGAGAAAAGTCCGACAGGCCGCGAGCGTGACACGCGGCCCATGATCTCCGCCCATGCAATCGACGGCCAGCGTGATCGCGCGGGGTGGGGACGTTACGGAGTTGGAGGACGTAACCATCAAAACAAAGGCCCGACGCTACAGCAAAAGTAGCTTCGGGCCTTCAGCCTTGAAACCGCAGGTCAGGCTTCTGACTTAGTCTTGAGGACCTTGCGGCCACGATAGAAGCCGTTGGGGCTGATGTGGTGGCGCAGATGCGTCTCGCCGGTCGTCGGCTCGACAGCCAAGCCGGGCGTTCCAAGTGCGTTGTGGGAACGATGCATGCCGCGCTTGGAGGGCGACTTCTTGTTTTGCTGGACAGCCATGCTGGCTCCTGAATTGTTCGGGTGAGTGGGTGGACACGCGCCCCACTGTCGGTCTGGCGGCCACTGCCGTCCATCCGCAACATGCAAAGGGAAGCGCGCGCGAAGCCCTCGATTATAGCTTCATCGATGCACGTGATGCCAGTCCTTCAATTTAGAGGCTATTTCTGCTTGTCCGACCGCAAGGCGCCGAGCACGGCAAAAGGATTCGGGCGAGCCGCGTCTGCGGCGTCGAACTCGGGATCCACGGCGGTTAGCTTCACTGGTTCCGGACAGTGCTCGTGTCGAGGTGTAACAGGAATTTCCATTAGCAATTCATCCTCGATCAACGCATGCAGATCAAAATCTCGGCTTGCGACGAGCACGTCCTCTTCGGATTCCTCATCTTCAATAGCGGCTGTACTTTCGTCAGGGACGAATCGAAACCACCGATCAACCTTCAATTCCACGTCCACCGGTGTCAGGCATCGTTGGCAGACCAGCGGCACCGTTGTGAAAGCGCATAGATGGAGCCAGGGAACAGCGCCTTCCGAATGCCCCTCGCGCTCGATGCCGACAGCGTCCCAGCGCACGCGCGAATCGGCCGTTGGGCCGGCCAGTTCCGCGGCCAAGCGAGGATAGGTGTGGACGGGCTCTTCGCCCGAAAGCGTCGCGGCCAACTTCGCGAAGCGGTTCACGTCGAGCTTGTCGGGGGTGAATTCTCTGCTCATCGTCATCAGTCTAAACCGCTCACGCACAATCATGGGTCATGCACCCCACCGTGATTCTTGCCTCGACCTCGCGATATCGCCGCGAGTTGCTCGCCCGCTTGCTCCTACCCTTCGAGGTCCATCCCCCTGCGGTTGACGAAACACCGCTGCCTGACGAGCAGCCAAGAGCTCTCGCCGAGCGGCTGGCCTTTGAAAAGGCCATGGCGGTCGCGCGCCGCTTTCCGGAGGCAGTGGTGATCGGCTCCGATCAGGTAGCCGATCTGGCGGGCGAGCCGCTGGGCAAGCCAGGCGACCACGCCCGCGCGACCGAGCAGCTGCGCCGCATGCGCGGTCAGACCCTGCTTTTCCAGACCGCCGTCGCCGTGGTCTGCCAATCCACCGGCTTCAGCCAGCGCGAGCTCGTCCCCGTGCGGGTCGTATTCCGTAATTTCAGCGACGCGGCGATCGAGCGCTATTTGCAGGCAGAGCAGCCGTACGACTGCGCAGGCAGTGCCAAAAGCGAAGGCTTGGGCATCGCGCTTCTGGACGCCATCGACAGCGACGACCCCACGGCGCTGGTCGGCCTGCCTTTGATCCGCACCGCCAACATGCTTCGCGCCGCAGGGATCGATCTGCTGTGAGCCGAGGCAAGCTCTACCTGGTTCCGGCGCCGCTGGATTTCGGATGCGATTCGCAAACAGCATTGCAGGACGTGCTGCCGCAAGGCACGTTGCAGGCGGCAGCCGGCATCACCCACTGGATCTGCGAAAACGCAAAGTCGGCACGCGCTTACCTCAAGCGCATCGATGCGATCGTGCCGCTTGCCGCGCCGCTACAGGCGCAGCAGATCCAGGAGTTGCCGCGCGAAGTCCACAAAAAGGGCGATCACCAAGCCGGCCAGTTCGATGCACGCCCGCTGCTCGCCGCAGCGCTGGCCGGCGCCGACATCGGATTGCTCAGCGAGGCCGGCATGCCGGCGATTGCCGATCCTGGGTCATCGGTTGTGCGCGCAGCCCATGAACTCGGCATTGCACTGGTACCTCTCACCGGGCCGGTGTCGCTGCTGCTCGCGCTAGTGTCCAGCGGACTGAACGGCCAGAATTTCGCCTTCGTGGGCTACCTGCCGCAGGAAGCCGAGGCACGCGCCCAACGCATCCGCGAGCTCGAATCGCTCGCGCTGCGCACGGGCCAGACCCAGCTCTTCATCGAAACGCCGTACCGCAATGCGGCACTGCTGCAAGCCTTGATGCAGACACTTCAGCACAACACACGACTCGCGGTGGCCCGCGGGCTGACCCTGGCGAGCGCCGACATCCGTAGCGAGACGGTGAAAGCCTGGCGTGCCAAGCCCGTCGCCACCGACGAACGCTCACCCGCCGTGTTCGCGATCGGGCGCTAGGCGTGTCTGCCACCGTCATGCAGCTGTCCGCGCGCACGCGTTGGGCGTCGCGCACGCAGTTCTTCGCCTCGGGCTTCATCTTCGCCACTTGGGGAGTGCATATCCCGACAGTAAAAGCCCAATACGCCATCAGTGAGGCTGAACTCGGACTGGCCATGCTCGCAGCTGGCGTGGGCGCCCTGCTTGGCCTTACGCAGGCGAGCCGGTGGATCGGCCGCTACGGCGCGCGGACGACAGCGCGTTCCTGCGGCGCCATCTACGCCCTGCTGCTCGCTGGCCTGCTGGTCATGCCGGGCTATACGGCGTTGCTGGGCGTGTTGGCGGCCTTCGGCGTCGTCACCAGCGTATTCGACGTGGCGATCAACACCGAGGCTGCAGAACTCGAACTGCGCAACGGGCGCCCGCTCATGAGCGGGATGCACGGCATGTTCAGCCTGGGCGGCATGGCCGGCGCGGTGACCGGCAGCGCTGTGCTGGCCGCGGGCATGGCGCCGCAGTTGCATCTGACGCTCGTGGCGAGTGCAATGGCATCGGCGATCGTGTTCGCCGCCCAACGGATGCTGCCCCGCGAAGTCACTGCTTTCGCGGTCAACAACGAAGGCTTCCGCCTGCCTCGCGGCGCCCTCGTCATCCTCGGCGTGCTGGCCGCGCTGGGGTTGATTGCCGAAGGTGCGATCTACGACTGGAGCGTGCTCTACCTCAAGCAGGAGCTGGGCAGTCCGCAACAGCAGGCCGCCCTCGCCTACGCCAGCTTCTCGGCCGCCATGGCCGCGACACGCTTCTGCGGCGACGCTATGCGGGCACGCTTGGCGCCAGCAGTGCTGCTGCGCGGCAGCGCCCTGCTGGCTGCGGCCTCCATGACATTGGTTTTGCTGACCGAAGCGCCCCGTCTGGCGCTGGTCGGATTTGCAGGCGTGGGAGTCGGATTCGCCAACGTCGTGCCGATCCTGTTCGCGGCCTCGGCACGCGTGCCAGGGATCGAACCAGCGCGCGGCATTGCGGCGGTTTCCGCGGCGGCCTATCTGGGCTTCATGGCGGGGCCGCCTGTGATCGGCTTCCTGGCCGAGGCCAGTTCGCTGACTGCGGCGCTCTATGTTGTGGTGGTCTTCGCCATCGGGCTTGCAGCGTCGGCGCGTTGGGCCGACCCGGCCTGATCAACGCAGCGCCGGTGCGCTGTGCATTGCACGGACCGAAGCATCGCCGAGCGCCGCGCCGAACTTCTTGGCGAGCTTCTCGGCCACGTTGTCGCGGCGGGTGTAGTCGATGACTTCCTCGGCTTTGACGACCTCACGTGCGACAAAGTCGACATTGCCGAGCTGATCGGCCAGGCCGAGATCCACCGCCTGCTGGCCGCTCCAGAACAAGCCACTGAACAGGCCTGGCGTGCCGGTCTTCAGCCGATCGCCCCGGCCCTTCTTGACCACGTCGATGAACTGCGCGTGGATCTGCTCGAGCATCTGCTGCGCATGTGCGCGCTGGGCGTCGCTCATCGGGCTGAAGGGATCGAGGAAGCCCTTGTTCTCGCCGGCAGTCAGCAGCCTGCGCTCGACCCCGACCTTCTCCATCAGGCCTGTAAATCCGAAGCCGTCCATCAGCACGCCGATGCTTCCGACAATGCTGGCCTTGTCGACGAAAACCTTGTCGGTCGCCGCGGCGATGTAGTACGCCGCAGAGGCGCAGGTCTCCTCGACCACAGCGTACACCGGCTTGTTGTGCTTGGCCCGCAGGCGGCGGATCTCGTCGTTGATGATGCCGGCCTGCACCGGGCTTCCGCCGGGCGAGTTGATCAGGAGCACGACCGCCTTGGCGCCCTCGTCCTCGAAGGCGGTCTTCATAGCCGCCACGACGAATTCCGCGCTTGCATCGGCCCCGTTGGCGATCTCACCCTTGATTTCGACCACCGCGGTGTGTGCCGTGGTCTTGGCGGTGGCCGGCGTGCCGCGCGAAATGGCGAGCCACACCAGGAAGATGAAAAAGGCCAGCCAGCTCAGCCGCACGAAAGTTTTCCAGCGGCGTGTGGCCTGCTGCTCGCGCAGGCTGGCGAACGCGAGCTTCTCGAGCGTGGCGCGCTCCCAGCCGGGTTGCTGCGTCGGATCGTTCCTCGAGCTGCCGTGCGCTGGGCTGGCGCGTTCGAAAGGCTCGAAACCCTCGGGTTCCGTGCGGTGGGGATCAGTCATGTCAGAAAGCCAGGGGTTGGAGGTTCCAGGCAGTATGCCAGTGCACCACGCCGTCCCGTTCGCTCAATGCGATCTTCACCAGGCCGCCGCGGCAGGGCCCGCCCGCGCATTCGCCCGTGTCCGGCTTGTAGACGGCGCCATGGGTCGCGCACAGGAGCCACTGGCCGCTATCGTCGAAGAAGCGATCGGGCTGAAAGTCCAGTTCCATCGCCACGTGACTGCAGCGGTTCAGGTAGGCATGTGCCCGGCCTTCGTAGCGGACCGCGAAAGCACGGCAAGTCTGGCCGCCGTAAACCACGTCGAAGGGCACGGCACGGCCGCCCTCCAGCAGATCGGCCGCATTGCACAGCGGAATGCATTCGCTCATTCAATGATTTTCATGCGTTGTCGAGCAGCCACTGCGTCAGACCGGGCACCGAGTGCGCCACATACAGCGGCTGCAGCGAGTCGAAAGCATCCGGCTCGTGCGCACCGTAGCTCACGCCCACACTCGCACAGCCGGCATTGATCGCGAGCTGCAGATCGTGGGTCGTGTCGCCGATCATCAGCGCGCGCTCGGCCGGCACCTCCAGTTCCTCCATCAGCTCGAGCAGCATGCGCGGATGCGGCTTGCCGAAAGTCTCGTCGGCCGTGCGCGACGCGTCGAAGCGCTCGCGCAGCGCGACGGTGGCCAAGGCTTCGTTCAGTCCGCGCCGAGACTTACCCGTGGCCACCGCGAGCTTGTGTCCTCGCTCGTGGAGTGCGTCGAGCATCGGCAGGACGCCGTCGAACAGCACGAGGTCGTCCTGGTGCTTGAGATAGTGGTACCGATAGCGAGCCCCAAGCTCCGCGTATTTTTCGCGGGGTACATCGGGCGCCGCGCGGGCCAGCGCCTCGGCGAGGCCCAGGCCGATCACCCACGCGGCGTCGTTCTCGCTCGGCTTGGCGCCGCCGACGTCGAGCACTGCGGCCTGGATGCAGCGCACAATGAGCCGGGTGGAGTCGTAGAGGGTGCCGTCCCAATCGAAGGCGATCAGGTCGAAACGGCGTGGGCGGATGTCAGTCATGGGTCACGGGCATGGCGGAGACGGCGAGTGCCTCGAGCGCGGGGCCGGGCATGAGCGCGCGCAGCTCAGGCGGCAGCTCTGCCTGCAGCGCCATGCGCTCGCCGCGCGCGGGGTGGGTGAACTGGAGGCGCCAGGCATGCAGAAACATGCGCTTGAGGCCGAGCCTCTGGAGCACGCGGTTGCGCTCGAAGTCGCCGTACTTGTCGTCGCCGGCGATCGCATGGCCAGCGGAGGCGAGATGGACTCGAATCTGGTGGGTGCGGCCTGTCTTGATGGTGACGGCGACGAGGGAAAAGGCATCCGGCTCGATCGGCAGCGAAACCCGGGCCAGCACCTCGACCAGTGTCACGGCACGCATCGCGTCGGGATGGTCCCTCGCGACAATGCGCACGCGCCGCTCGCCGGGTTCGGTAGATCCCGGTCGGCTCGGCAGCAAATACCGTGCGAGCGGAGCGTCGAGCACCTTCTTGTTCGCTGGCCAATGTCCCTCGACCAGCGCCAGGTAGGTCTTGCCGGTCTCTCGCTCGCGAAACTGTTGCTGCAGGCCTGTCAAGGCACTGCGCTTCTTCGCGACCAGCAGGATGCCCGAAGTCTCGCGGTCCAGCCGATGCACGAGTTCGAGGAATCGTGCCGTCGGCCGCGCCGCGCGGAGCTGCTCGATGACGCCGGAGCTCACTCCGCTGCCGCCGTGAACCGCCACGCCCGCCGGCTTGTCGATCGCAAGCAAGGCATCGTCCTCGTACAGCAACGGGAACTCGCGCGCGGGCGGGGACGGCGAGCTATCCGCGCGGTGGCCCACCGTGGCCATTCGCAACGGGGGCAAGCGCAGCACGTCGCCTGCTTCCAGCCGGGTCTCGGCCTGCGCCCGCCCCTTGTTGATGCGCACCTCGCCGGACCGGATGATCCGGTAGACATGGGTCTTGGGGACGCCCTTGAGCTCCCTGAAGAGGAAGTTGTCGAGTCTTTGACCCGCAAATTCACCATCGACTGTCAGAAAGCGAACTTCTGATGCCGCGGGGCTTGCCTTCGCACCTATAATATTTTTCACCAGCGCGGTCTTGTAAGTGCTTGATTAAACAGAAGTTTAGAGCACGACCGGCAGCGCTGCGAGGTCGATGCCGCTTGGGCGTTGAAACTGCAGGCCGCGCGCAAATGTGCAAGGCGGCAGCCGCTCCATCCAAGCCAAGCCGACGCCCACGAAACACCGATACGGAATACCAGCCGGCAGGCAACAGGCTGTCGGCGGATCGAAGCGAGTCCCTTTGTGTTGATGCTGTTGATTCAACTGTGCCTACGCTGGCTGCTGCCGGCGCCATCGGGCATTGAGTCATCGGTTGCGCCTGTTTCCACCGCGCCAGTTGCCATCGAAAACATGGCAAGTCAACATCACATCGGGCTCGCGCCCATCCACGCGCCCCCACCCTTGCTGCGATTGAGCTGAAGCTCAATTCGAGTGGCGTGCGCTCGCACGCCGCCTGCATCCAGGGTCAAGCGGCAATTCCTCCTTCGTTTCGCGAAGCGTCGTCCGTGCATCGTGGGTCCGTCATGGACCGATGAGAACGACAGAAACGACAAAAGGAAACGCATCATGAAGCGGATGCTGATCAACGCCACGCAGGCAGAAGAACGCCGCCTGGCCATCGTCGACGGGCAGAAGCTCCTCGACTACGAAATCGAGATCGAAGGGCGCGAGCAGCGCAAGGGGAACATCTACAAGGCGGTCGTGACGCGCGTCGAGCCGTCGCTGGAAGCCTGCTTCGTGGACTACGGCGAGGACCGGCATGGCTTCCTCCCGTTCAAGGAGATCTCGAAGCAATACTTTGCCGAGGGCGTGTCTGCCAGCCAGGCGCGCATCCAGGATGCGATCAGGGAAGGCCAGGAACTGGTGGTCCAGGTCGAGAAGGAAGAACGCGGCAACAAGGGCGCTGCCCTGACTACATTCATCTCGCTGGCAGGCCGCTACGTCGTGCTGATGCCGAACAACCCCCGCGGCGGCGGCGTCAGCCGGCGCATCGAGGGTGACGACCGCGCCGAACTCAAGGAGGCGATGGACCAGCTCGAGTACCCCAAGGGCATGAGCATCATCGCGCGCACCGCGGGCATCGGCCGCGCCGCGCCGGAACTGCAGTGGGACCTGAACTACCTGCTGAAGCTGTGGGCCGCGATCGACGGCGCCGCCAAGGGCGGCAAAGGCGCCTTCTTGATCTACCAGGAGTCGTCGTTGGTGATCCGGGCGATCCGCGACTACTTCAACCACGACATCGGCGACATCCTGATCGACACCGACGACATTTACGACCAGGCGCAGCAGTTCATGGCGCACGTGATGCCTGAGCACGCGCAGCGCGTCAAGCGCTATCGCGACGATGCTGCGCTGTTCAGCCGTTTCCAGATCGAGCACCAGATCGAGTCGGCCTACGCTCGCACGGTGCAGTTGCCCAGCGGCGGTGCGATCGTGATCGATCACACCGAGGCGCTGGTCTCGGTGGACGTGAACTCGGCGCGCGCCATCAAGGGCGGCGATATCGAGGAAACCGCCACGCGCACCAACCTCGAGGCCGCCGACGAGGTGGCACGTCAGATGCGTCTGCGCGACCTCGGTGGCCTTATCGTCATCGACTTCATTGACATGGACGAGTCGAAGAACCGCCGCGAGGTGGAAAGCCGCCTGCGCGACGCGCTGCGCCAGGACCGCGCCCGCGTCCAGTTCGGCTCGATCAGCAAATTCGGCTTGATGGAGATGAGCCGTCAGCGCCTCAAGCCCGCTCTCTCCGAAGGCTCCTCGATTCCCTGCCCGCGCTGCGGCGGCTCTGGCCACATTCGCGATACCGAATCGAGCGCGCTGCAGATCCTGCGCATCATTCAGGAAGAGTCGATGAAGGACAACACCGCTGCCGTGCATGTGCAGGTGCCGGTGGAGGTTGCCTCCTTCCTGCTCAACGAGAAGCGCCCCGAAATCGCCAAGATCGAACTCAAGCAGCGCGTCACCGTGCTGATGGTGCCCAACAAGACGCTGGAGACGCCCAACTACAAACTGGAGCGGCTGAAGCACGATGATCCCCGTCTCGATCACATCGAGGCAAGCTACAGGATGGCTGACGAGATCGAGGATCCGATCTCGGTCACGCGGCGCTCGCAAGAGCCCACGAACCGTCAAACCCCGCTGATCAAGGGCGTGCTGCCTGACGCCCCGGCGCCGGTTGTGGCGCCCAAGCCCGAAGTGGTGCAGCCGCCCGCGGCAGCGTCCGCGCCCGCGGCGCCCCAGCCGGCGCCCATCCCCGAACCGGCGGAAGTCGGCTTCTTCGGCTGGATCAAGCGACTCTTCGGCGCGCCTCCTGCACCGCCACCCGCTCCTGCGGTCATTCCTGTCGAAGCGCCCAAGCCGCGTCGCGAGGGCCGCGGCGGCCGCGACGGTGAACCCCGCACCGCGCGAGAAGGCGAACAGCGCCGCGGCGGACGCGGCGAAGGACGAGGCGGTGAACGCCGCGGCGGGCGCACCGGCGAGCGCCGCGAGGGCGAGCGCCGCGAAGGGCGCGAAGGACGCGAAGGGCGCGGGGAGGCGCGCAGCGACGCACCGATCCGCGAGCCCCGTGAGCCCCGTGAGCCCCGCGAGTCGCGCGAGGCGCGCGCACCGCGCGATGGCGAGCGGCGAGGCCGTGGCGAGCGGCGTGACAACGAGCCGCGCCAGATGCCGGCCGATACCGAGATCCCGCTCGACGCCGAAGCAACTGTTCCGAACGGCTTGGCAGGCGACGAGGCGCCCCCGGCAGAACGTGCGCCACGCGGTCGCGGCGAGCGCCGTGAGCGCGGTGAACGCACCACAGACGCCACGGTGAGGGATCCCGGCAACGATGCCGCCCAGCCGGATACCGAGCGCAGCGCACGAAGCGGCCGCGAGGAACGTGCCCCTCGTGGCGAGCGCGGCGAAGGCCGACGCGAGCGCCGCAGCGATGGGGCTTCGCGCACCACGGAAGGCTCTCCTGCGGCGGAGACTACCCTCGCTACCGACAGCGCCCCTGAAGCAGTGACCGGCGACAGTGCACCGCGCCGCGAGGGTGACGAACGCCGCGGCCGATCGCGTGACCGCTATGGCCGCGATCGTCGCGAACGCGGCCCGCGCGAAGAAGCCGATGCCAACTCGGCGGCGCTGCCGCTCGAGGTAGCCGACGCGAACGGCGCAGCCGAGCTCGATGGCCTGCCCAAGGCACTTGCCGACAGACCGGCGACGCCCTCCGCACCCGCCATCGTCGTCGATGCGCCGGCCGCGCGCACGCACGCGCTGCCAAAGGTCCAGCCCTACGAACTACCGACGGACGAACTCGCCCAGATCGCCGAAGGCTCCGGCTTGCAGTGGGTGAATTCGAATGCCGAGCGCGTGGCGCAGGTTCGCGCTGCGATGGCGGCGGAGCCCCGGCTGGTTCATGTGCCGCGCGAACGGCCGCCGACCATCGTGCCGGACGAAGGGCCGCTGATCCTGGTTGAAACGCGTCGTGATCTTGGCGGCATGGTGCTGCCGTTCGAGGAGCCTGTCCGCGAATCCGGAGCGCGTCAGTAAGAGCTGCAATAGGCGAAAGGCCTTCCCTCCGTCGATAAGGGCTTGAAGGCCGCGCCAGAAATGTCGCGGCCTTTGTCTTGTGCGTGGGACTGCCGCCATGTGGGGACCTGCCGCGAGTCGCATTTGCAGGCGTTGTCCTACGTACGCCGGTGTAATTCCTTCTTGTTCAGAACGGCATACTCTATGCATGCTGCAGTGCAACAGCACAAACCCGGCAGGAAACCAGTTAACTACGTCACAAAAACCCGATCGGCGTTTGCAAACAACAGACAAACGTCAAAGCGCGTTAACATGTTGTCATACAAAAGAACTACACTTCAGACTTGATGTTGCATCGCATCAAGGCTGCGGAAAAGCTCTTTGGTAGAGGGCGAAGCTTACGCCTTTTGGCAAGCGATGTACGTCTTTTGTTCACAAGACAAACTGCTCATCTTGTGTTCAAATTCTTGCGAATAGTAGTAAAGCGTTACAGCTGCCGCGCTCTCAGCTTGAGGCAGCACACACCCGTCACCGGGGGAATATTTGATGTTTCGTTCCGACTCAACCGCACATGGCAACGTGGTTCGACGCTATACCCCCGGAGGCGGGGGTTCGTCGGCGTCTCCCATCTACGTGCAACCACGCAGGCTTGGCCTGCTGGAGCGCGCTGCAAAGCGCAGCATCGACATCGTGGGTGCGCTGACTTTCTTCATTCTTTTTGGCCCGCTCTATCTACTGGTAGCACTCTGCGTCGGCATCAGCATGGGGCGCCCTGTGCACTTCTGGCAGCACCGCCTCGGTGAGAACGGGCAGCGCTTCCGCTTCTACAAGTTTCGTTCGATGGTTCGCGACTCCGAACACGTGCTTGACGAGTTCCTGAGCCGCAACGACATGGCGCGCACCGAATGGGACACCTTCCAGAAGCTGGAGAAGGACCCCCGCATTACGCCGATTGGCCAGTTCATCCGCAAGTTGAGCCTCGACGAGTTGCCGCAGTTCTGGAATGTGCTCAAGGGAGATATGAGCCTGGTCGGCCCACGTCCCTGCATGGAGCGGCAACGCAGCCTCTATGGCAAAGGCTGGGAGCATTACTGTGCGATGCGCCCCGGCATCACCGGCCTGTGGCAGGTCAGCGGCCGCAACCGGCTTTCGTATGCCCGGCGCGTCGAGCTCGACGTGGAATACGTGAGCAACTGGTCGCTCTGGCTGGATATCAAGATCCTGCTGAAGACGGTCCGTACCGTGATCACCGGCGACGGTTCGAGGTAAACATGATCCGCCCCATCGTTCTCTGCGGCGGCAGCGGCACGCGGCTATGGCCGCTCTCGCGAAAGACGCTGCCCAAGCAGTTCGTCCCCCTGATCGACAACAAGAACCTGCTGGTGCTCACGCTGGAACGCCTGCGGCTGCTGAGCCCCGAGGTCACCTGCGTCGCGGCGGAAGAGCACCGCTTCCTGGTGCAGGAAAGCATCGAGGCCGCAGACGTGAGCGGCCAGCAGCTGCTCGAGCCGGTGGCACGCAACACCGCGGCAGCAATGGCCGCGGTGGCGCTGCTGTCCGAGCCCGACCAGTTGCTGCTGTTCGCACCGGCCGACCATCACATTCCCGATGCCGAGCGCTTCGTGGCCACGATCCGCAAGGGCGTGCCTGCCGCCCTCGCCGGCCATCTCGTGACCTTCGGAGTCGAACCGAGCTTTCCGAGCACGGCCTACGGCTATATCCGCCAGGGCGAGCCTCTCGAGGCATCGTTGGGTGATGGGGCGGGCCACGCGGTAGCCGCCTTCGTCGAAAAGCCAGCCGCCGCGCACGCCGAGCAGTTGCTGCTCACGGGCGGCCATCTCTGGAATGCCGGGATCCTGCTGGTCCAGGCCCGGGTATTGATCGCAGCACTGCAGCAGCATGCGCCCGATATTCTCCAGAGTTGTCGCGAGGCCACCACGACCGTCGAAGTCGATGGCCATTTCCTGCGAATGGATGCCGCCGCCTTTGGCCGCTGCCGCAGCCAAAGCATCGACTATGCGGTGCTCGAGAAATGCGAGAAGGTCGCCGTCCTTCCATTCCAGGGCCGCTGGAGCGACGTCGGGAGCTGGAACGCCGTAGCCGAGCTGCACGAGGCGGACGAAAACGGCAACCGGGTCAGCGGCCAGGGCTTCGCCATGGGCGCGAGCAATACGTTCATCTATGCACCCAACCGTCCCGTCGTTGCCCTGGGCACCAAGGACCTGCTGGTGGTGGACACGCCGGATGCGTTGCTGGTCGCGCACGCGGAATTCGCCGAACAGGTCAAGGACGCGGTTGCACTGCTGACCACGCATGGCCACAGCCAGGCCACGCGCCACCGCCGCATCCCGCGCCCCTGGGGCGCCTATGACAGTGTCGACAATGGCGAACGATTTGCTGTCAAGCGCCTCACGGTGAAGCCCGGTGCGCGCCTGGCCCTGCGCATGCACCACCATCGCGCCGAGCACTGGGTGGTCGTGAAGGGCACGGCGCGGGTGCTGTGCAACGGCGAGGTCTGCCTGGTCAAGGAAGACGAGTCGATCTACATCCCCGTCGGGGCCAAGTACCGGCTCGAAAATGCAGGCAAGACGGTGCTCGAAGTGATCGAAGTCCAGACCGGCGGCTACCTCGGCGAGGACGACATCGTCCGCTTCGACGACGCACCCGCTGCCGTCCTCGGCAAAGACAAGAAACTGGCCTGAGCGTTCCTTCTCAGGGCGTTCCGGTCCTCCCATCCTGCGCGGAAGGTCTACATTCCATGAGCCAGTTCCAGAAGCGGATTTTTGTTGCGGGCCATCGCGGCATGGTCGGCAGCGCCATCGTGCGCTGCCTGGCCGAGCAGGGCTATACCAACATCATCAGCCGCAGCCGTGCCGAGCTGGACCTCACCGATCAGGCGCAGGTGCGCGCGTTCTTCGCCGAGGAAAAGCCGCAGGAGGTGTACGTGGCCGCAGCCAAGGTGGGCGGCATCCATGCCAACAACAGCTATCCGGCCGAGTTCATCTACTCGAACCTGATGGTCGAGGCGAACGTGATCCACGAAGCGTGGCGCAATGGCGTGAGCAAGCTGCTTTTCCTCGGCTCGAGCTGCATCTACCCGCGGCTGGCGGCCCAGCCGATGGCCGAGGACGCGTTGCTGACCGGCAAGCTGGAGCCGACCAACGAACCCTATGCGATTGCGAAGATCGCGGGCATCAAGCTGTGCGAGAGCTACAACCGGCAGTACGGCTGCGATTTCCGCAGCGTGATGCCGACCAACCTCTACGGCCCCGGAGACAACTACCACCCCGAGAACAGCCACGTCCTGCCGGCAATGATCAGGCGCTTCCATGAAGCCAAGCTCGCCGATGCACCCGCGGTGGTCATCTGGGGCACCGGCTCTCCGAAGCGGGAGTTTCTCTATGTCGACGACATGGCCAGCGCCTGCGTGCACGTGATGGACCTGCCGCGTGAAACCTATGCGGCCTGCACCGAGGTCACGACCAGCCACATCAACGTCGGCACCGGGGAAGACCTGTCGATCGCCGAACTCGCCAGCCTGGTGAGCGAAGTGGTGGGCTATCAGGGCGAGATCCACTACGACACCGGCAAGCCAGACGGTGCTCCGCGCAAGCTGCTCGACATCTCTCGCATTCGCGAGCTCGGCTGGACGCCCGAGGTATCCTTGCGCCACGGCGTGGCACGCGCCTACGAAGACTTCCGCAGCGAAGAGCTCGTTCCTTCCTGAGGAGTCCCTTTCCTGACCTGCATGAACGCTTCCTCGCTCTCCCTCATTCCGCCCGGCACGGGTGGCGTGCGAGACTACGCATCCGTGGTCGGCCACCCGCTCCACGCGCCGTTGATGGAGTTGAAGCACGACACGGACACCGCCTCGCTCTCTGGCGATTTCGTGCTGCTGCACTTCAGCGGCTACGGCTTCGAGAAGCGCGGAATTCCCCTGTGGCTGGTCCGTCGGATCCGCAGCCTGCGCGCGCAGTTCAAGGCCGTCGGCGTCGTCTTCCACGAGCTCTTCGCGACCGGACCGCCGTGGGGCTCTGCCTTCTGGCTCAGCGGCATTCAGCGGCGCATCGCGCGCGAGCTGCTGCTGCAGTCCGACTTCTGGCTCACGAACCGAGAGGATGCGGCGCGGTGGCTCCTCGCGCAATCGAAAGCCGTGCCGCACCGGGTGCTCCCCGTATTTTCCAACGTCGGCGAGCTCGACGCGATCGACACCGAGCGACAGCGCAGGCTCGTCGTGTTCGGCAGCGCCGGCATCCGCGCCCAAGTCTATGAGTGGTCCGACGGCGAGATCTTCCGCAGCGCGAAGCGCAACGGCCTGGAGATCCACGACATCGGCCCGACCATGCCGGAAGGGCCGCTCGCGCAATGCCTGGACAGCGAAGGCGTAGTGGTGCACGGCAAGCTGCCGGCGCAGGCGGTGAGCGCAGCCTTGTCCGGCGCGGACTACGGCGCGCTGGCCTATCCCCCGGACTATGTGTCCAAGAGCGGCATTTTCGCGGCCTATTGCGCGCATGCAGTCTGCCCGATCCTGCTGTCGAAGGACTACGGCGAGCATGACGGCCTGACAGCCAACGTCCATTACGTGCGTGGCTTCAGCGCGCTCGACGCCACCATCGATGCACGCAGTGTGGGCGGCGAGGCCCACAAGTGGTACAAGCCGCATAGCGTCGAAGCCCATGTGGCGGCATTGCGCATGCTCTCGAGCGAGGTACGACGATGAGATGCCGGGCCGCTCCCAAGTCGAATAGCACCGCGGTGCGCAGCGCTGAGGTTGCCTTATGAGCGCAATTGCCCCTGCTACCACCATGCAGGCACCCAGCCGGGCGACGTCGCTCAGCCGGGCGGGCAAGCTTTTCCTTGCAGTCTTCCTCATCGTCGTGTTCGAGGGCTCGATCCGCAAATGGGTGTCGTCCGCGTCCACCCTGCCCTTGATCCTGTTGCGCGACATGCTGGCGCTGATGCTGGTGGTCTACGCCTGGCGACACGGGCATCTGAGGCGGCATAAGAAGATCACGACCGCCATGATGGCCTGGACCTGCCTGGTGGTGGGCTGGGGGCTGCTGCAGCTGGTCGCCGGCGAGAGCACGCCAATCGTGTTCATCATCGGATTGCGCTTCTGGCTGCTCTACATCTGGTTCGCCGTGGCAGCGTCGGCGTCGATGAACGAAGCGGACTACCGCGTCTCCATCAAAGCGGCGGCCTACGTCATGCTGCTGTTGGCGCCGCTGGCAGTGCTGCAGCACTACTCGCCTCCGGGAGCGCGCATCAACACCCAGATCGACAGCGACGAGGAAGGCATCTTTGTCGCGGTGGTCGGGGTGGTCCGCACGACCGGGACCTTCAGCTTCACCTCTGGCTACGCCACTTATCTCACCATGGTGGCGCCGCTGGTGTTCGGCATCCTGGCCGCACGCAAGCGCAACCAGTTCCAGTTCCTGTTCGCCCTCGCAGTGTTCGGGGCCTTTGCCACCGGCGCGCTCGTGAGCGGATCCAGAACAGCGGCGATCACTTCGGCCGGAATGCTGGGAGCGTTCCTGGTCGGTCGCCTGCTGTTTTCAAAGGCGCGCAACAAGGCAGGTGCGGCGGCCACGGTCGTGGTGATTGGTGTGCTGACTGCCATCTTCGCCTATGTATTCCGCGAAGCCATCACCGTCACGCAGACGCGTTTCGAGCAGGCGTCGGCCGTGGAAAACTTTACCGAACGGGTGCTCACGGTGCTGTTCGGCGAGCCGTGGGTGCTCGATCTTGTCACATGGCTCGGCTACGGCGTGGGCTTCGGCTCCAACCTCGCCACCTACGTGCGTACCGGCGCTGCCGATGTCTTCGCCCTGGCGGAGGCCGAAGGCGGCCGGATCCTGATGGAAGGCGGACTGCTGGGGTTCGCGTACATCGGGGTCAAGTACCTGGTGTTGACGCTGGGCGTGATCCGCAGCCTCAAGCTCTCGATCAGCACCAATTCCCCCTATCCGCTTCTCGTATGGCTGACGACTGCGCTGGCGGTGGTCAGTTGGCCTGCCCTCGGGCAGCTGACTGCCAACGCCCTGCTCGGGCTCATGCTCGCCTACGCTCTCCTGCTGTTTCGGTTCCCGAGGCTCGAGATCTTCCCGCCGCGCGCCTCGCGATCGTGAGACTGCTGCATCTGGTTCCCTCCGTCGATCCCCAGGGCGGAGGCGTCATCGAGGGAGTGCGGCGCCTGCACGATGCGCTGACGGACCTGGGTCACAGCGGCGACGTCGTGAGCCTCGACAGCCCCGATGCGGCGTGTGTGCGCGCTTATCCCGGCACGGTGGTCGCGACCGGTCCATCGGTCTCGAGCTACGGCTACAACGAGCGCCTCTTGCCTTGGCTGAAGGCACATGCCTGCGGCTATGACGCCGTCATCGTCAACGGCCTGTGGCAGTACGTGGGCCTCGCGGCCCGGCGTGCGCTGCATGGCTCAGGCACGCCCTACTTCGTGTACAGCCACGGCATGCTGGACCCATGGTTCAAGCGCACCTACCCGCTCAAGCACCTGAAAAAGTGGCTCTACTGGCCTTGGGGCGAGTACCGCGTGCTGCGCGATGCATCCGCGGTGGTCTTCACCTGCGAGGAAGAGCGCCTGCTGGCACGGCAGTCGTTCTGGCTTTATCGCTGCCGCGAGGTGGTGGGCTCTTACGGCACCAGCACCCCGCCGCGGGATGCAGAGCGCTTGTCGGAAGTCTTCTTCTCGTCCTTCCCCGAGCTGCGGAACAAACGCCTTCTGCTCTTCCTCGGCCGAATCCACGAGAAGAAAGGCTGCGACCTGCTGATCGAGGCCTTCGCGCAAGTGGCCGCGAAGGCGCCCGATGTCCATCTGGTGATGGCAGGGCCCGGCGACGAAGCCCTCACTCGGCAGCTGCAAGCTCGTGCTCGGGGCCTGGGCCTGGCCTCGCGCGTGAGCTGGCCGGGCATGCTGTCGGGCGATCTCAAGTGGGGCGCCTTTCATGCGTGCGAAGTGTTCTGCCTCCCCTCTCACCAGGAAAATTTCGGCATCGCGGTAGTGGAGGCCATGGCCTGCAGCCGGCCGGTGCTGATCAGCGACAAGGTCAATATCTGGCGGGAGATCGACGCGGACCACGCCGGCTTCGTCGAGTCCGACACGCTGGAAGGCACGGCTGCGTTGCTGCGTCGCTGGCTGGCCGCGACGCCGGCAGAGCTGGACACGATACGCGCCGCCGCACTGCGCTCCTTCGAACAGCGCTTCCGCATGGAGCAGGTGGCATCGACGCTGGTGGACATCATCCGCACGCACGCCCCGCAGATCGCCTGAAAGGCCCAGCGCGTCCCTTGCACAGCGCCAACAAATCCTCATGAAGCTGCTCGTCTACGGCATCAATTTCGCACCGGAGCTGACCGGAATCGGCAAGTACACCGGAGAGATGGTGGCTTGGCTTGCGGCGCGCGGCCACGAAGTGAGGGTGGTGACGGCACCGCCCTATTACCCCGACTGGCAAGTACGCCCTGGGTACCACTCGGGGCGCTACACCCGGCACGAGTGGCAGGGCGCCCAGGTCTTTCGCACACCGCTGTGGGTGCCGCGCAAGGTGACCGGCGCGAAGCGCCTGCTGCACCTGGCGAGCTTCGCGCTCAGCAGCGTGCCGGCCCTGCTCGCCCAATGGCGCTGGAAGCCGGACGTGGTGTGGGTCACTGAGCCTCCGATGTTCTGCACGCCGGCAGCCCTGGCCTTTTCGCGCCTGCGCTCGGCAAAATCCTGGCTGCACATCCAGGACTACGAGATGGACGCCGCCTTCGAACTCGGCCTGCTCAAGGGTGCGCGCACGCGCGCCTTTGTGGCATCGGCCGAGCGCTGGCTGATGCGGCGCTTCGACCGCATCTCGACCATCTCGCTACGCATGCTCGAACGTGCGCGCAACAAGGGCACCGAGGACGCGCGGCTGGTCTCGTTGCCCAACTGGGCCGACGTTTCCGCGATCCAGCCGCTGCAAGGCGTGAGCTCCTATCGCGCCGAGCTCGGCATTCGCCCGGACGCCGTGGTAGCCCTCTACTCGGGCAACATGGGCGCCAAGCAGGGCCTGGAGCTGCTGTCGGAAATGGCACTGATGCTCAAGGACCAGCCCGGGCTGGAGTTCGTGTTCTGCGGCAACGGCGCCGGTCGCGCCGCATTGATGAAACGCTGCGAGTCGCTCGCCAACGTGCGCTTCCTCGACTTGCAGCCGGTCGAGCGGCTCGGCGACTTTCTCGGCCTGGCCGACATTCACCTGCTGCCCCAGCGTGCCGATGCGGCGGACCTGGTGATGCCCTCCAAGCTGACCGGCATGCTCAGCAGCGGCAGGCCGGTGGTCGCCGGTGCACACCCCCAGACCGAGCTCGGCAAGGTGACGGCCGAATGCGGTATCGCCGTGCCGCCGGACGATGCCAGGTCCTTCGCAGACGCCGTGCTGTCGCTCGCGTTGCAGCCCGAACGCCGGCGCGAACTGGGGCTGAAGGCGCGTGCCGTCGCCGAGGCGCGTTTCGACCGTGATGCCGTGCTGGCGCAGTTCGAGCACGACCTGCTGGCCTGCGTTGCGAAGCGCTGAGAAGCGCTGAGAAGCGCTGAGAAGCGCACCGGCTCCAAAAAAAACCGGGCCTCGGCCCGGTTTCTTTTTGCCTCACTGCTCTTCGGGCAGGATGCTCTCGTAGTTGTAGCTGGTGTAGCGATAGCGTCCGTACTTGTAGGGCGCGAAGGTGCGACGGCCCAGGTCCATCGCGTTGAGCAGCACGCCGGTGGCAGACTTGCCGCTCATGGCGAGCCGCCGCGTGCTTTCCTTCAACTCGCCCATTGTCGATTGATCGGCGCGCGCCACCAGAAGCACCGTGCCAGCGTGAGCGGCCACAGTGGACGTGTCGGCCGCCACGAGCACCGGCGGCGTGTCGATGACAACCAGGTCGTACTGCTCGGACAGGCGCTCCAACATGGTCTTGAACGAGTCGGACACCAGCAGTTCCGCCGGGTTCGGCGGCAGTTGACCAGTGGCAAGGAAATCGAGGTTGGGCACGACCTGGCGATGCACGGTCTGCTGGACCGTCAAGCTGCCGGCGATCAGTTCGGACAAGCCACCGTGACGCTGCAGCCCGAAGTACTGGTGCGTGTGGCCGCGGCGCAGGTCGGCGTCGATCAGTAGCGTGCGCTTGCCGGCAGCGGCCATGAGGGCGGCGAAGTTGGCCGTCACGAAGCTCTTGCCAACGCCTGGCGTGGGGCCGCTGATCAGCACCCGGTTGTTGGGTGACTCAAGCATCGCGAACTGCATCGCGGTGCGCAAGCTGCGCAGGCTCTCGACTGCCGGGTCGTCGGGGTTCTCGATCGCCAGCAGGCGCACGCCAGTGGCTCCGCTGAGACGGCGCTTTGCAATAGCGGCTTGCGAGGGGCTCAGCGGAATGGTCGAGAACACGGGCAGTCCGGTGTCGGCTTCGACCTCGTGCGGATCACGCAGCCGCTGCTCGACGAAGGAGCTGCGGATGAAGGCCGCGACGATGCCGAGGAACAATCCGAGCGCCAGCGCGGCAGCCATGATCACCTTGCGGTTCGGCTTGACCGGCTGCGTGGGCACGACTGCCTCATCGAGCACGCGCACGTTGCCGATCTTGCCCTCCTTCACGAGGCGCAGTTGCAGCGCATTGTTGAGCAGCGACTGGTAGAGCTCGGTGTTCACCTTGACATCGCGCTCCATGCGCACCGCCTCCTGCTGGATCGCAGGGAGGCCCTTGATGCGTTCCTGGATGCTGCCCATGTCGGCCTTCAGCGCGGCGATCTGGTTGTCCAGGGTCTGCACCGATGGGTGCGCAGAAGTGAAGCGGGACTCCAGCTCGCGCCGGCGCTGTTGGGCGTCCAGCAGCTTGGTCTGGCGGTCGACCGACTGGCCGAGGATCAGCGCGGCTTCCTCGCTGAAGGCCACCGTGCCCTTCTGGTTGCGATAACGGTTGTAGACCTCTTCCGAGGCTTCCAGCTGCTTCTTGAACAAGGGCAACTGGACATCGAGGAAGGCCAGCGTCTTTTGCGCCTCAGCGGCCTTGCGCTCGATGTTCTGCTTGACGTATTGGTCGCCCACGGCATTGAGCACACGCGTCAGCTTGAACGGGTCGGTGTCCTGCAGGGACACGTTGACGATGCCGGAGTTCTTGCCGCGCTCCTGGAGGGCAAGGCTCGTCTGCAAACCGATCGTGGTCGGCAGCTTCGCGTAGCGGTACAGGTTGAACAGCGCGCCCGGCTTGCCGGCCAGTTGATCGATCTGGAGCGTGATCGGGCCCTCGGGCGTCTCGGCCCTCAGCAATGTCCCCACAGTGCCCTTGAGTTGCTGCATACCTGGATAGTCCAGGGTGTACTGGTTGCTCCCTGCGGCAGTGACGGTGAACAGGCCGCCTTCCATGATGGTCGGCACGTCGAACTGCGAGACGAGGATGCGCTCGGTCCCGGACACATAACCATTGAGCCAGAGGAAGCCCGGGTCCGACAGGCCGTTGGAGCGGCGCGCCAGCCAGCCGCCGATATAGGGCACATAGCGCGGTCCGGAGGAGATGTAGAGCTTCGTGGCCTCTACGGCCTGGCCCGCGATCATGCGCGAGCGGATGATCTCGATTTCGGCACTCGCGGGCGTCTTCACGTCGACAAGGCCGCTGGCTTCGGCCAGGGCACCCTTGCCGCCGCCCTCCGTATCCTCGACCTGGATCACCAGGTTTGATTCGTAGACGGGACGCTCCATGTAGGCGTAGGCTGCGCCGATCACGAACACGACGACGGTGATTGCCGCGATCAGCCACTTGTTCGAGACCAGGACCTCGATGTAGCGCCCGAGGTCGAGGTCTTCCTCGTCCGCCGCGCTCGCCGGGGAGGGATTCGTTTTGGTAATGATTGAGGAAGTCATCAACTGGATACTCTTGAGATGCGTTGGGCCCACTGCCTGGCGCCGGAATCGATGAGCTGAAGCGAGTGCTCGAAGATGCTGCGATCTTCACGGTAAGGATCAGGCACGTCCTCGTCGCTGAACTCGCAGAGACGGAACACCTTGCCGGCAGCGAAGAGATAGCGCTCCTGGACCGCGCGGCGTTGCTCGCGGTCCATCACCAGGATCAGATCGGCGCGCTGGCAAAGCTCGCCACTGAGCTGCTGCGCACGATGCGCGCCGATATCGATGCCGCGCGCGTCCAGCAACTCGCGGGCGGTGGGGTCCGCAGGCTTGCCGACCAGCGCATGCAGGCCGGCCGAATCGACCTGCACGCCCGGCAGGTCGGCCGCCATGACGGCCTCCGCCATCGGACTGCGGCAGATGTTGCCGGTGCACACGACGAGAACGTTCTGGATGGCCACTATCTGCCGCTCCCGCTGCTGCGCGTGCCCAGATCGCGATAGGAAGTCGCGGTCGTGGCGGTCGGAAGAATCAGGCTCAGCACGCGGTTCCACTGGACCAGCGGGACCGGGTCGACATAGACCACGTCCTTGGGCCTGAGGGCGAAGCCGTCAGCCATGGCGATCGCCGTCGGCGTGCGGGCGTCGAGGTGAAAGATCGACAAGCCATTCGTCTCGTTGCGGATCACGTAGATCTGGCGCGGATTCGCGGTCCCGAGATTGACGCCGCCGACCTCGGTCAGCGCGTCGTTCAGGCTGAGCCGCCCGTTGCGCATCATCACGCCCGTTTGGACATTCACCTCGCCCATGACGGTGACCTTGCGTTCATCGCGGCTTCGCACCATCACCAGGTCGCCCGACCGGAGCGGGATGCTCGTCGGCGCGATGCCGGCCTCGGCCATGGACATCAGGTCGAGCGTGACGGTCTTGCCGTCGCGGGTGAGGGTCACGGCAGAGCGATCCCCGTTCCCCGAGAGGCCGCCCGCGCGATTGATCGCCTCGGCCAGGGTCATGGGGATGTCCGTGAAAATCTGCAGGCCCGGCGTGCGGACTTCACCTTCGATGTAGGCGCGCTTGCTGCGGAAGGCGTTCACACGCACGCTCAGTTGCGGGCTCTTGAACACCCGCGACAGCCTGTTGATCAGCGTCTGCTCCAGGTCCTGGATCGTCATGCCTTCGGCCTTGATCTGGCCTACGTACGGGAAGCTCATGTAGCCCGTGTTGGAGACGATGAAGCCCGGGGCCGGCGACACGCTCGCCTGATCGGCCACCGTGGTCGCAGGGATTCCGCTGAACACAATTTCGGGATGGTCATAGACCACGACGCTCACCACATCGCCAGGACCGATCTTGTAGACCGGCGCCTCGCCCACGAGTGCCCGTACTTCAGGCGGAACGTTGTTGCCGACGGCGGCGCGATGTGCCTGGATCAGCTGGGGCGTGATCTCGGTGATTGCACCGGCAGGCGGCGGATCGATCTCCGAGGTGGAAAAGCCCGAAGGCGACACGGCCTGGGCACCGTCGTTGCTTGCCGAGCGAAAGCCCGGGGCTAGCGGCGCACAAGCCTGTAACAGCAGCCCGGCCGAGGCGAGCAAAGTGGCATGTAGTAGAAAACGTTTCAAACCCAACTCCGAGTCATGACCCTGAATGAATACTTTTGCAAACAGTTACGACTGTACATCAGCAACGCGCCAGGCTCAAATGTTTCTTGGCCTAGAGCGTTCGGCAGGTTAAACGGGTGCGGCGCCGGATGGGGTAAGCGTGCTCCTACACCGGGCAATTTCAGGCCGATATTAGATCTTCAGCTATAAAAAAGATAGCTGACGCCGTGCCGGTGCAGCCCCTCAAGGCGTTTCGATCTGTGCAGCGCGCTTCCAGGCAGCCGACGCCTGATCGGCGTCGTTGCGAGCTTCGGCGAGTTCCGCCAACGCCTGCCAGGCACGTCGGTGCAAAACCGGATCTTGTAACGCCAATCCCGCATGCGTGAGAAGTTGTTGCGCCTTGCCCCAGAGCTGGCGCCTCATGCACGCCATACCGGCAAGGTACTGCAGGTTCGGGTCACGGGGGTTGTTCCGCTGCGCTGCTTCGATGCGCGCAAGCCAATCGGCCTCGACCGAGTCGAGGCCGGCCTCCAGCGCCAGCACCAGCTTCACCCGCAGGGAATCGTGCAGGCTGCGAGGCTGTTCGATCATGCACTCCCAGACCGGCAGCAGCCAGGCACGCGCGAGGGTGAGGTCGCCGCGCAGCGCCACCATGCGCTGTGCCGCATGGATCGCGACTTCGGGCATCTCGCGCTCCCCGCCCTCGAGCTCGCTCCAGGCCCGCAGCAGTTGCGTGGGATCATGCGCGCCTGAGAGGAGCTCCGTCGCCAGACCGCGCACGATGCTCTGCGCGGCGGCGTCGGAGAAGGCACGATGCTTGGCCAGCAGGCGTGCGGTTTCGAGCGCCTCCTGCGTGCGTCCGGCCTGCCGTGCCGCCTTGAGCCGCAGGCGCAGGGCGAGCGTACGGCGCTGGGCACCCTGCGGAAGCTCCTCCAGCCGGGCCAATGCGGCAGGCGCATCGCGGTCGTCGAGCGCCCAGCGGGCTGCGCGCAACTGCACGCCTTCGCGCGTCTCGGGGCTTGCGAGCACGCCCCGGTCGGCGCTCTCGCTGAGCGCCTGCTGCATGTGCGCATCGCGCGCAGGCCGGTCCTGCAGGGCCTGCGCGCTCTCCGCGGCGAGCAGGTGCGACAGCACGCGTATCTGCTGCGCCTGCGGCAGCCTTGCGTCCAGCCCGGCCAATGCCCGCTCCTGCACGAGCGCTGCCTGCGCTGCCTTGCGCGAGCGCGAAAAGCGGCCGGCCAGCTGTTGCGCGAGGGCGTCGAGCAGTGCCGCGTGCAGCGAGCGCTCCTTCTGTTGCAGACGCCATTGACGCGCCTGCCGCGGCAGGGAGAAAAGCGCCGACAGCGCGCGCAAGGCGACATGCAGCAGCGCAAAGGCCACCAGCAGAATCAGAAGCGTGAGATTGAGCGAGACGTCGACCCGCCACGGCGGCCAGAAGACAGTCACCGTTCCCTGGTTGTTGCCGGCGAACAGCGCCACCGCCGCCGCAATGCCGAACAAGGCCAGGAGCCACAGTGCTGCACGCATGCCTGAAGCCTACCGTCCCGCCGCAGCCGTGGTAAGAGCGGCCAGCGTTTCGTTGATGCGTGGCGGCTCGCTGGTCTTGATCTGGGCCTGCAACTGCTGCAACAGCGTGGCCGCCGCCTGGACGCGGCGAGAGGCTGGGTCGAAGTAGCGGTTGAGGGAGGCCGAAACGGTGGCCAGCTCATTGCGGGCCATGTCGAACTGCCGGGAAAGGAGGGCGAGCCGCGCGTTGAGCAATTGCAGCTTCAGGTTCTCGCGCAAGAAGAAGGTCTGGTCGGGCGACAGCAGCACGGCCTCGGGGCGGTCGATGCGGCCCACGCGCAGCAGCGAGCGCGCCTCGTTGCGCACCATCAGCAGCGCGCGGTGCCACCAGGGCGCATCACCCGGCATTGGCTCGGCTTGCCAGGGGTTGAGGCCCGTGCCGCGTGTGGCTACCGCGTTGAGCGGCGGCAGTTCGTCCACCATGCGTACAAGATCGTCGAGCTTGCGCAGCGTCTCGCCGCTCTCGGCCGTGGCGCCCGCCTGCAGACGCTCGACGTCGCGCTGCATGGCGCGCTGCAGCGGCGCCAACCGCGGCTGGGCGGCGCGTGCGATACGCAGGTCCCCGGCTTTGAGGGCGGCCAGCAGCGGCTGCACATTGCCCGTGACCTCGGCCTGCTGAAGCGCGAGGCGGACTGCGGACTCGATATCGACCACCAGGTTCTCGTCGCGCGAGCGCGAGAGGCTCTGCATCAGCTCCTCGAGTTGCGAACGCTGCAGCGCCACTTCCGCTACCCGGGTCTCGTTCAGTGCCAGCCGCGCCGCGGTGTCTCGCACGGTCTCCTGGGCTTGGCGCGCGAGGGTGCGGGCCTCCATGGACTGCGCCATGGCATCGGCACTCTGCCGGGCCAGTTGCTCCTGCATCCCATTGACCTTTTGCCAAAGAACCAGTACCGCCACCAGCGCGAGCACTGCGGCCCCGGCAAGGAGTGCGAGCAAAATTTTCGAGAGCGTGGCTGCGGGGAGCGGCGCCGTCTGCAGAGGCGCCGGTACGGGAGGGCGCGCCGCCGGTTCCTGCAGGCTTTCATTCAAGACAGAGGCGTCGCTCATGCGAAGGATTCTATCGACGCGACCAGCGCGCCCGGCGTCGCGGAAGAGATGCGCACCGCCCCGAAACCGGCGGCCCGCGCGGCTTCCGCAATGCGCGGATGCGTGGCGACCGCGCGCGCGGACGCCCATGCCGTCCCAGGCATTGCGGCACGCAGACGTGCTATGGCCTCCGCACTGCTGAAGAGCCAGATCGCCTCGCCGCGTGCCCCCTCGGCGGCCAGTGCCTGCTCGGCCTCGCCGAACGGCGCGGCAATGCGGCGGTAGGCGACGACGATGTCACAGGCACCGCCAGCTGCGACGATCTCGCGTGACAGCCAGGCGCGTCCGGCCGGCTGCCCCGCCGAATCGCCGCCCCGTACGATCAGCACGCGCAAGCCGGGACCTACCTGCGTACGCACCCTGGCCCAAAGTGCTTCTGAATCGAACTGCCCGGCGTCGGCGCCCGGCGCATCGATCGCCGAGGCCGCAACGCCGGCTTGCTGCAGCGCACGCACGGTGCCAGGGCCGGTGGCCCAACAGCGTGGACGCAAGCCGCCAGCAATGACGCCGGCAGCATCGAAGAAATGCTCGACCGCTGCGGCGCTCACGAACATCACGGCGGCGTAGTGACCGAGGCGCTGCAGCGCCGCGTCGAGATCTCTCCGGTCGACCACCGGGGCGATCCCGATCAGGGGCAGGGCCCGCGCGTCCAGCCCGGCAGTGCGCAGCGCCTCGACCGAGCGCGCCGCCTCGCGGGCCGGGCGCGTGACGATCACTCTTGGCGCCGGCATGTCATTCAGTGTGCGCCCGCCTCACGCAGCAGGCGGGCGGCTCCCTCGCCGAGCGCAACCGCATGAGCAGGATCGTTGACCTCGGCGTGCGCGTGGATCCGCACAAGCTGCGCGGCGCCCTCGGGATCGCCCCAGGCGGCATCGATGCGCAGACGGTCGCCGTCCTGCCAGCGTGCGTGGGCCGCAAGGGGCATCGAGCAACTGCCGCCCATGGCACGGCTGATTGCCCGCTCGGCCGCGGTGGCGAGCTGGTCGCGCAGGCTGGCGAGCGGCGCCAGCAGGGAGATCAGATCGCTGCGGTCGGCCCGCACCTCGATGCCCAGCGCGCCCTGTCCCGCGGCCGGCAGCATGGCCTCGGGTTCGAAGACGGCGCGGATGCGACGCTCGAGGCCCAGTCGCTTGAGGCCGGCGGCCGCCAGCACGATGGCGTCGTATTGCCCTTCGTCGAGCTTGCGCAATCGGGTGTCGAGGTTGCCGCGCAGGGGCTCGATGCGCAGGTCGGGGCGCAACGCGCGCAGCAACACGACCCGACGCAGGCTGGAAGTGCCGACCACGGCACGCTGCGGCAAAGCTTCGAGCGAGGGGTAGTTCGGCGACACGAGCGCATCGCGCGGGTCTTCGCGCTCCAGAACGCAGGCCAGCACGAAGCCTTCGGGCAGGTCCATGGGCACGTCCTTGAGCGAGTGCACTGCGATGTCGGCATGGCCTTCTTCGAGCGCCAGCTCGAGTTCCTTCACGAACAGGCCCTTGCCGCCAACCTTGGCCAGCGAACGATCGAGAATCTGGTCGCCGCGGGTGGTCATTCCGAGCAGGCTGGCCGTGTGACCTAGTTGCTGGAGCAACGATTGCACGTGCTCGGCCTGCCAGAGAGCCAGGCGACTTTCGCGCGTGGCGATCACGATGTTGCTCAAGGGGCCGCTTCCGTTACTGTGGTTACGGGTGGGAATGCTAGCATTGTTGCAATGCAGCAACGCAGGGCCGACCCGGTTGAACGAGGAGAAATGTCGATGAAAAGCAAGACCAGCGCTTCTTCCACCATCAGGCGCCGCGATGGCGACGAACAACTGCTGATCGACGACATCCGCCTGCTCGGACGCATTCTCGGCGACGTGATTCGCGAGCAGGAGGGCGACGAGGCCTTCGATCTGGTAGAGAAGATCCGCACGCTGTCGGTCTCGTTCCGGCGCGATGCCGATCACGCGGCCGACCGCGCGCTCAAGAGCCTCCTCAAGGCACTGAGCGCGGCCGAGACGGTGCGCGTGATCCGAGCCTTCACCTACTTCAGCCACTTGGCGAATCTGGCCGAGGACCGGCACCAGATACGTCGCCGCACCGAGACCGAGCGCACGGGCGAGAGTGCCGCCGGCAGCCTGGAGATGGCGCTCGCGCGGATTCGCAAGGCGGGCATCACGCCGGCAGCGGTGGTGGAGTCGCTGGCGCACAGCTATGTGTCACCGGTGCTCACCGCCCATCCGACCGAAGTGCAGCGCAAGAGCATCCTCGATGCCGAGCGTGCCATTGCGCAGTTGCTGACCGATCGCGACGACATCAAGTTGCGACAGCAGTGCTTCGCCGGCACCCGGGACATGCTGACGCCCGTCGCGCTGGCAGAGAACGAGCGCCGCATGCGCGCGCGCGTGCTCCAGCTCTGGCAGACGCGGCTCCTGCGCTTCTCCAAGCTCACCGTGGCCGACGAGATCGAGAACGCGCTGAGCTATTACGAGGCCACCTTCCTGCGCGAGATACCTCGCGTCTACGCCGACCTTGAAAAGGCCCTGGGCCGCAGCGACATCGCGCCTTTCCTGCGCATGGGCCAATGGATTGGCGGCGACCGCGACGGCAATCCCAATGTGACTGCCGAGAGCCTCGAGTACGCCATGCGCCGCCAGGCCGAGCTGGCGCTGCGCTACTACCTGACCGAAGTCCACTACCTCGGCGGCGAGCTGTCGTTGTCTGCCACGCTGGTGGATGTGTCGGTGGAGATGCAGGCGCTGGCCGAGGGCTCGCCCGACCAAAGCGAGCATCGCCAGGACGAGCCCTACCGCCGCGCGCTCACGGGCATCTACGCGCGCCTGGCAGCGACTTTGCGTGAGCTCAGTGGCGGCGAGGCCGCGCGCCACGCGGTCGCGCCGCAGAACCCTTACCACTGTGCCGAGGAGTTCCTGGCAGACCTGCGCACCATCGAGGAATCGCTGCTCGAGAAGCACGGCGCAGCCCTGGTCGGCCAGCGCCTCGGGCCGCTCATCCGCGCCGTCGAAGTGTTCGGGTTCCATCTCGCGACAGTGGATCTGCGCCAGAGCTCCGACAAGCACGAGGCCGTGGTTGCCGAACTGCTGGCCACGGCGCGCCTCGAACCAGACTATGCGGCGCTGGCCGAGGAAGCGAAGCAAACGTTGCTCTTGCGCCTCCTGGACGACGCGCGTCCCTTGCGCGTGCCGGACGCCAGCTACTCGCCGCTGGCGCAGAGCGAGCTTGCCATTTTCGCGGCCGCGCGCAAGGCCCGCACCCGCTACGGGGCGGCGGCGATCCGGCACTACATCATCAGCCACACCGAGACGGTGAGCGACCTGCTCGAGGCGCTGTTGCTGCAGAAGGAAGTAGGCCTGCTGCGCGGCACTCTG
This sequence comes from Variovorax sp. PBL-H6, assembly GCF_901827155.1. Taxonomy (NCBI): domain Bacteria; kingdom Pseudomonadati; phylum Pseudomonadota; class Betaproteobacteria; order Burkholderiales; family Comamonadaceae; genus Variovorax; species Variovorax sp. PBL-H6. The sequence continues at coordinate 4,779,012 of NZ_LR594659.1, forward strand.
GGCACTGGCACGCCCACGATTGGCACCGATGTGTCTTCGCTGCCAGCCCAGGAGACGCACGCTGGCTTGGGGCGGCCCGTCGCCGCGCTCGGCAACGCCACGTGCGACCTGATCGTCGTGCCGCTGTTCGAGACGATCGAGGACCTGCGCAATGCCGCGCCCATCGTGCGCGCCTTCTACGCCCTGCCCGGCATCCAGGCCCTGGTCGCACGCTCTGGCGCCGAGCAGGATGTCATGCTGGGCTACAGCGACAGCAACAAGGACGGCGGCATCTTCACCAGCAACTGGGAGCTCTATCGCGCCGGGACTGCACTCGTCGCGCTTTTCGATGAACTCAACAAGAAGTCCGGGACCTCCATCCGCCTGCGCATGTTCCACGGCCGCGGCGGCACGGTCGGGCGCGGCGGCGGCCCGAGCTACCAAGCTATCCTGGCGCAGCCGCCCGGCACGGTGCGCGGCCAGATCCGCCTGACCGAACAGGGCGAAGTGATCGGCTCCAAATATGCCAATCGCGAGATCGGGCGGCGCAATCTCGAGACGCTGGTTGCCGCCACACTCGAGGCCACGCTGCTGCCAGCAGCGAAGGCGGCACCGGCTGCCTTCCTCGCCGCTGCCGACGAGCTCTCGGCAGCCAGCATGGCGGCGTACCGCGCGCTGGTCTACGAGACGCCCGGCTTCGCCGACTACTTCTTCAGCGCCACGCCAATTCGGGAAATCGCCGAGCTCAACATCGGTTCCCGGCCGGCCTCGCGCAATCCGAGCCGGCGGATCGAGGATCTGCGCGCCGTTCCCTGGAGCTTCAGCTGGGGACAGTGCCGGCTCACGCTGCCCGGCTGGTACGGATTCGGCTCGTCAATCGAGCAGTTCCTTGCTGCCGCCGGCAGCGCGACGGCGCGCAAGGAACGGCAGGCTCTGCTGCAGCGCATGGTGGCGCAGTGGCCCTTCTTCAGCACCTTGCTTTCGAACATGGACATGGTGCTGGCCAAGAGCGACCTCGCCCTAGCGACGCGATACGCCGAACTGGTGGAGGATCGCAAGTTGCGCCAGAAGGTGTTCTCGATGATCGAGGCCGAATGGCACCGCACCTCCGACGCGCTGGCGCTGATCACCGGCGCGAAGCAGCGGCTCGAAGGCAACGTCGAGATGCAGCGTTCAATTCGCCACCGCTTTCCCTATATCGACCCGCTGCATCACCTCCAGGTGGAACTGATGCGCCGCTGGCGCGCCGGCCAACAGGACGACGAGCGCCTGCAGCGAGGCATCCACATGTCGATCAACGGCGTGGCGGCGGGCCTGCGGAACACGGGTTGACCGAGCTGAAATCATCGGGTCGCCGCACAATGCGCGACTGACATGGACAGCCTAGACCTCCTCAAGACCTTCCGCGAAGTCGCCGCCTACGGCAGCTTCTCCCGTGCGGCAACCCGCCTCGACATGTCCAAGGCCACGGTGAGCAAGTACGTGGCGGAGCTTGAAAGCCGCTTCGGCGTGCGCCTGCTCAATCGCTCGACGCGTTCCGTCAGCCTCACGGACGCCGGCGCGCTGCTGCTCGAGCGCAGCAAGCCGGTGATGGAAATGGTGGAACTCACCCAGGCCGAACTGCAGGAGCATGCGAGCCAGCCGCGGGGCCGCCTGCGCATCTCGGCGCCGCACGGCATGGGACAGGGGGACCTGCCCAAGCTCCTGGCGCAGTTCATGGGCTACTACCCCGAGGTCAGACTGAGTCTGCACCTGAGCAACCGCCAGGTCGACATGGCCGAGGAAGCAACCGACCTGGCTCTGCGCGTCGGTCCCATCGAGGACGACAACCTCATCGTGCGCAAGCTGACACCGCTGAAGCTGGTGGTGTGCGCCTCGCCGCAATATTGGAAAAAGCACGGCACGCCGGCGCATCCGGCCGAACTGGCGCAGCACGAGACGCTGACGCACTCCCGCCTCGGCGTTCATCCGCAGTGGCGCTTCGAGGTCGACGGCAAGGCGCAGGACGTGGCGGTAAAGAGCCGCATGGACGCCTCAGAAGCCGGGCCGCTGATCGAGGCGGCCCTCATGGGCTTCGGCGTTCTCTATCTGCCGGCGTTGCTGGTCCAGACCCATATAGACCACGGCGAGCTGGTTCCCGTGCTGCAGGACTGTGTCCGCAACGACATGTGGCTGTCGGCCGCCTACCTGCAGCGGCGCCACAATAGCGCGGCCCTGCGCGCACTGCTGGATTTTCTGCAAACCCGCTTCGAGCAGAACTACGCCGCGGGCAAGCGCCGCACACCTTGAAGGTCGCCCGCGCCATTGGGTCGGGCGCTGCGCCTCGAGACCGGCCGCGAATGCACCCGCCGATCCGGCTACCGACCGATCATCTTGTCTAGAAAAGCGAGCCAGTGGTCGCGGGGCTGGCGGTGGCGCGCGATTGCATCATGGATCGACCTTGCGCCGACGCCAGCAGCACCTCCGGGCTCCCTGCCTTCACCAGCGCCCCCACGCGTACGCCCAGCAGGCGCAGCGGCCGCTCCAGCGGCACGCGCTTGAGGCAGCGTCCGGCAGCTTGCCGGATCGTTTTCGCATCCGAGGTGAACTGCTCGATGGTCTGATCGCGCGTCGCGATCTTGAAGTCGTCGTAGCGCAGCTTGATTCCGATGGTCTTGCCCACATAGCCCTTGCGTCGCAGGTCTTCCGCCACCTTGCAGCAAAGATGCGTGAAGATGGCGCTCAGCTCGTCCCGGTCGCGCACTGCGTGCAAGTCACGCTCGAAGGTAGTTTCGCGGCTCATCGACACCGGCTCGCTCTCGGTCACGACGGGCCGCTCGTCGCGCCCCCACGCCACCTCGTGCATCCAGGCGCCAGTGGCCTTTCCGAAATTCTCGATCAGCCAGTCGCGGTCACGCCCCGCGAGCTCGCCGATGGTGCGGATTCCGAAACGCTGAAGCTTCTCGTCGGCCTTTGGCCCAATGCCATTGACCTTCCGACAGGGTAGCGGCCAGATGCGCGTCTGCAGGTCATGGTCGTAGACAACCGAAATGCCATTCGGCTTCTCGAACTCGCTGGCCATTTTGGCCAGCAGCTTGTTGGGCGCGACGCCAATCGAGCAGGTGAGCCCTGTGGCCTCGAGGATCGATCGCTGGATCAGGCGGGCGAGCACCCGACCGCCCTCTCGCTGGCCTCCAGGTACTTCGGTGAAATCAATGTACACCTCATCGACGCCGCGGTCTTCCATCAGCGGCGCGATTTCGATGATGACGTTCTTGAACATACGCGAGTAACGACGGTACTCGTCGAAATCGACTGGCAGGATGATGGCCTGCGGGCACAACTTCGCCGCCTTCATCAGCCCCATCGCGGAACCGACGCCAAAGAGCCGCGCGGGATAAGTCGCGGTGGTGATCACGCCGCGGCCCGCATAGTCGCTGAGCAGCGGGAAGGCATGGACCGGGATATCCGCCAGAGTGCTGCCTTCCCGCAGTTCGCGGATGGCTTCATCCACCTTGCGCCGGCCACCTCCGATCACGACCGGGAGTCCCTTGAGCTGCGGATAGCGCAGCAGTTCCACCGAGGCGTAGAACGCGTCCATATCGAGGTGGGCAATGCGGCGGATGGGCGGGGCGGTCACGCGCTGGATTTTGAACGTTCCGCGGCGGGCACTGGTGCGCTGGGGGTATCGATGCCATCATCGGGCCCATGCACATCGTAGCCACCATGTTCTGGCGCCGCCTCGACCTGCCCGGCCATGATGCCTGCCGTCTCGAGAAGCACGGTGACGGATGGCAGCTCGACGGCGCCGCCGTGTTTCGTAGCGAGAATGGCCAGCCTGCTCGCCTGGATTACCGCGTGCATTGTGACAAGGCATGGCATGCGAAGTGGGGGCGTGTACGCGGTTGGATCGGCAGCCTCGCAGTGGACTTCGCGATCGCGCGCGCCGCCAATGGCGAATGGTCCATCAACGATCAGCCGGTGCCAGGCTTGGCCCACTGTACGGATTTGGACCTGGGCTTCACCCCTGCCACCAATCTGCTGCCTCTGCGCCGCCTGAACCTTCGCGTCGGCGAGAGTGCCCAGGCCCCGGCCGCCTGGCTCGACCTCGACGACGAAGGCCTGAGTGCGCTCGCGCAGCACTATGAACGCCGCAACGAGGCCGAGTACTGGTACCAGTCTCCCCGCTTTGACTACGAGGGGCTGCTACTGACCACGTCGGAGGGCTTCGTCACGCACTATCCGGCGCTCTGGGAGCCCGGGGGCTGAGTGTCCTGGCCTCAAGCACTTGGGTGGAGACGTCGGCCGCTCGCATGACCTCAGGCAACCGGCGAAGGCAATGCCTGGAGCCGGAGATGCACCCGTCGATTCGTCTCCCCCAACGCAACGACGACATGATCGAAGCGCCTGGCTCGTACTCGCAGCGCTTGCTGCGTCCTACAGGCGTGCGGCGTCGGTGCCATCTCGCGGGAGCTCATTGAAGAATGCACCCTTGCCTGCAATTTCTTTCAACCGCATGGCTGACGCTGCAAGTCCCCAACCTGTGCCTCTTACCAACGGGCTCGTCTACGTGGACGCCCGTATGCCAGGATTCACCCGTGTACGGCACGGGCGCAGCTTTCGTTATCGGGACGCCAAGGGCCATTGGTTGCGCGACATCAATGAGCTTTCGCGTATCAGGCAATTGGCAATTCCGCCCGCGTACACGGATGTCTGGATCTGTCCGTTGCCCAACGGCCATCTCCAGGCCACGGGGATTGATGCACGCGGCCGCAAACAGTACCGCTATCACGCCGAATGGCGCCTGCTGAAGGATGAGACCAAGTTCGAACGACTGGAATTGTTCGGGCGCGCGTTGCCGAGAATTCGCGCGCGAGTGGCCCGCGACCTTCGAGCAGCTGCGAAGGAATCTTCGCCGGGCCGCGCGGCGGTGCTGGCCACGTTAGTGCGCCTCCTTGACATCACCTTCCTTCGGGTTGGCAATGACGAATACGCAAACAGCAATCAATCTTATGGCCTCACGACCTTGCGCAACCGGCACGTGGATGTGCGCGGTACCTCGCTGAAGCTGCGCTTTCGGGGCAAGAGTGGCGTGCTGCATGAGGCCCAAGTCGATGATCCACGAGTAACGCGCGTGATTCGGAGTTGCCAACAGTTGCCCGGCCAAGAGCTGTTCCAGTTCCAGGGCCTCGACGGCGAAGCGCGCAGCGTGTCGTCCTCTGACGTCAACGAGTACTTGCGAGACGCTGCGGGAGACAATTTCACTGCGAAGGATTTCCGAACATGGCACGGAACAGTGCAAGCGCTTGAACTCACGCGCCTTGCTTGCAGTGGTGAACCAGCGGATCGCCCATCTCACGCGTCAGTGCCAAGGAGATTCTCGGTGCGGTAGCCCGACAACTCGGTAACACGCCCGCAGTTTGCAAGAAGGCCTATATTCATCCGGCTGTGCTGACGCTCGGCGCCAAACTTTCCACCGACTCCGGGGCAATGACCGAGATCTGGAAGGAACTCTCAGACGCGCCTCGAAGCGTGCACCGGCTTCATGCGGCGGAGGCACGATTGCTTGCGTTCTTACGGCGACACCGGCTGGAGGCTCGGCGCGCCCAGAAGGCCATCTCGGGGAGTCGAAGGCGCGGGCACTCGAGCCCCTCGAGGGGTAAGCAGCCAGTGCAGGCATGTTGATCTAAGACCCTCGTTCCGCATCGTGCGACACTACAACCCATGTTCAATGCAGCGTAGATCGACTCCCGCCACACTGAAGAGTGAGCGAGTGGGTTGGCGCCGAAGCAAATACTGACCCACTGCGCCGGAGTAAAGGTGACCCACCTGGGCGAGGATGACGGCCTTTTGGGCGCCGTCGATGTTGACCCAGGAGCAAGCAGTGGAGATACGAGTGATGGCCCGAAGAGGCGAGAGCGTCAGAGCGATCGCGAAGCAGTTGGACTGTTCGCGCAACACGGTGCGCCGGTATCTGAGAGACGAGACGGCACGGCGATACGGCCCGCGCGAAGCGCGGGCATGCAAGCTCGACGAGTACAAGGGCTATTTGCGTGAGCGTGTCGAGCAGGCCCGCCCGCGGTGGATTTCAGCCACCGTGCTCTTGCGCGAGATCCGCGAGCGCGGCTACGCCGGCGGCATCAGCCAGCTCAAGGCCTGGCTGGCGCCCTTGAAGAAGAGCGAGCCCGAGCCGCTGGTGCGCTTCGAGACCCCACCGGGCAAGCAGATGCAGGCCGACTTCACCTATGTCAGGCGAGGCCGCGATCCGCTGTTGGCGCTGGTGGTCACCATGGGCTACAGCCGCGCGAGCTTCGTGAAGTTCGTCGCGTGCTCCGGCGAAGACGCCGCCACGCTGTGCACGGGGTTGCGCGAGGCCTTCGACTATTTCGGCGAGGTGCCCGAGCATGTCCTGTTCGACAACACCAAGGCCGTGGTGATCGAACGCGACGCCTACGGCGAAGGCCTGCACCGCTGGAACGGCGAGTTGAGAGATCTCGCGGAGGCATGCGGCTTCACGCCCCGGCTGTGTCGCCCTTACCGGGCCAAGACCAAGGGCAAGGTCGAGCGATTTAATTCGCACCTGAAGGGCAGCTTCCTGGTCCCGCTGGCCGCGACGTTGGAAGCAAGCGGCCTGCGGCTCGATGCCAATCTGGCCAACCTGCACGTGCGTCGCTGGCTCGACGAGGTTGCCAACGCTCGCGTGCACGCCACCACCAAGGCCGTGCCCGCAGTGCGGCTGGCCGAAGAACGCGCGGTCATGCTGAGCGCGCCAGCGCTCAAGGCGCCGGCGCTCATACGTCAGCGCGTGGCCCTGCCGGTGGAGAGGTTGCAGCATCCGCTGTTGGTGTACGACGCCTTGCTGGAGGCTGCGTGATGAGCTTGTAACTTGACCGCATCGCTGAGCTGTGCGAACAACTCAAGTTCGCACGGCTGGGCAGCGCACTGGCGCAGGGCGCTGCGCGCGACGGAACCAGCTTCGCCGACTTCCTCGAGAAGGTCCTCGCCAGCGAGTTCGTGGCGCGAGAGGAGCGCAAGCGCGTGACCATGATGCGCCTGGCGACGATGCCCTCCGTTAAGACGCTGGAGCAGTTCGATCGGACCCAGGCAACTGGCGCGCCCAAGGCGCAGATCGTGGAGCTGGGCCACCTGGCATTCGTCGAGCGTGCCGAGAATGTGGTGCTGCTCGGGCCAAGCGGCGTCGGCAAGACCCATGTCGCCTTGGCACTGTGCCACCGTGCGGTGATGGCGGGACACAAGGCGCGCTTCATCACCGCGGCTGACCTCATGATGCAACTGGCAGCGGCCAAGGCGCAGAGCCGGCTGAAGGAATACTTCAACCGAGCCGTGCTCGGACCGAAGCTGTTGGTGATCGACGAGATCGGCTACCTGCCGTTCGGGCGGGACCAGGCCAACCTGTTCTTCAACGTGGCGGCCAAGCGCTACGAGCGAGGCTCGATGGTGCTTACGAGCAACCTGCCGTTCATGCAGTGGGCGAGCGCCTTCGCGGATGACCAGACGCTGACGGCGGCGATGCTGGACCGGCTGCTGCACCATGCCCACATTGTGCAGATCACGAGCGAGAGCTTCCGATTGAAAGACAAACGCAAGGCCGGCCAGGCGGCAAGGAGGGCCACGAGAGTGATCCGGGTGGGTCAGATTTACTTCGGCGACCATGCTGAAAGTGGGTCCGATTTTAATCGGCGTTGACAGGTATTGGGATGGTAGCGCGTGCGGGGGTTCTAAAAGCAAAAAGCCCAACCATTGCTGGTTGGGCTTTTTGTGGCTGTAAGAGCCTGACGATGACCTACTTTCACACGGGAACCCGCACTATCATCGGCGCTGAGGCGTTTCACTGTCCTGTTCGGGATGGGAAGGAGTGGGACCACCTCGCTATGGTCATCAGGCATAAAGGGGTGCTGTCTTGGTGTTGAGGTCAAGACGGCGAATTCATAGAGTTAAATCAGCTTGGTATTTGACTGCGTCACTTGGCATAAAACCTTGATCTGGGAGATCAAAGTTATAGGGTCAAGCCGCACGAGCAATTAGTATCGGTTAGCTTAACGCATTGCTGCGCTTCCACACCCGACCTATCAACGTCCTGGTCTAGAACGACTCTTAAGGGGGCTCAAGGCCCCGGCAGATCTCATCTTGAAACGAGTTTCCCGCTTAGATGCTTTCAGCGGTTATCTCTTCCACACTTAGCTACTCGGCAATGCCACTGGCGTGACAACCGATACACCAGAGGTGTGTCCACTCCGGTCCTCTCGTACTAGGAGCAGGCTTCCTCAAATCTGCAGCGCCCACGGAAGATAGGGACCAAACTGTCTCACGACGTTTTAAACCCAGCTCACGTACCTCTTTAAATGGCGAACAGCCATACCCTTGGGACCGGCTACAGCCCCAGGATGAGATGAGCCGACATCGAGGTGCCAAACACCGCCGTCGATATGAACTCTTGGGCGGTATCAGCCTGTTATCCCCAGAGTACCTTTTATCCGTTGAGCGATGGCCCTTCCATACAGAACCACCGGATCACTATGTCCTGCTTTCGCATCTGCTCGACTTGTCAGTCTCGCAGTTAAGCACGCTTATGCCATTGCACTATCGTCACGATGTCCGACCGTAACTAGCGTACCTTCGAACTCCTCCGTTACGCTTTGGGAGGAGACCGCCCCAGTCAAACTGCCTACCATGCACTGTCCCCAATCCAGATAATGGACCTAGGTTAGAACCTCAAACACACCAGGGTGGTATTTCAACGTTGGCTCCATGCGATCTAGCGACCACACTTCAAAGCCTCCCACCTATCCTACACAGATCTGTTCAAAGTCCAATACAAAGCTACAGTAAAGGTTCATGGGGTCTTTCCGTCTTTCCGCGGGGAGATTGCATCATCACAAACATTTCAACTTCGCTGAGTCTCAGGAGGAGACAGTGTGGCCATCGTTACGCCATTCGTGCAGGTCGGAACTTACCCGACAAGGAATTTCGCTACCTTAGGACCGTTATAGTTACGGCCGCCGTTTACTGGGACTTCAATCAAGAGCTTGCACCCCATCATTTAATCTTCCAGCACCGGGCAGGCGTCACACCCTATACGTCCACTTTCGTGTTTGCAGAGTGCTGTGTTTTTAATAAACAGTCGCAGCCACCGATTTTTTGCAACCCATTCATGCTCCGTTGTTCACTTCACACTATTAGGGCACACCTTCTTCCGAAGTTACGGTGTCAATTTGCCGAGTTCCTTCTCCTGAGTTCTCTCAAGCGCCTTAGAATACTCATCTCGCGCACCAGTGTCGGTTTGCGGTACGGTCGTGTGCAGCTGAAGCTTAGTGGCTTTTCCTGGAACCTCGTTCAGTCACTTCACCAGCAAGCTGGCTCGATCGTTGGCCTCGGTATATGTGCGCCGGATTTGCCTAACGCACGCCTACTTCCAACTAAACCGGGATATCCAACACCCGGATGACCTATTAAGATCCGTCCCCACATCGCACTACACATCGGTACAGGAATATTGACCTGTTTCCCATCAGCTACGCATCTCTGCCTCGCCTTAGGGGCCGACTCACTCTACGCCGATGAACGTTGCGTAGAAAACCTTGCGCTTACGGCGAGGGGGCTTTTCACCCCCTTTAACGCTACTCATGTCAGCATTCGCACTTCTGATACCTCCAGCACGCTTTACAACGCACCTTCACAGGCTTACAGAACGCTCTCCTACCACGCACAGTAAACTGTGCATCCGCAGCTTCGGTAACTGGCTTAGCCCCGTTACATCTTCCGCGCAGGACGACTCGATCAGTGAGCTATTACGCTTTCTTTAAATGATGGCTGCTTCTAAGCCAACATCCTGACTGTTTTAGCCTTCCCACTTCGTTTCCCACTTAGCCAATTTTAGGGACCTTAGCTGGCGGTCTGGGTTGTTTCCCTCTTGAGTCCGGACGTTAGCACCCGGTGCTCTGTCTCCCAAGCTGTACTCGTCGGTATTCGGAGTTTGCCTTGGTTTGGTAAGTCGCCATGACCCCCTAGCCAAAACAGTGCTCTACCCCCGACGGTAATACTTGAGGCACTACCTAAATAGTTTTCGGAGAGAACCAGCTATTTCCAAGTTTGTTTAGCCTTTCACCCCTATCCACAGCTCATCCGCTAGTTTTGCAACACTAGTCGGTTCGGACCTCCAGTACCTGTTACGGCACCTTCATCCTGGCCATGGATAGATCACTTGGTTTCGGGTCTACACCCAGCGACTAGACGCCCTATTCGGACTCGATTTCTCTACGGCTTCCCTATTCGGTTAACCTTGCCACTGAATGTAAGTCGCTGACCCATTATACAAAAGGTACGCCGTCACCCTTGCGGGCTCCGACTTTTTGTAAGCATGCGGTTTCAGGATCTATTTCACTCCCCTCCCGGGGTTCTTTTCGCCTTTCCCTCACGGTACTAGTTCACTATCGGTCGATGATGAGTATTTAGCCTTGGAGGATGGTCCCCCCATCTTCAGACAGGATTTCTCGTGTCCCGCCCTACTTTTCGTCAGCTCAGTACCACACAAATCTTTTCACGTACGGGGCTGTCACCCACTATGGCCGGCCTTTCCAAGCCGTTCCGTTAAGTCTTGTGCTATCACTAACAGGCTCTTCCGATTTCGCTCGCCACTACTTTCGGAATCTCGGTTGATGTCTTTTCCTCGAGCTACTGAGATGTTTCAGTTCACCCGGTTCGCCTCGTTACCCTATGTATTCAGATAACGATACCTTTCGGTGGGTTTCCCCATTCGGAAATCTCCGGATCAAAGCTAATTTGCCAGCTCCCCGAAGCTTATCGCAGGCTATCACGTCCTTCGTCGCCTATCATCGCCAAGGCATCCACCACATGCTCTTATTCACTTGACCCTATAACTTTGACATTTCTTCACAGAAATTAAAGCCAATCAAGGAATACGCCAGGTCTTTCACCTGACGCGTTATGCCGTCTTTAATTCGAATTGCTTCGAAGTAAAGTTCATTTGACGCAATCAAAAATTCTTGTTGC